>NZ_KB911782.1:0-458960 GCF_000383655.1 Streptomyces sp. 351MFTsu5.1 | reverse complement strand
CCCCCGCCGCGCATCCCTCCCCCCCGCCCGGCCGGAACCGACCCCTTGACCCCCGGCTTCCCCTCCCCGATGCTCAGTTGCGCATAGCGCGTCGTGTCGCGGATGAGGCAACCAAACGTAGTCGGAGGAGTGACCCATGGCTCATGAGGTTCTTGCTGTCGTCGCCCGGGCGAAAGGCGCCCCCGTCTCCGTCGAGACGATCGTCGTCCCCGACCCGGGGCCCGGCGAGGCGCTGGTGAAGGTGGAGGCGTGCGGGGTCTGCCACACCGATCTGCACTACCGGGAGGGCGGGATCAACGACGAGTTCCCCTTCCTGCTGGGCCACGAGGCGGCCGGCCGTGTCGAAGCCGTAGGGGAGGGCGTCACCGGCCTCGCACCCGGCGACTTCGTCATCCTCAACTGGCGCGCTGTGTGCGGCACCTGCCGCGCATGCAGCAAGGGCAAGCCCTGGTACTGCTTCGCCACCCACAACGCGCAGCAGAAGATGACCCTCACCGACGGCACCCCGCTCGCCCCCGCCCTCGGCATCGGCGCCTTCGCCGAGAAGACCCTGGTCGCCGCCGGCCAGTGCACCAAGGTCGACCCCGCCGCCCCGGCGACCGCCGCCGGCCTGCTCGGCTGCGGGGTCATGGCCGGCTTCGGCGCGGCCGTGAACACCGGCGCGGTAGGCCGCGGGGACTCCGTCGCCGTCATCGGCTGCGGCGGAGTCGGCACGGCCGCCGTCGCGGGGGCCCGGCTCGCCGGGGCGACCAAGGTCATCGCCGTCGACGTGGACCCGCGCAAACTGGAACGCGCCACCGGGATGGGGGCCACCCACACCGTCGACTCCCGCGAGACCGACCCCGTCGAGGCGATCCGCGAACTGACCGGCGGCTTCGGCGCCGACGTCGTCGTCGAGGCGGTCGGCCGCCCCGAGACGTACAAGCAGGCCTTCTACGCCCGCGACCTCGCCGGCACCGTCGTCCTGGTCGGGGTCCCGACCCCGGAGATGAAGCTGGAGCTGCCGCTCCTCGACGTCTTCGGGCGCGGCGGCTCGCTCAAGTCCTCCTGGTACGGCGACTGTCTGCCCTCCCGTGACTTCCCGGCCCTCATCGACCTCTACCTGTCGGGACGCTTCGACCTCGACGCCTTCGTCTCCGAGACCATCGGCCTCGGGGACGTGGAGAAGGCCTTCGAGAAGATGCACCGGGGTGAGGTGCTGCGCTCCGTGGTCGTGCTGTGACGTTTCTCAATGTGCATTTGGTTGCGCAGGGAGCAACCATGAGCGCCGACCGTGTCCGCCCCCTGGACTCCTTGACAAGGGTTTGCGGGCGCCCGCACACTGACGTTGCGTTCACCGCAATCCGTTTCGCTATACGCACCGAGGTGTCATGATGATTCCCGCGTGCCGTCTCGTGGATCTTCCCCGAGGCGAGGCCTACCGGCTCGACATCGATCCGCCGGTCTCGGTGTTCCACACCGACGACGGCGAGGTCTTCGCCATCGACGACACCTGCACCCATCAGGACGCCTCGCTCGCCGACGGCTGGCTGGAGGGCTGCGAGGTCGAATGCCCGCTGCACGCCTCGAAGTTCGACCTGCGCACGGGTGCCGTCGACGCCCCGCCGGCCAAGCGCCCGGTGCGCACCCACGAGGTCCGCGTCGAGGACGGCATGATCTACGTCCAGCTCTCCACGGACGCCCCCAACCTGCCGCCCTGCGTGGCCGTCCGGCTCGCCGGGGGACCCGCGTGAAAACCGTCGCCGTGGTCGGCGCCTCGCTCGCCGGCCTGTCGGCGGCACGCTCCCTGCGCAAGCGGGGCTACGACGGACGGCTCGTCGTCATCGGCGACGAACTCCACCGCCCGTACGACAGACCGCCGTTGTCCAAGGAGTTCCTGGCCGGCTCCCTGGGCGAGGCCGACCTCGCGCTGGAGACGGACGACGAGGACCTGCGCGCGGAGTGGCTGCTCGGCGTCCGCGCCACCGGACTCGACGGCCCGCGGCGCGCCGTACGGCTCGCCGACGGCAGCGAGGTGAGGGCGGACGGCGTCGTCATCGCGACCGGCGCCACCGCCCGCACCCTGCCCGGCACGGCGGGCCTCGCCGGGGTGCACACCCTGCGCACCCTGGACGACGCCCGTGCCCTGCGCGACGAACTCGCCCTGGGCGGACGGCTGGTGGTGATCGGCGGCGGCTTCGTGGGCGCCGAGGTCGCCTCCACGGCGTACGCCCTCGGACTCGACGTGACCGTGGTCGAAGCGGCCCCCACCCCACTGGCCGGGCCGCTCGGCGCCGCCATGGGCGGGATCGTCTCCGCCCTCCACGCCGACCACGGCGTACGACTGCTGTGCGGAGTCGGCGTCAAGGGACTGAGCGGCGAGAGCCGGGTCGAGGCCGTCCTGCTGGAGGACGGCCGCAGCCTGCCCGCCGACCTGGTGGTCGTGGGCGTCGGCGCCCGCCCCTGTGTCGAGTGGCTGGCCGGCTCCGGCATCGAACTCGCCGACGGCGTGGTCTGCGGCACCGACGGACGCACCGGCCTCGCCGGAGTCGTCGCGGTCGGCGACTGCGCCTCCTGGTACGACCCGCGCGCGGGCCTGCACCGCCGCGTGGAGCACTGGACCGGCGCCCTGGAGCGGCCCGACGCGGCCGTGGCCGCGCTGCTGGCCGGGGGAGCGGTGGAACCGGCCGCGCCGAGGCCGCCGTACTTCTGGTCCGACCAGTACGGCGTCAGGATCCAGTTCGCCGGTCACGCGGCCGGTGCCGACAGCGTGACCATCGAGGAAGGCGCCCGGGACGACCGCAACGTCCTGGCCGTCTACCGGCGCGGGGAGCATCCGGTCGCCGTGCTCGGGATGAACCAGCCGCGGCTGTTCATGCGCTGGCGCAAGCAACTCGCCGCCGCGGCCTGACCGTTCACCGCCGCGACTGCCCACAGAACGCCGCCGGCCCCGGCCGGGCGTGCCTCACCGGTCCACGACATCCCCGAGGAGTGCCCTGTGACCTCGACCAGCCTGCCGGACAGTCTGATCGCCACCCTCCCCGGCGCCTCCTACACGGATCCCGGGATCTTCGCCCAGGAGCAGGAGCGCATCTTCGAAGCGATGTGGTTCTGCGCCGTCCGCGCCGACGACCTGCCCCGACCCGGCGCTTTCAGGACCGTGCAGGTGGGCCGGGAGAGCATCCTGGTCGCACGCGCCCGGGACAACTCGATCCGCGCCTGGTTCAACGTGTGCCGGCACCGCGGCGCCAAGCTGTGCACCGAGGAGTCCGGCGAGGTCAAGCGGGCCTTCCAATGCCCCTACCACGCCTGGACGTACGACCTGACGGGCAAGCTCGTCGCCGCCCCGAACCTGACGAAGATGCCGGACGTGGGCCGTACCGAGTACGGCCTGGCGAGTGTGGCCGTACGCGAGTGGCTCGGCTATGTGTGGGTCTGCCTCGCCGAGGACCCGCCGCCCTTCGACGAGGTGATCCAGGACGTGATCACCCGGCTCGGCGACACCGAGTCCATCGAGCGCTACGACATCGACCACCTCAGCGTCGGCCGCCGGATCGTCTACGACGTGAAGGCGAACTGGAAGCTGATCATCGAGAACTTCATGGAGTGCTACCACTGCGCGACGATCCACCCCGAACTCACCGAGGTGCTCCCGGAGTTCGCCGACGGCTACGCCGCCCAGTACTACGTGGGCCACGGCGCGGAGTTCGGCGAGGACGTCCAGGGCTTCACCGTGGACGGCTCGGAGGGCCTGGACCGGCTGCCCGGAGTCTCGGAGGACCAGGACCGCCGCTACTACGCGATCACCGTGCGGCCGCAGGTCTTCGTCAACCTGGTGCCCGACCACGTGATCCTGCACCGGATGTATCCGATGGCCGCGGACCGGACGGTCGTCGAGTGCGACTGGCTCTACCTTCCGCACGTCGTCGAGAGCGGCAAGGACGTCAGCCGCTCGGTGGAACTGTTCGACCGGGTCAACCGGCAGGACTTCGACGCGTGCGAGCGCACCCAGCCCGGGATGAGCTCACGGCTCTACGCCAAGGGCGGTGTCCTCGTGCCCAGCGAGCACCACATCGGGGAGTTCCACGACTGGGTGCAGGCCCGGCTGGGCGGTCAGCCCAGGTAGCCCATGCGGTGACTGATCTCCTGCGCGCCCTTGACCAGGACCGGGGCGAGTTCGTGCAGGCGCTCCTCGGAGAGCCGGTAGGCGGGCCCCGAGGCGCTGAGCGCCGCGATGACCTCGCCGTCCCGGTCGCGTACCGGCGCGGCCATGGCGTGCAGACCCAGCTCCAGCTCCTCCAGGGCCCAGGCGTACCCGCGTTCCCGGGCCTCGGCGAGGTTCCGCTCGAGCTTGGTCTTCGCGGTGATGGTGCGCGGGGTGACCTTCTTCAGGCCGGTCTCCGTCAGCAGCGCGGAGCGCTCCTTCTCGGGCAGGTGGGCCAGCAGGATCTTGCCGCTGGAGGTGGCGTGCAGCGGGGTCAGCTGGCCGACCCAGTTCTGCGCGGTGACGGCACCCGGGCCGCGCACCTGGTAGAGGTTGACCGCGTAGCTCTCCTGGAGCACCGCGAGGTTGACGGTCTCGCCGAGTTCCTCGGCCAGGTCCTCGCAGACCGGGCGGCTCTGCTGGGTGATGTCGATGCGCCCGGTGACCGCGCCGGCCAGCCGCACGATCCCGAAGCCGAGCCGGTACTTCCCGCGCTCCCCGGCCTGTTCCACCAGGCCCCGCGCCTCCAGGGCCCCCAGGAGCCGGAACGCCGTGGACTTGTGGACGTCGATCTCGCCGGCGACCTCACTGACGCCGGCCTCGCCGCGCTGGGCCAGGATCTCCAGTACGTGAATGGCCCGGTCGACGGACTGCACTCCGCCGCTCGACGACCCTGTCGTTTCGTTGTCCGGGTTGTAGTTGCTCACAACGCAACTATACGCACTCTGCGCTACAGCGCGTTTGCGACCGCGACTCCGGGCGTCCCCGGCTTCCCGGCCGTTCACAGGAAACGCCGGATCGGGGTCACGGCCGCTTCCTTGGCCCGCTGGAGCGCCGGACGCCGTTTCCACCTGGCGAGTTCGATGTCCACGCTGTGCTCCAGATCGGCCTCGTAGTCCCGGTCGAGTGCGGCGGTGAACGTCTCGTCGAGCACGGCGAGCATGACCTCCTCGTCGTGGTCCATGGAACGGCGGTTGAAGTTGGTGGAGCCGATGAGGGAGGCGACCGAGTCGACCGTGATGATCTTGGCGTGCATCATCGTCGGCTGGTACTGCCGGATCCGGACCCCCGCCTCCAGCAGCCTCCGGTAGTGCTGCTGACCGGCGAGCTGACAGGCGCGCTGGTCGGTGTGCGGGCCGGGGAGCAGGATCTCCACGCGCACGCCCCGCCGGGCGGTGTCGCACAGCAGGCCGACGAAGTAGGCGTCGGGCGCGAAGTACGCGGTGGCGAGCCGGAACCGCTCCTCGGCGGAGGCGAGCATCACCCGGATGAGGGTCTGCATGTCCTGCCAGCCGATGCTGGCGGAACCGCGCACCACCTGCACGACCGACGAGCCGGCCTGGCGGTGCTCGGTGAAACGGTCGCGCTCGTCGAAGAGTTCGTCGTGGCACTCGGCCCAGTTCTGGGCGAACGCGGCGGCGATGCCGTCCACGGCCGGGCCGCGCACCTGGACATGGGTGTCCCGCCACTCCCCGGGGTTGCGGGCGTCGCCGCACCACTCCTCCGCGATGCCGACCCCGCCGGTGAACGCGGTGTGCTCGTCGACGATCAGGGCCTTGCGGTGGCAGCGGTGGTTCTGCTTGAACGGCGACAGCCAGACCGGCTTGCGGAACCAGGCCACCTGCACTCCGGCGGTGTCCATGAGGTCCAGCAGGCTCGGCTCGATCTCCTTGGCCCCGAAGCCGTCGAGCAGCAGCCGTACCCGCACGCCCGCCCGGGCGCGGTCGGCGAGAGCGGCGGCGAAGTCGCGCGCGATCTCGCCGCGCCAGTAGACGAACGTCATCATGTCGATCGTGTGCCGTGCCGACCGGATCGCCCCGAGCATCGCGGGGAAGATCCGATCGCCGTTGCGCAAGGGGATCAGCTCGTTGCCTTCGGTGGCGGCGACGCCGATCAGCCGCTCCAGGCGGCGCCGCAGCCGCAGCTTGCGGGTCTCCGCGCCGGATGCGGGGGACGCGGGTCTGTCATCGAGGATCACGCCGAATCTCCCGGAGGGTAGGACAGTTGGTCGCGGGCCGCGGTGCGGCCCGGAGAGCGGATGCCCGGCAGCCCCGGACTCACTCCCTGCCGCCGTGCCCCCGGTCGCGGAAGAGTCGCGGAAGATCCGCGAACGGCGGGCATATGCGCAGGAGGTGGGGGTAGACGGCTGATCGCCGGTCACCGGACCGGCTCGGGCAAGGACACCCTGTGGAGGGGCACATGATGGCGACGACCGTGCAAACTGCCGGACGGACGGCGGGTATGCCGGAGATCACCGACCCTTCCCAGGTCGCTCCCAAGGACGCGCGCGAACTGTCGAAGCTGTTCTTCGAGAAGCTCGCGGTCCTGGAGGAGGGGACCCCCGAGTACCAGTACGCCCGCAACACGCTGATCGAGATGAACATCTCCCTGGTCCGCTACGCGGCCGGCCGGTTCCGCGGCCGGGGCCAGGAGGAGCGGGAGGACATCGTCCAGGTCGGCATGATCGGCCTGATCAAGGCGATCGACCGGTTCGAGCTGACCCGTGAGGTGGAGTTCACCTCCTTCGCCGTCCCCTACATAGTCGGCGAGATCAAGCGGTTCTTCCGCGACACCTCCTGGGCCGTGCACGTGCCGCGCCGGCTCCAGGAGGCCCGGGTGCAACTCGCCCGCGCCAGCGAGGAGCTGAGCAGCCGGCTGGGCCGCACTCCGACCACCGCGGAGCTGTCCGAGCTGATGAGCCTGCCCGAGGAGGAGGTCGTCGAGGCCCAACTGGCCTCCAACGCCTACCGGTCGGCGTCCCTGGACGCGGCGATCAACGGCAGTGAGGACGGGGAGAGTGCGCTCGCCGACTTCATCGGCGGCCAGGACCCGGCGCTCGGCCTGGTCGAGGACTTCCACGCCCTCGCGCCGATGATCGCCTCGCTCGACGACCGCGACCGCAGGATCATCCACTGGCGCTTCGTCGAGGAACTCACCCAGGCCCAGATCGCCGAACGCCTCGGGGTCTCCCAGATGCACGTCTCCCGGCTGATCGCCCGACTGCTGGCCCGGCTGCGCGAGGGCATGCTCAGCACCCGCTGACCCGGCCCGGCCACACGACTCCGCGATCACCAGCGGCACCTCCGGCGCACACCGGAGGTGCCGCTCCCGTTTTTCACCCCGCCTTCACGGCCGTGTGCGCCGGCCTGTGAGGTCGCACTCCGTCGCACACGGGAACGCCTGACGGGGCCAGATACCACTCGTTAGAGAGAGATGGCACACAACCATCACAGTTCGCGCCGATTCGGGGTAAGCGAGTCGGAGTAAGGGCCGCGAAAGCGCACTGTTGCCGTTTGACAACAATAGTCAGGAGGCAACAAAGTGGCCGTGTCGGACGTGCGCGGGGAAGGACCTGGAATGCTCCGGTTGACGGAGACCGCTCCGTGCGTGGGGCGCCGTCGCCGCGGGGTGACGGCGGCACCGGTGCCGCCCGGCGCGGCTCAGGCGGTCCGGCTGTCGGACTCCTGGGTGTCGTGCAGCTGCGTCGCGGCCGAGGCACAGAACGCCTCCAGCCCCTCCAGCAGCGCGACCCGCTTTGCGGCGGGCATGTCCGCCAGCACCCTGCTCAGCTCCCTCTCCCGGCGGGCCCGCAGATCGGCCAGCAGGGCCCGGCCCCGACTGCTGAGGTGCAGCCTCACCTCGCGGCGGTCCTGGACGCCTGTCACCCGCTCGACGAATCCGGCGGCCACCAACCGGTCGCACAGCCGGCTCGTGGACGGCGGTGTGGAGGCCAGGGACTCGGCGAGCGCGCGGAGGTTGAGGCCGTCATGGTGCTCCAGGATGTGCAGCACCCGCAGCTGGGACGCGGAGGCGGGCGCGGTCGAGGCCCTGCCCCACACGAACTCCAGCAACTCGACGGCCGTCGTGGTCACGCGCGCCACCTCATCGGGCGCGGGGCGGCGGAAGGCAGTCACGGTCACACTCTCGCAGGCACTGGGGTGCCTGTCAGCGTACTAGGCGCGGCTCCGGCCCCCGGTGGGCCGCCGCGACCCACACAGCTCGTGCACATGGCGGGTCTCCCGAGCGAGGCCCCACGTCCCCCGGCGAAAGATGGTGTATTGCTCATCGTGAACAGATTCGAGGCCGCTGAACGCGCCCTGCGGACAGCGGCTCCCCACGAGCTTCTCGACGCCGTGCGCGCCGTCCTCGCCGAACGGTACGGCGCCCGGTCCGTCGAGTTGTTCATGGCCGACTACGGCCTGACGGTGCTCCAGCCGGTCTCGGTGCTGCCGCACACGCTCGACCCGGTGTCCGTGCACAACAGTCCGGCCGGCCGGGCCTTCGGTTCCCAGCGGCCGTACCGCGAGGACCTCCCGGACGGGCAGGTCCGTCTGCATCTGCCGGTCAGTGTGCGCGGCGACCGCCTCGGCGTGCTGACGGTCACGCTGGCCACGGCCGACGAGGCCCACCGGTACGAGTCCGAACTGGTCGAGATCGCCGACGTGCTGGGGCACGAGGTGCTCGTGGCCGAGCGCGACACCGACCTCTACCTCCAGGCGCGCCGCAAGGACCGGCTCACCCTGGCCGCCGAGATGCAGTGGCAGCTGCTGCCCGGACGCTCCTGTTCCCGGCCCGAGTACGACCTCGCGGCCCAGCTGGAACCGGCGTACGCCATCTTCGGCGACAACTTCGACTGGTCGGCCACCGCCGACCATCTGAGCCTCTACGTGACCAACGGCATGGGGGAGGGGATAGAGGCGTCCCTCCTGACGAACCTGGCCATCAACGCCCTGCGCAACGCCCGGCGCGCCGGCATCCCCATCGCCGACCAGGCCGCTCTCGCGGACCAGGCGGTCTACGCCCACTACCAGGGACGCTGCTATCTGTCGGTCCTCATGTTCGACTTCGACCTGAGCACCGGCCGGGCGAGCGTCGTGGACGCGGGCTCCCCCCAGCTGCTGCGGCTGCGCGAGGGGACCGTGGAACGCGTCGACTTCGACGCCCAGTTGCCGTTGGGCATGTTCGAGGAGACGGACTATGTCGCCCAGGACTTCCAGGTGGAGCCGGGCGACCGGCTGGTCTTCGTCAGTGACGGAGTGCACACCGTGGCCTCCCCGCGCGGCGAGGCGTACGGCGACGCGGCTCTCACCCGGGCCGTCCACGCCACCCGGCTGCTGCCCGCCGCCGAGGTGCCGCGTGCGATCCTGCGGGAGTTGACCGGTCATCGCGGTGAAGCGCTCGCGGACGACGACGCCCTGGTCGTCTGCCTGGACTGGCGCGGGCGGCCCGGCGGCGACGGGGACCCCACCGGTCGGTTGTGACGATCCCGTGTTGTTCGGGATGGGCGGCGACGATAATGTTTGTCATAAGGCAATAATTGCAAGATGGCCCGCGGTGAGGTGGGTTGACGAGACAGCGGCAGGAGACGATGCAGGTGGCGGACCACGACACGGCCGACGGGGTGGCGAAGGAGCTCGGCGGGTTCCTGGAACGCAGGCGCGAGCAGATCGCCCAGCGCTGGGCGGACGCGCCCCTGTTCCGCACCGTCTTCACCGTCTCACGTGACGAGGCCGTCGAGGCCTGCAAGGCCGTCGTGGACGCCTTGGCCGACGTGGCCCGCTCCGGCCGGCTGGAGGACGTCCAGGCCCCGGGCTTCGGCGCCGTCCGTGACCAGCTCGGGCGGATGGCCGCTTCCCGGACCCAGGCCGGATTCAGCTCCGCCCAGGTCGCCGGCGAGGTCGCGGGCCTGCGCGAGCCGGCCCTCGCGCTGCTGAGGGCCGAGTTCGAGGACGCGCCCGACGAGCACCCCACGGCCTGTCTGCTCGCGCTGACCGTCCTGATGGGCACGCTGCGCCTGGTGGTCATGGAGACGAGCGTGAGCGCGGGTGAGGAACTCATCGCCCGGCAGCAGCTCCAGCTCCTCGAGGTGGCCACCCCCGTCATCAAGCTGTGGGAGGGCATCGTCGCCGTCCCGCTCATCGGCACCCTCGACAGCGCCCGCAGCCAGGTCGTGATGGAGAGCCTGCTGGAGGCGATCGTGGACCAGCGGGCCCGTTACGCCATCCTCGACATCACCGGCGTGCCGACCGTCGACTCGCTGGTCGCCCAGCATCTGATGAAGACGGTCGCCGCGGCCCGCCTGATGGGCGCCGAGTGCATCGTCTCCGGGATCCGTCCCGCGATCGCGCAGACCATCGTCCACCTCGGCATCGACCTCGGGACGATCATCACCCGGGCCGGCCTGGCCGACGCCCTGGCCTACGCGCTCACCGAGCAGGGCATCGTCGTCTCCCAGGGCCCGGCCCAGGGAGGGAGCCCGCGGTGAGCGGCCTCCCCGCCACCCCCGCCTCCTCGGTGCCGGTCCTGGCACTGGGAGACGTCCTGCTGGTCACCCTGCAGGGAGAGCTGCACGACGGCACCGCCGAGCAGCTCCAGGACCACATCTCCCACCGGATCGCCCACCACCCGGTGCCGGTGGGCGGAGTCGTCATCGACATCTCCGGGGTGGAGATCGTCGACTCCTTCCTCGGCCGCATCCTCGCCGAGATCGCGGCCAACGCCCGACTGCTCGCCACCCGGACCGTCGTGGCCGGTATGCGTCCCGCCGTGGCCATCACCCTGGTCGAACTGGGCCTCACCCTGCCCGGCCTGGTGACGGCCCTGGACGTCGACAGGGCGCTGTCCCTCCTCGGGCGCGCCCCCGGGTCGGCCGCCTCCGCACACCCGGAAGGGGATGCTTGATGCATGCCCCACCCGCCCCCACCGCCCGGCTGCCCATCGCCTCGGACGCCGACCTGGCCTGGGTGCGCCAGCAGGTCCGCCGGGCCGCCGCCGACCTCGGCTTCGGCCTGGTCCAGCAGACGAAACTGGTGACCGCGGCCAGCGAACTCGCCCGCAACACCCTGGTGCACGGCGGCGGCGGGCACGTGGAGATGACGACACTGGAGGAGGGCGCCGCCCGCGGACTGCGCCTGTCCTTCGTGGACAACGGCCCCGGCATCCGGGACGTCGAACTCGCCATGACCGACGGCTACACCACCGGGGGCGGCCTGGGCATGGGCCTGAGCGGGGCCAAACGGCTGGTCCAGGAGTTCGCCCTCGACAGCCGTCCCGGGGAGGGCACCACCGTCACCGTCACCGACTGGGCCGCCGGGCTGCCCTCGCCCCGCACGGGGGCGCCATGAGCAGGGTCTGGGACATCCCGGTCCAGGAGAGCACCAGGGTCCGGGACGCGCGCGTGGCAGCGGAGGCCGCCTGTGCCGAGGTGTCGCTCGACGCCGCCAGCACTGCGGCCGCGGCGCTGGTCGCCACCGAACTGGCCACCAACCTCGTCAAGCACGCCAGCGGCGGCCGTATCGTCATCAACCTGGTCAGCCCCGCCGACTCCCGCGCGGGGACCGAACCCTGCGTCCAGATAGTCTCGCTCGACCACGGGCCCGGCATCGGCGACGTCGGGGCGGCCAGCACGGACGGCTACACGACCTCCGCCGCCTCCCTCGGGGCGGGGCTCGGCACCTGCCGGCGCGTCGCCGACGACTTCGACCTGCACAGCCGGCCCGGGGAGGGCACCGTCGCCGTCGCGCGCATCACCCGGGCGCGGACGTCCCGCGCCGCGGGCTCGGGGCCGGCCGGGGGAGGACTGCGGACCGGCGGCAGCGTCCGGGCCGGGCGGGGTCTCCGGGCGGGCGGGAGCGTGCGGGTCGGCGGGGGCGTCCGGGCCGGCGAGACCCTCCGGGCGGGCGAGAACGTCCGGGCCGGGGGCGTCACCGCCTCCTACGCGCACGCCGAACACTCCGGTGACGCCTTCGCCTGGGCCCGCTCCGGCCCCCGTGTCACCCTGCTGCTCGCCGACGGACTCGGCCACGGCGAGAAGGCCGCCGAGGCGTCCACCGCCGCCGTCGAGGAACTGCGCCGCGACGCCGACCTGCCGCCCGCAGACCTCCTGCGACGCCTGCACACCGTGCTGCGGACGACCCGCGGCGCGGCCGTCGGGGTCGCCCAACTCGACGAGGACACCGGCCGGTTGGCCTTCGCCGGGGTCGGCAACATCGGCGCCAGGGTGCGCACCGGCACCGGGTGGCAGCCCTTCATCTCGCACCCGGGCATCGTCGGGGCGCACTTCCCCGCCAACGTGCCGCTGCGCGAGGCCGACTGGGGGCGCGACAGCCTGCTCGTCCTGCACAGCGACGGACTGCCGGGCCGCTGGGTGCCGCCCCTCGACCCCCTGCTCCTCGCCCACGATCCCGCCGTGGTGGCCGCGGTCGTCCTGCGGGACGCCGGCAGCGCCGCGCGCCCGCTGCGGGACGACACCAGCGTGGCCGTCCTGACCCCCGCCGCGGACGGAAGTCCATGACCGACAACACCGACGTCTGGAAGATCGCGTCGGCGGCCGACGCGGCCCGTGCCCGGGCCGCCGCCGCCGGCATCGTCGTGGCCGCCGGCACCCCGGCGCTGGACCGGGCCCGCTTCCTGACCTCCCTGTCCGCCCGGCTGCGGCACTGCCTCGACCAAGGTGGCACCTGGGAGCTCCGCCTCCTCACCCGCGGCACCGAGCACGAGGGGCGGCTCGACGTCCGACTGCGGCCCTTCGACGACGGGACGCTGCCGCCCTTCGACGACGGGACCGCCGAGGACGGGACCGCCTCGGAGCCGGTGCTCTCCTGCCCGTTGCCGAACCCGCCCGCGCCCGGCGGTCGCACCGGCCGCCCGTCGCCGTCCGGGGCCCTGCTGTCCGCCGACGAGGACACCGCCGCCGTACTGCGCCTCCTGGACGAGCAGGAACGACTCGTCCAGCTGCACCGCGAGGAGCTGCACCAGACGAACCAGGGTGTCCTCGCGCTGCACTCCGACCTGGAGGCCGCCGCACTCGCCCAGCGGGAACTGCTGGAGGCCGAGCGGTCCGCGCGGGCGGAGGTGGAGCGGGCCCGGCGCCTGCTGAACTTCCTCGCCGACGCCAGCGCGGCCATCACCTCCTCCCTCAGCCCCACCGAAGTCCTGCGCCGGCTGACCGACCTGCTGGTGCCGGAGTACGCGGCACGCCTCGACGTCTGGCTCTTCGACGAGGAGCAGGGCGAGGAGGAGACCGGCCCCGTGCAGGAACACTCCAGGGCCGCGGTGGTCGCCGCCCGCACCGGCCGCCCCCAGCACGCCGCCGCGCACCCCGGGAACCTGCCGGGCACCGACGACCTCCCGCCCGCCGCCATGTCACCGGACCGGCCCCTGCTCGCCATTCCCCTGATCACACACCGCCTGCTGGGTGTCCTCACCCTCATCGCCCCCGGCCCCCGCTTCGACGCGGACACCTGCCTGATGCTGGTCGAACTCGGCCGCCGGGCCGGTGTCGCCCTGGACAACGCCCGCCGCTACGAGCAGCACCGCGACACCGCCGAGGCCCTCCAGCGCGCCCAGCTCACCGAGCTGCCCGACCCCGACGGCCTGCTCCTGGCCGCGCGCTACCTCCCGGCCACCCAGGGCATGAACATCGGGGGCGACTGGTACGACGCCTTCCTCCAGCCCGACGGCAGTCTGCTGGCCGTCATAGGGGACGTGACCGGGCACGGGATGCACGCCGCCGTCGTCATGGGCCAACTGCGCACGGCACTGCGGGCCTACGCCGTGGAGGACAACTCCCCGGCGGAGATCCTCACGCACCTGCACCGCATGCTCCGCCATCTGCAACCCCAGCTGTACGCCACCGCGATGATCGCCCGCTTCCGTCCCGGGGACCCCGAGGTGGTCTGGGCGTCGGCGGGCCATCCGCCCGCCGTGGTGCGCGACGCCGGCGGCTCGGTGCGGATACTGGACGACGCTCCCGGCGTGATGCTGGGCATTCCCATCGCCTTCACCTACGCCGACCACGTCACCCGGCTCCCGGCGGGTTCGTCCCTGGTGCTGTACACGGACGGACTGGTCGAACGCCGGACGCACGGCATCGACCCGGGCATCGAGCGGCTCCGCCAGGCGCTGGCCGGGCTCAGCACCCCGGAGCTGGAACAGGACCTGGACGCGGCCGCCGAGGCGTTGCTGAAGCCCCTGCTGCACGACTCGGAGCGCGACGACGACGTCTGCCTGCTGCTGTGTCACACCGTCCCGCACCCGGCGTCCTGAGTGAGCCGCACGGCCTCCTCGTCCCATCGCCCCTGAGACCGGTCACCCGCGCGATAGCGTGGAGGAGACATGGTGAAAGGGTGGATGTCGTGAACGCCTTCGAGTCGCTTCCGTCCATGGAAGCCCAGCTGCGCGCGGCCCCTCCGCACGCGCTGGTCGCCACCGCCCGCCGTCTGCTGGCCGAGCGGGCCGGCGCCCAGGACGTGACGCTCCTGCTGGCCGACTACGGACTGGCCGTGCTCCAGCCGGTCTCCCATCTGCCGCACACCGAGGAGCCGGTGTCCGCCCACGAAGGCCCGGCGGGCAGCGCCTTCACCCGTCAGAGCCCGGTGGTCGAGGACCTGAGCGACCCGGCCGGCCACCTGGTGCACCTGCCCATCACCGTGCGCGGGGACCGCCTCGGCGTGCTGTCCGTACGGCTGCCCGCGGGCGCCGCGGCCCCCGAGACCGTCCTGCTCCTCGGGGACTTCGCGACGGCGCTCGGCCATGAGGTCACCACCGCCGGCCGCGACACCGACCTCTACCTCCAGGCCCGTCGCACCCGTCGGCTCACGCTGGCCGCCGAGATGCAGTGGCAGTTGCTGCCCGGCCGCGGGTGCGCGCGCGAGGAGTACGCCATCGGCGCCCATCTCGAACCCGCCTACTCCATCGGCGGGGACAACTTCGACTGGTCCACCAGCGCCGACCATCTCGTCCTGTCCGTCACCGACGGCATGGGCGAGGGCATCAACGCCGCCCTGCTGACCAGCCTGACGGTGGGCGCCCTGCGCAACGCCCGCCGGGCCGGCATAGGCCTCGCCGATCAGGCCTGTCTCGCCGACCAGGCGGTCTTCGCCCAGTACGGCGGCAAGGTGTACGCCTCCACCCTGCTGCTGGAGTTCCATCTCGCCACCGGCCTCGTACGGGCCGTCGACGCGGGCTCCCCGCAGCTGTTCCGGCAGCGGGGCGAGCGCGTCGAACGCGTGGAGCTGGACGCGCAGTTGCCGCTCGGGATGTTCGAGGAGACGCTCTACGACGAGCAGACCTTCCACGTCGAGCCCGGCGACCGGCTCATCGTGGTCAGCTCCGGTGTGCACGGCAGCCGCTCGGCGACCGGCGACCTCTTCGGCGAGCGGGCCCTGAGCAGGATTCTCGGCACGACCCGGTCGACCCCGGCGTACGAGACGGCACGCGCGGTCGTGTCCGGCCTGATCGAGCACCACGGCTCCAGGGAGCTCCCGGCCGACGCGGCCGTCATCTGCCTGGACTGGCACGGCCGTACCGCCTGACCGGAGCCCCGGGCGGACCCCTTCGGGCGGCTCCTCAGGGCTCGGGCGTGTCCTGTGCCGCCCGGAATCCCTGGAGGCCTCTGTGAAGAGCTGCGCGTTCGGCCGGGGTCATCTCCGAGAGGACCGAGGCGAGCGCCTGTGACCGGCGGGTGCTCACCTCGTCGAGCACCTGGAGGCCGGGACCGGTGAGGCTCAGCCGCACCTCGCGCCGCTTCTGCGGGTGCAGCGTCCGCTCCAGCAGCCCGGCCGCCTCGAGCCGGTCGCAGAGCCGGCTCGCGGTCGGCAGGCCTATGTCCATGCTCTCCGACAGTGCGGTGAGGTTGAGTCCGGGCGTCGCCTCCAGGATCTGAAGGGCCCGCAACTGGTGCGGCGACAAGCGGAGGCGGGCGCCCTGAGCGGCGACGGACCAGAGGTTCGCGAGGCGGTCCACGGCGTCGGAGATCGCCCGCGCGAGGGCCATGGGATCCTCGGCCGACCCCCTTGCCTGGTCGTCCCCGGAGCCACTGAGACGCGTCACGAACACATCGCTTTCAGTAATCGCCTGCCCATACAGATGCAACCCTCATTCAAACGCGGTACCCGAAGCATCGTCGAGCAAGCACTCCGAGCCCGGACCATCGTAGGAAGTCCGGCCGAACGGGAAACGTGTTTTCGTCCTGAATCTCCCCGCCAGGTTGCGTCGGTCGCAACCTGGTGCGCATAGCGATACTCGTATTAGCATGCCGCGCATATCTACGGCGCGAGCGAGACGAGGGACCATGGCTCCTCAGCAGTACGACTTCGTCATCGTCGGTGGTGGATCGGCCGGCAGCGCGCTGGCCAACCGCCTGTCCGCCGACCCGGACAACCAGGTGCTGGTCCTGGAGGCCGGACGGCCCGACTATCCGTGGGACGTCTTCATCCACATGCCCGCGGCGCTGACCTACCCCATCGGCAGCCGCTTCTACGACTGGAAGTACGAGTCCGAGCCCGAGCCGCACATGGGGGGCCGCCGCGTCTACCACGCCCGCGGCAAGGTGCTGGGCGGCTCCAGCAGCATCAACGGCATGATCTTCCAGCGCGGCAACCCCATGGACTACGAGCGCTGGGCCGCCGATCCGGGCATGGAGACCTGGGACTACGCGCACTGTCTGCCGTACTTCAAGCGCATGGAGAACTGTCTCGCGGCCGACCCCGACGACGAGTTCCGCGGCCATGACGGCCCCCTCGTGCTGGAGCGCGGGCCGGCCACCAACCCGCTGTTCACCGCCTTCCAGAAGGCCACCGAGGAGGCCGGGTACGCGCCCACCGACGACGTCAACGGCTATCGGCAGGAGGGCTTCGCCAAGTTCGACCGCAACGTCCACCGCGGTCGCCGGCTCTCCGCCTCCAAGGCCTACCTGAAACCCGTCAGGAAGCGTCCCAACCTCACCGTCACCACCCGCGCCCTCGTCACCCGCGTCCTGTTCGAGGGCAAGAAGGCCGTCGGCGTCGAGTACCGGCGCGGAAAGGGCGCGCTCCAGCAGGTCCGCGCCAAGGAGGTCATCCTCTGCGGCGGAGCCATCAACTCGCCCCAGTTGCTCCAGCTGTCCGGCGTCGGCAACGCCGAGGAACTGCGCGCGCTCGGCATCGACGTCGTCCACGACCTGCCCGGCGTCGGCGAGAACCTCCAGGACCACCTGGAGGTCTACATCCAGTACGCCTGCAAGCAGCCCGTCTCCATGCAGCCGTACCTCGCGAAGTGGCGCGCCCCCTTCATCGGCCTGCAATGGCTCTTCCGCAGGGGCCCCGCCGCGACCAACCACTTCGAGGCGGGCGGCTTCGCGCGCAGCAACGACGACGTGGACTACCCCAACCTGATGTTCCACTTCCTGCCGATCGCGGTCCGCTACGACGGCTCGGTGCCCGCCGGCGGACACGGCTACCAGGTGCACGTGGGCCCCATGTACTCCGACGCCCTGGGCTCGGTGAAGATCAGGAGCAGGGATCCGCAGGAGCACCCGGCGCTGCGCTTCAACTACCTGTCCACCGAACAGGACCGGCGTGAGTGGGTCGAGGCGATCCGGGTCGCCCGCAAACTGCTCAACCAGCCCGCGCTGGCCCCCTTCAACGCCGGGGAGATCTCACCGGGCCCCTCCGTGGAGACCGACGAGGAGATCCTCGCCTGGGTCGCCAAGGACGGCGAGACCGCCCTGCACCCCTCCTGCACCTGCAAGATGGGCACCGACGAGATGGCCGTCGTGGACCCCGCCAGCATGCGCGTGCACGGCGTCGAGGGGCTGCGGGTCGTCGACGCCTCCGTGATGCCGTACGTCACCAACGGCAACATCTACGCGCCGGTGATGATGATCGCCGAGAAGGCGGCCGACCTCATCCTCGGCAAGGAGCCGCTCGCGCCCTCCAAGGCGGTGTACTACCGCCATCGCGACGCGCGCACGCAGGCCGGGTAACACGGAATTTGCGCGCGGACGCTTGTCGCGGAAACCGGCCGTCGGCCGCCCGGCCGCACGGCGTCCGCGTGCTTAAACCGTCATCCGCCAACCCCTTGACGTGGGTTCACGCATTCTCCAGAGTGTTCCACCACAAGCAATGCGGTGCGCGATGCGCAACGAAATCGCTCGAAGGGCTCCCGACGTGGCAGACCTGTATGTGGACGGTGAATGGCGGGAGCCGGTGGCCGCGGGCCGCCGGGAGATCCGATGTCCCGCCGACGGCACGCTCTCCGCGACCGTCTCCGAGGGCACCCGCGCCGACACCGAGGCGGCCGTCGCCGCCGCCCGCCGGGCCTTCGACGAGGGACCCTGGCCGCACACCCCCGAGCGTGAGCGCGGCGCCCTGCTGCTGCGCACCGCCGACCTGGTCGAGCGCGATGCCAAGGAGTTCGCCCGCGCCGAGTCCCTCGACACCGGCAAGCGACTGGTGGAGAGCGAGTACGACATCGCCGACGTCGTCTCCTGTCTCCGCTACTACGGCGGCCTCGGCGGCACCGACGCCGGCCGCGTGATCGACACCGGTCGGGCCGACGCCGTCAGCCGGGTGGTCCACGAGCCGGTCGGTGTGTGCGCACTGATCACACCCTGGAACTACCCTCTCCTGCAAGCGAGTTGGAAGGTCGCCCCGGCCCTGGTGGCCGGAAACACCATCGTCCTCAAGCCCAGCGAGCTGACCCCCTCCACCTCGATCCTGCTCATCAGGGCGCTGGCCGAGGCCGGACTGCCGGCCGGGGTGGCCAACCTCGTCCTCGGCGCCGGACCCGAGGTGGGCGCGCCGCTCTCCGAGGACCCGCGCGTCGACATGGTCTCCTTCACCGGCGGCCTGGAGACCGGCCGGCGGATCATGGCGACGGCGGCCGCGACGGTGAAGAAGGTCGCCCTGGAACTCGGCGGCAAGAACCCCAACGTCGTCTTCGCCGACGCCGACTTCGAGACGGCCGTGGACTTCGCGCTCACGGCCGTCTTCCTGCACTCCGGCCAGGTCTGCTCGGCCGGTGCCAGGCTCATCGTCGAGGACTCGCTGCACGACCGCTTCGTCGACGAGGTGGTCCGGCGGGCCCGGCTGATCCGCCTCGGCGGGCCCTTCGACCCCGAGGCCGAGACCGGGGCGCTGATCTCCGCGCAGCACCTGGCGAAGGTCGAGGCGTACGTGGCGGCCGGTCTGGCGGAGGGCGCCGTCCTGCGCTGCGGCGGCGCACGCCCCACCGACCCGGCCCTCGCCGACGGCCACTACTACCCGCCCACCGTCCTCGACGAGTGCACCCAGGACATGCGGGTGGTCCACGAGGAGTCCTTCGGGCCCGTCCTCACCGTGGAGCGCTTCACCGACGAGGACGACGCCGTCCGCATCGCCAACGACACCGAGTACGGCCTCGCCGGAGCCGTGTGGACCCAGGACGCGGGGAAGGCCCAGCGGGTCGCCCGGCGGCTGCGGCACGGCACCGTGTGGATCAACGACTACCACCCCTATGTGCCGCAGGCGGAATGGGGTGGCTTCGGGCACTCCGGTGTGGGCCGGGAACTGGGACCGACCGGCCTCGACGAGTACCGCGAGACCAAGCACGTCTGGCAGAACATCCAACCCCGGCCGCAGCACTGGTTCCGCGGCTGAACGCCGAGAAGAGGTCGACCATGACCCCCACCAAGACCGAGGTGCCGCCGCGGCGCGGCACCCCCGAGGACGCGGCTCCCACACCGGTGATCTCCGTGCGCGGGCTGTGGAAGGTGTTCGGGCCGAAGGCCGAGCGGGTGCCGGACTCCGAGGAGCTGTGCGGTCTCACCCGCCGCGAACTCATGGAGCGCACGGGCTGCACCGCCGCCGTGCGGGACGTGAACTTCGAGGTGGCGCCCGGCGAGGTCTTCGTCGTCATGGGGCTGTCCGGCTCCGGCAAGTCCACCCTTGTGCGCTGTCTGACCCGGCTGATCGAGCCCACCGCCGGCGAGATCGTCTTCGAGGGCGAGGACATCCGGGACGCCGACGAGAAGCGGCTGCGCGAACTGCGGCGCAGCAAGTTCTCCATGGTCTTCCAGCACTTCGGTCTGCTGCCCCACCGCCGCGTCGTCGACAACGTGGCGTTCGGTCTCGAGATCCGCGGCATGGGAAGGACCGAGCGGACCCGGCGGGCGCTGGAGGTCGTCGAACTCGTGGGTCTGGCCGGCTACGAGAACTCCTACCCCGACCAGCTCTCCGGCGGCATGCAGCAACGCGTGGGCCTGGCAAGGGCGTTGGCCGGCGACCCGGACGTCCTGCTCTTCGACGAGCCGTTCTCCGCGCTCGACCCCCTGATCCGCCGTGACATGCAGAGCGAGGTCGTCCGGCTGCACCACGAGGTCGGCAAGACCATGGTGTTCATCACCCACGACCTCTCCG
Organism: Streptomyces sp. 351MFTsu5.1; assembly: GCF_000383655.1. Classification (NCBI taxonomy): domain Bacteria; kingdom Bacillati; phylum Actinomycetota; class Actinomycetes; order Kitasatosporales; family Streptomycetaceae; genus Streptomyces; species Streptomyces sp. 351MFTsu5.1. The sequence continues at coordinate 438,620 of NZ_KB911782.1, read as the reverse complement.
AGGCGCTCAAGCTCGGCGACCGCATCCTCATCATGCGCGACGGCAAGATGGTCCAGTGCGGCACCGGCGACGAACTCGTCGGCGCCCCCGCCGACGACTACGTCCGCGACTTCGTGAAGGACGTGGCGCGCGGCGACGTGCTGACCCTGCGCTGGATCATGCGCCCGGTGACCCCCGAAGACCCGCTGGACGGGCCCGAGTTGGGTCCGGACGTCGTCGTCAAGGAGGCCACCCGGGCGGTCCTCGCGGCCGAGAAGCCCGTCAAGGTGGTCGAGAACGGCGAACTGCTCGGCATCGTCGGTGACGAGGAGATCCTCGCGGTGGTCGCCGGGCAGGAAGGCGACGCGTGATGACCGTCGTCATGGAGAAACCCGAGACCTCGGGGGAGGGCCGGCAGACCCCGACGCCCCCTCCGGTCACCCCCGCGCGCAGGATCAGCCGGTCCATGGTGATCGCCGGGATCGTGGTCGTCTGGCTCGTCCTGTTCGTCGTCCTGCGCGGCAAGCAGACGCTGTCGCTGGCCGCCGCCGACCTCACCGATCTGCACCGCCGGCTCAACGACGTCAACGACTCCATCGGCGCCGACCGCAACTCCAACCCGCTCTTCCTGTACTTCTTCAACGAGATCCGGCTGGTCATCGACACCCTGGTGACCTTCGTGCAGGACCTCATCTCCCAGCCCTCCGGCGACCGTCCGCTCCCGCAGATCGGCTGGCTCGGAGTGGTCGGCCTGGCCGGCTACGTCTCCTGGGCGGTGGCCAACTGGCGGGTCGCGCTGCTGGCCGTGGCCGGCTTCACCTTCCTCGGGCTCCAGGGCCTGTGGCAGGAGAGCATGGACACCCTGGCGCTGACGCTCTCCGCGGTCCTGGTGGCGCTGCTGTTCGCGATCCCGCTCGGGGTGTGGGCGGGCCTGTCGGAACGGGTCAACCGGATCGTCACGCCCTTCCTGGACTTCATGCAGACGATGCCCACCTTCGTCTACCTCGCGCCGCTCACCCTGTTCTTCCTCATCGGCGGCGCCTCCGCGACCATCGCCACCGTCGTCTACGCGGCACCGCCGGCCATCCGCATCACCGCGCACGCCATCCGCAACGTGCCCGCGACGACCGTCGAGGCGGCCGAGTCCATGGGCGCCACCCGCAGGCAGTCGCTGCTCAAGGTGCTGCTGCCGATGTCCAAGCGGACCGTGGTGATGGGCGTCAACCAGACCATCATGGCCGCCCTCGCCATGGTGACCATCGCCGCCCTGATCGACGCCCCCGGACTCGGCAAGACCGTCGTCCAGGCCCTCCAGTCCCTGGACGTCGGCACGGCCTTCAACGCGGGCCTCGCGATCGTCGTCATGGCGATCGTGCTGGACCGGGTCACCACCGCGGCGAGCGGACGCGCGGAGGCGGCCCGACGGTCCGGCAACCCCCTGCTCAAGTGGCGTCGGCACCTTCTCGTGGCCGGGGGAGCGGTGGCGGCCGTCCTCGTCTATCTCTCGCACACCTATGTGTGGGCGGCCGAGTTCCCCGGCGACGGCGGTACCGGCAGCACCATCGCCAAGGCCGCCGACGACGTGACCACCTGGGCGCAGGACCACCTGTCCGGGCTGACCAACGGCTTCCGCGACGCCCTCACCAACGGTCTGCTGAACCCCTTCCAGGCCCTGCTGACCGACTCCCCGTGGTGGCTGGTCGGTGCCGCCCTGGCCGGGATCGCCGTGGTCCTCGGCGGCCTGCGGGCCGGGATCACGACGGCCGTGTGCGTGGGCCTGCTGGTCGCCACCGGACTGTGGTCGGACGCCATGACGACCCTCGCCTCGACCCTGGTGGCCACCGTGCTGGTGATGCTGCTCGGCGTGGTCTTCGGGGTCTGGATGGGCCGCAGCGCGCTGGTCGACCGACTCGTGCGGCCCACCCTCGACGCGGCCCAGGTCATGCCGCCGTTCGTCTACCTCGTGCCGTTCCTCGCCCTGTTCGGCGCGACCCGGTTCACGGCCATCGTCGCCGCGATCGTCTACGCGGCCCCGGTCGCCATCAAGATCATCGCGGACGGGGTGCGGACCGTGCCCGCGACCACCGTCGAGGCGGCCACCTCCACCGGGTGCAACACCTGGCAGCTCATCACCAAGGTCCAGCTGCCGATGGCCCGCGGCGCCCTGACCCTCGCCACCAACCAGGGCCTGATCTACGTGCTGTCGATGGTCGTCGTCGGCGGCCTCGTGGGCGCGGGCGCCCTCGGCTACGACGTGGTGGCCGGCTTCTCGCAGGGACAGCTGTACGGCAAGGGCCTGGCGGCCGGACTCGCCATCGTCCTGCTCGGCGTCATGTTCGACCGGATCACTCAGGCTGCGGCTCGCCGCACCAGCGCATAAGGAGCACCACACGATGGCAAGACACTGGCGAGCCGGCGCGGCCGGCCTGGCGGTCCTCGGTCTCACCCTCACGGCCTGCGGCGGCGCGAAGGTCGGCGACTCCTCGCAGGCCGGCGGTTCGGGCAGCTCGGGCAAGTGCGGCACCTTCAACCTCGCGGTCAACCCGTGGGTCGGCTACGAGGCCGACGCGGCCGTCGTCGCGTACGTCGCCGAGCACGACCTGAAGTGCAAGGTCACCAAGAAGGACCTCAAGGAGGAGATCGCCTGGCAGGGCTTCGGCACCGGCGAGGTGGACACCGTCCTGGAGAACTGGGGCCACGACGACCTGAAGAAGAAGTACATCACCCAGCAGAAGACCGCCGTGGAGGCCGGCTCGACCGGCAACAAGGGCATCATCGGCTGGTACGTGCCGCCGTGGCTGGCCAAGGCCCACCCGGACATCAAGGACTGGAAGAACCTCAACAAGTACGCCGCGAAGTTCAAGACCTCGGAGTCCGGCGGCAAGGGCCAGCTCCTGGACGGCGACCCGTCGTACGTCACCAACGACGAGGCCCTGGTCAAGAACCTCAAGCTGGACTTCAAGGTGGTGTACGCGGGCAGCGAGACCGCGCTCATCCAGGCGTACCGCAACGCCGAGAAGAACAAGCAGTGGGTGATCGGCTACTTCTACGAGCCGCAGTGGTTCCTGTCCGAGGTGCCCCTGGTCAAGATCGACCTGCCCGCCTACAAGACCGGCTGCGACGCGGATCCGGCCAAGGTGGCCTGCGACTACCCGGTCTACGACCTCGACAAGATCGTCAGCGCCAAGTTCGCCAAGTCCGGCAGCCCCGCCTACGACCTGGTGAAGAAGTTCAACTGGACCAACGACGACCAGAACGTCGTGGCCAAGTACATCGCCGTGGACAAGATGACTCCGGACGCGGCCGCCAAGAAGTGGGTCGACGCCAACCGTGCCAAGGTCGACGCCTGGCTCAAGTAGGCCGGTCCAGGGGGCCCGGTGGGCGGCGCGCGCGGGTGCGCGCCGCCCACCGGGCCCTGCCGTTTTCCGGCCGGTTCCGCGAGGTCACGGACCCTCTTGACACCCACCGGCGCGACGGGCACATTGAGTTGCGCAGCCTGAATCGTGTTGCGTAAAAAGCAACTTATCCGGAGGTGCGGCGATGGCGGGACCCCGAGTGGTCATCATCGGAGCGGGCGTCGTCGGCGCAGCACTCGCCGACGAACTCTCCGCGCGCGGCTGGACCGAGGTGACCGTCGTCGACCAGGGCCCGCTGCCCGCCACCGGAGGCTCCTCCTCGCACGCCCCGGGCCTGGTCTTCCAGGCCAACCCCTCCAAGACGATGACCGAGCTGGCCCGCTACACCGTGGAGAAGTTCTGCTCCCTCGACGTCGACGGACAGCCCTGCTTCCTCCAGGTCGGCGGCCTGGAGGTGGCCACCACCCCGGAGCGCGTCACCGAACTGCACCGCCGCCACGGCTGGCTCACCGCCTGGGGCGTCGAGTCACGGATCCTGACCGCAGACGAGTGCGTCGAGAAGCACCCGCTGGTCAACCGCGAGCGGGTCCTCGCCGGCCTGTACATCCCCACCGACGGCCTCGCCAAGGCCGTCCTCGCCGTCGAGGCACAGATCCGCCGGGCCACCGAGCGCGGAGTGACCTTCCTGGCCCGCCACGAGGTCCTGGACATCCTCCGGACCGACGGCGAGGTCACCGGCGTCCGCACCGACCAGGGCGACCTGGAAGCCGAGATCGTGGTCTGCTGCGCCGGCATCTGGGGCCCGAGGATCGCCCGCATGGCGGGCATGAACCTCCCGCTCACCCCGCTCGCCCACCAGCTCGCCTGGACCGGCCCGGTCCCCGCGCTCGCGGGCCAGACCGAGGAGGCGGTCCGCCCGATCCTGCGCCACCAGGACGCCGACCTCTACTACCGCGACCGCCACGACACCCTGGGCATCGGCTACTACGGTCACCGCCCCATGCCGATCACGGCCGACGAGATCCTCTCCTTCGACGAGGCCGAGGAGATGCCGTCCGTCCTGAAGTTCACCGAGGACGACTTCGCGGACGCCTGGACCGAGACCCAGTCACTGCTGCCCGCGACGAAGGACGCCAAGGTCGACGAGGGCATCAACGGCCTGTTCTCCTTCACCACCGACGGAATGCCCCTGCTCGGCGAGTCCCCTGACGTCAAGGGCTTCTGGGTCGCGGAGGCCGTCTGGGTCACCCACTCCGCCGGTGTCGGCCGGGCCGTCGCCGAATGGCTGGTCGACGGCCACTGCTCCTCCTTCGACCTCCACGAGTGCGACGTCAACCGCTTCGAACCGCACCAGCTCTCCCCGGAGTACGTACTGGCCCGCGACTGCCAGAACTTCGTCGAGGTCTACGACATCCTCCACCCGCTCCAGCCGTCCGGCGACCCGCGCCCGATCCGCACCAGCCCCTTCCACACCCGCCAGCAGGAACTGGGCGCGGTGTTCCTGGAGGCGAACGGCTGGGAGCGGCCGCACTGGTACGAGGCCAACGCGCCCCTGGTGGAAGGCCGTTCGATCGTCACCCCGAACGACTGGGCGGCCCGGTACTGGTCGCCGATCGTCGGCGCCGAGGCCCAGGTCACCCGCGAGACCGTCGCGATGTACGACATGACGGCCCTGAAGCGCCTGGAGGTCAGCGGACGGGGCGCCGCCGACTTCCTGGAGCGGCTGTGCACCGGCAAGGTCGCCAAGTCCGTCGGCTCGGTGACGTACACCCTCCTCCTCGACCACGACGGCGGCATCCGCAGCGACATCACCGTCGCGAGGCTCGCCCCCGACGTCTTCCAGGTCGGCGCCAACGGCAACCTGGACCTCGACTGGTTCACCCGCCACCTCCCCGCCGACGGCACCGTCCAGGTTCGCGACATCACCCCCGGCACCTGCTGCATCGGCCTGTGGGGCCCGCTCGCCCGGGACGTCCTCCAGCCGCTCACCGACGAGGACTTCTCGGCCACGGGCCTGAAGTACTTCCGCGCCAAGCGCGCCCACATCGGGTCCGTCCCGGTGACGGCCATGCGGCTGTCGTACGTCGGCGAACTCGGCTGGGAGCTGTACACCACCGCCGACCTCGGCCAGAAGCTCTGGGACACCCTGTGGCGGGCGGCGAAGCCGCTGGGCGGCATCGCGGCCGGCCGGGGCGCCTTCAACAGCCTCCGCCTGGAGAAGGGCTACCGCTCCTTCGGCACCGACATGACCTACGAGCACGACCCGTACGAGGCCGGGGTCGGCTTCGCCGTCAAGGCCGACAAGGAGGACTTCATCGGCAAGGCGGCACTGGAGCGGCGCGCGGCCGACGTACGGCGGAAGCTGACCTGCCTGACCATCGACGACCCCCGGGCCGTCGTCATGGGCAAGGAGCCGGTCCACGACGGTGAGCGCGCGGTCGGCTACGTCACCAGCGCCGCCTTCGGACACACGATCGGCAAGGGCATCGCGTACGCATGGCTCCCGGCGCACCTCGCGACCCCCGGCACCTCGGTCCGGATCGGCTACTTCGACGGGTTCGTGGACGCCGTGGTCGCCGAGGAGCCCCTGTTCGACCCGGCCATGTCCCGTCTGCGCGGCTGACCCGGCCCGCAGGAGACGCCGTCCCCGCACCCTCCCGGCACCTCAGGAGACATCCGATGAGCCCCCGCACCCCCGGCGCCGAACTCCCCGAACACCCGGACTGGCTGTGGCGCACACCCGAGCCCAAGCGCTCCTACGACGTGATCGTCGTCGGCGGCGGCGGACACGGCCTCGCCACCGCCCACTACCTCGCCAGGAACCACGGCATCACCAACGTGGCCGTGCTGGAGAAGGGCTGGCTCGCGGGCGGCAACATGGCCCGCAACACCACGATCATCCGCTCCAACTACCTCTGGGACGAGAGCGCCGGCATCTACGAGCACGCCCTCAAGCTCTGGGAGGGCCTCGCGGACGAACTCGACTACCCGATCCTCTTCTCCCAGCGGGGCGTGCTGAACCTCGCCCACAGCCTCCAGGACGTCCGCGACAGCGTGCGCCGCGTGGAGGCGAACCGGCTCAACGGCGTGGACGCGGAATGGCTCGACGCGGACGGCGTCAAAGAGGTCTGCCCAATCGTCAACGTGTCTCCGGACGTGCGCTATCCGGTCCTCGGCGGCACCTACCAGCCCCGCGCCGGCATCGCCAAGCACGACCACGTCGCCTGGGGCCTGGCCCGCTCGGCCGACGCGGCGGGCATCGACATCATCCAGAACTGTGAGGTCACCGGTCTGGACGTGGTCGGCGGCCGGGTGACCGGTGTCCGGACCGCGCGCGGTCCGATCGCCGCGGGCAAGGTCGCCCTGTGCTCGGCGGGCCACACCTCGGTCCTCGCGGCCATGGCCGGCATCGAACTCCCGCTCCAGAGCCACCCGTTGCAGGCCCTGGTCTCCGAACTCCTCGAACCGGTGCACCCGACGGTCGTGATGTCCAACGCCGTCCACGTGTACGTCAGCCAGGCGCACAAGGGCGAGCTGGTGATGGGGGCGGGCATCGACTCGTACAACTCCTACACCCAGCGCGGGGCGTTCCACATCATCGAGGAACAGATGGCGGCCGCCCTGGAGCTCTTCCCGGTCTTCGCCCGCGCCCACGTGCTGCGCACCTGGGGCGGCATCGTCGACGTCAGCCCCGACGCCTCCCCGATCATCGGCCTCACCCCCGTCGAGAACCTGTACCTCAACTGCGGCTGGGGGACCGGCGGTTTCAAGGCCACCCCGGGCGTCGGCTGGGTCTACGCCCACACGATCGCCCACGACACGCCCCACCCGCTCAACGCCCCCTTCACGCTCGACCGTTTCACCACCGGCGCGCTCGTCGACGAGCACGGCGCCGCCGCGGTGGCCCACTAGGGATCCTCGAGGAGCCGAACGACATGCTGCTGATCCCCTGCCCGTGGTGCGGACCCCGCGACGAGTCCGAGTTCCACTACGGCGGCCAGGCCCACGTCCCCTACCCGCCCGCCCCGGCCGACCTGACCGACGAGGAGTGGGCCCGCTACCTCTTCTTCCGCGCCAACCCGAAGGGCCCCTTCGCCGAACGCTGGAGCCACGCGGCGGGCTGCCGACGCTGGTTCAACGCGGTGAGGAACACGGCGACGAACGAGGTGCTGGCGGTGTACCGGGTGGGGGAGAGCCGCCCGGAGGCAGCGGTGCCGCTTCCGGCGACTTCGCGCCCTCTTCCGGTCACCTCCCAGCCTCGTTCGGCACCAACAGCCCGTCCGGCGTTTGAGGACGAGGCCTTTCGGGCCGACGGGGGTCCGGGGGCGCAGCCCCCGAGCGGGGTCGAAGGGGCGGCAGCCCCTGGGGACGGGACGGGTAGGGGCGGCGGGGGCGAAGAAACCCCCTACCGCCACCCCACCCGAGGCCGCATCGCCCGCGACCAACCCCTCACCTTCACCTTCGACGGCACCGCATACCAGGGCTACAAGGGCGACACCCTCGCCTCCGCCCTCCTCGCCAACGGCATCATCCAGACCGGCACCAGCATCAAACTCGGCCGCCCCCGAGGCATCTTCTCCGCAGGCGTCGAGGAACCCAACGCGGTGATCCAGATCGAGGCCCCGTTCCCCGAACCGATGCTCCCCGCCACCACCGTCGAACTCCACGAAGGCCTCGTCGCCACCGGCCTCCCCGGCCAGGGCCGCCTCGCCACCACCCCCGACCCCGCCCGCTACGACGCCGTGCACACCCACTGCGACGTCCTGATCGTCGGCGCCGGCCCGGCCGGCCTCGCGGCAGCCGCTGCGGCGGCGGGCAGCGGTGCCCGGGTCGTCCTCGCCGACGACCAACCGGAGCCCGGCGGCAGCCTGTTGGGCACGGCCGAGCACCTCGACTGGGCCGCGGCGACCGCGGCCCTCCTCGAAGCCACCCCCGACGTCCGCGTGCTGCGCCGCACCACCGTCTTCGGCCACTACGACGACAATCACCTCCTCGCCGTCGAGCGCCGCACCAACCACCTCGGCGCGGACGCCCCCGCGCACGTCTCCCGCGAACGCGTCCACCGCATCCGCGCCCGCCGCGTCGTCCTCGCCACCGGCGCCCACGAACGCTCCCTGGCCTTCGCCGACAACGACCGCCCCGGAGTGATGCTGGCCGCCTCGGCCCGGGCCCACCTCAACCGGTACGGCGTCCTGCCCGGCCGCCGTGCGGTGGTGTTCACCACCAACGACAGCGCGTACGCGGCGGCGCTGGACCTGCACGCGGCCGGCGTGGCGGTGGCCGCGGTCGTCGACACCCGTCCCGAGCCGGGGGAGTGGGCCGACCGCGCCCGCGAGGCCGGCATCGAGGTGCTGCCCGGCCACGCCGTCACCGGCACCGAGGGCGAGGCGCGCCTCACCGCCGTCACCGCCGCCCCGTACGCAACCCACGAAACGACCACGGGGCAGCGGGAGTTCGCCGCCGACCTGCTCCTCGTCTCCGGCGGCTGGAACCCGGTCGCCCACCTGTTCAGCCAGGCGGGCGGCACCCTGCGCCACGACGAGACGCTCGGCACCTTCGTTCCCGACTCCTGCCGCCAGGCCGTCGAGGTCGCGGGCGCCGCGAACGGCGTCTCCGACCTGCGCGAGATCCTCGCCCAGGGTGCCGCCGCCGGAGCCCGCGCGGTCGAGGCCGAGGGCTACACCGCCCGGACCCCCGTGCTCCCGCAGGTGCCCGCACCGCCCCGGCCGACCCCGCCCATGCAGGTCTTCAGCGTTCCGGGCCGCGAGGGCGCCCCCCGATTCGTCGACCTCCAACGCGACGTCACCGTGGACGACCTGGCCCGGGCGACCGGCGCCGGCATGCGCTCGGTGGAGCACACCAAGCGCTACACCACGGCCGGTACCGCCAACGACCAGGGCAAGACCTCCGGCGTCCTCGCGAGCGGAGTCGTCGCCGAGCTGCTCGGCGTGGACGTCTCCGCGCTCGGCACCACGACCTTCCGGCCCCCGTACACGCCCGTCTCCTTCGCCGCGCTCGCCGGCCGCGACCGCGGCGCCCTGCACGACCCGGTCCGTACGACCGCGCTGCACGAGTGGCACGTCGAGCACGGCGCCCGCTTCGAGAACGTCGGCCAGTGGAAGCGCCCCTGGTACTACCTGCGCGACGGCGAGGACATGACGGCGGCCGTCCTGCGCGAGTGCGCCGCCGCCCGCGAGGGCGTGGCCTTCATGGACGCCTCCACACTCGGCAAGATCGACGTGCAGGGCCCGGACGCCGCCGTGTTGCTGGACCGGCTCTACACCAACATGATGTCCACCCTGAAGGTCGGCATGATCCGCTACGGCGTGATGTGCCGGCTGGACGGCATGGTCTTCGACGACGGCACCGTCATCCGTCTCGCCCCCGACCGCTTCCTGGTCACCACGACCACCGGCAACGCGGCGGCAGTCCTGGACTGGATGGAGGAGTGGCTCCAGACCGAGTGGCCGGAGCTGAGGGTCCACTGCACCTCGGTCACCGAACAGTGGGCCACCGTCGCCCTCGTCGGGCCGAGGTCCCGCGCGGTCCTCGGCTCCCTCGCGCCCGAACTGGCGGTCGGCAACGACGACTTCCCCTTCATGGCCTGGCGCGAGACCCCCGTCGCGGGCATCGACGCGCGCGTGTGCCGGATCAGCTTCTCCGGAGAACTCGCCTACGAGATCAACGTGTCGCCATGGCAGGCCCGCACCCTGTGGGAGGCGCTGCACGAGGCCGGATCCCCCTACGGCATCACCCCGTACGGCACCGAGACCATGCACGTCCTGCGCGCCGAGAAGGGCTACCCGATCATCGGCCAGGACACCGACGGCACCGTCACCCCGCACGACCTCGGCATGAGCTGGGCGGTGTCCAAGAAGAAGCCCGACTTCATCGGCAAGCGCTCCTACGCCCGCGCCGACACCGCCCGCCCCGACCGCAAGCACCTCGTCGGCCTGCTCCCCGAGGAGCCGGGCACCCTCCTGCCCGAGGGCACCCAGCTGGTCGCCGACAGCGTGCTGCCCGCGCCGCCCGTCCCGATGCTCGGCCATGTCACCTCCAGCTACCGCAGCGCGGCTCTCGGCCGGACCTTCGCCCTCGCCCTCGTCAAGGGCGGCCGGGAGCGCGTCGGCGAGCGCCTCTACGCGCCCGTCGGTGACCGGCTGGTCCCGGTGACCGTCGCAAGCCCCGTCCTCTACGACCCCGAGGGAGCCCGCCGCGATGGCTGACACCGCCCCGACCGCCGCCCCGCTCCGCAGCCCATTGGAGAGGGCATATGACCGCCTGGCCGCTGTCACCCGTGCCTCCCGGGGCGCGGTCCGGCTGGCGGAGCTGCCCTTCCTGACCCAGCTCGACGTGCGCCTCGACCCCAAGGGCGCGGCGGCCGACGCGGTCGGTCTGGCGCTCGGGCTCCCCCTGCCCGTGGAGCCCGACACCGTCGTCCGCGCCGGGGAGCTCACCGCGCTGTGGCTGGGACCCGACGAGTGGCTCGTGGTGGCACCGCCCGGGCGGCGGGACCTGGCGGGCCGTATCAGAGAGGCAGGCGGCGACGAACCGGTGTCCGTCGTGGACGTGTCCGCGCAGCGCACCACCCTGCTGGTCTCGGGACCCCGGGCCCGGGACCTGCTGGCCCACGGCTGTGCGCTGGACCTGCACCCGCGTGCCTTCAGGGCCGGACGCTGCGCCCAGACCACCCTGGGGCGCACCCAGGTGGTGCTGGTCGCCCGCGACGAGCCCGGCACCGGGTTCTGGGTGCTGGTCCGTTCGTCCTTCGCCGGCTACCTCGCCGACTGGCTGGTGGACGCCGCCGTGGAGTGGACGGGCCCGGACCTCTTGACGGAGCGCCGGCAGATCTCCTGACGGCGCGTCAGCCCAAGTGGCCCAGGCGGCGGCTGAGTTCGTCCGCGCCCTCGATCAGGAGGGGGGCCAGCTCGTGCATCCGCTCCTCGGTGAGGCGGAAGGCGGGCCCGGACGCGGTCAGGGCGGCGACGACCTCGCCGCCCGAGGAACGCACGGGCGCGGCCATCGCGTTGAGGCCCTCCTCGTACTCCTCCACGGTCATGGCGTAGCCGCGCTCGCGGACCCGGGCCAGTTCCGCGTCCAGGCTCTTGCGGGAGGTCAGGGTGTGCGCCGTCATGCGGGGGAGTCCGGCCGCGGCGACGAGCTCGTCCAGCCGCTCGGGGGCGAGGTGGGCCAGCAGGACCTTGCCGCTCGACGTGCAGTGCATCGGGGTGAGCCGGCCGACCCAGTTCTGCGCGGTGATCGCGGACTGGCCGCGCACCTGGTCGAGGTTGATCACATGGTGGGACTCCAGGACCGCGATGTTCATCGTCTCGCCCAGGGTGTCGGCGAGGCGCTCGCAGATCCCGCGCCCGTGCTTGGTGACGTCGATGCGGCCGGTGACCGCGCCGGCCAGCCGCACGATGCCGAAGCCGAGCCGGTACTTCCCGCGCTCGCCCTCCTGCTCGACCATCCCGTGCGCCTCCAGCGCGCCGAGCAGGCGGAACGCGGTGGACTTGTGGACGTCGATCGCGTCGGCCACTTCACTGACGCCTGCCTCGCCGCGCTGGGCAAGGATCTCCAGCACGGTGACAGCCCGGTCCACGGACTGCACACCGCCGCCGGACGCCCCCGCGGACTCGGTGCCGTTGCTGCTCATGGCGGAACCATATGCGAAAGAGGCAACACAGGTCAGCGGAAGACCACCGTGCGCCGGCCGTTGATCATGACCCGGCTCTGGCTGTGCCACTCGACGGCCCGGGCGAGGACCTGCGCCTCCACGTCCCGGCCCAGGGTGACCAGGGTCTCGGGGCTCTGCGCATGGCTCACCCGCATCACGTCCTGCTCGATGATGGGCCCCTCGTCGAGGTCGGGGGTGACGTAGTGGGCGGTGGCCCCGACCAGCTTGACGCCCCGCTCGTGCGCCTGGACGTAGGGGCGGGCGCCCTTGAAGCTCGGCAGGAACGAGTGGTGGATGTTGATCGCCCGGCCCTCCAGCTGCTTGCACAGGTCGTTGGAGAGGATCTGCATGTAGCGGGCGAGGACCACCAGGTCGACGTCCAGCCGCTCGACGAGCTCCAGCAGCCGCGCCTCCGCCTCCGGCTTGGTATCCGGGGTCACCGGCACATGGTGGAAGGGGATGTCGTAGCTCTCGGCGAGCGGCGCGAAGTCGGGGTGGTTGGAGACGATCGCCGGCACCTCGATGTTCAGCGCGCCGGTGCGCCACCGGAACAGCAGGTCGTTCAGGCAGTGGCCGAACCTGGACACCATGATCAGGGTGCGGGTCGGCGTCGAGGCGTTGTGCAGCTGCCAGGTGATCCGGTACGCCTCGGCGACCGGGGCGAAACCGGAGCGCAGCGTCTCCAGGGAGGTGTCCGGGTTGGAGACGTCGAAGTGGACGCGCATGAAGAAGCGGTCCTGGAGCCGGTCGTCGAACTGCTGGCTCTCCTGGATGTTGCCGGAGTGCCGGACGAGGAAGCCGCTGACGGCGTGGACCAGTCCGGAGCGGTCGGGGCAGGAGAGGGTGAGGACGAACTCGCGGTCGGGTTGGGGTCGAAGAGCCACTGAGTCCTCCCGAAGGCTGCGCATTACGCAACAGTGCGACTGATACGCAACATGCTCCCGGTAGCGGCGCCCCGCGGTCAAGGGGCCCAGGGGCTGAGACCCGTGGATGCGGCGCGTCCGCGGACCGGTGGTCGGCCCGGCGGCCGTCGTGGGGCTCCTGTGCACCCCGGTTAGGATCTGAGCCACCGGACCTCGGGAGACAGTGATGACGCCAGTGGCAGGACAGGGCGGGACTCCCGGCGCACCCCGTGCCGTGGACGTCGCCCAGCGGGCCGGTGTCTCGCAGAAGACGGTCTCCCGGGTCTTCAACGGCGAGCGCTATGTCTCGGCGGACGTGCGGGCGCGGGTGCTGGAAGCCGCGGAGGCACTCGGCTACCGGCTGAACACCGCGGCCCGCGCCCTGGCCACGGGGCGCACCCGCTCGATCGGCGTGGTCACCCTCGGCACCGCCCTCTACGGCCCCGCCTCCCTGCTCATCGGCATCGAACGGGCCGCCCGCGACGCGGGATACGCCCTCCGGGTCGTCAACACGCTGGAGGGCGATCCGGCGGGCGTCGCGGGGGCCGTGGACTCGCTCCTCGCCCAGGGCGTGGACGGCATCGTGGTGTCCGAACCGATCGACGAGGGCTCGGTGTCGCTCGATGTGGGCGTGCCGGTCCTGGTCCTCGGGGCGCCCGCGACCTTCGGCGGGGCGCGGACCGTGGCCGTGGGGGTCGGCGCCGAGTCCCTGGCCCGGGCGGCCACCGAACACCTGCTGGACCTCGGTCATGTGACGGTCCATCATCTGGCCGGTCCGCAACGGTGGTTCGCCGCCCGGGACCGGCTCCAGGGCTGGCGGACGGCGCTCGCGGCCCGCGACCGCGAGCAGCCCGCCGTCATCGAGGGCGACTGGTCGGCCGCGTCCGGCTACGCGGCGGCCCGGACCGTCGCCGCCCAGGGCGGGGTCACCGCCGTGTTCGCCGCCAACGACGACATGGCCATCGGCCTGGTCCGCGGACTGCTGGAAGCGGGCCTGCGGGTGCCGGAGGACGTGAGTGTCGTCGGCTTCGACGACACCCCCGTCTCCGCCTACGTCACCCCGCCGCTGACCACCGTGCGTCAGCCCTTCGACGCCGTGGCGCACGAAGGGCTCCGCCTGCTGGTGCGGGCCATCGAGGAACCGGACGCCGAGCCCGCCCCGGCGAGCGAACCTCCGGTCGAACTCGTCGTGCGCGCCTCGACGGCACCGCCGCCCGGGCCCTGAGAGCACCGCTCCCAGGGCCGGGGTCAGAAGGCCGCCGTCACCTCTCCCGTGCGTACGGCGCCACTGCGATCCGGTCGATCAGCGGCGCGTACCGGGAGCGCAGGAGCACCCCGGGGAAGGTGTCCGACGCGTAGGTCGTGCCGTCGAAGTTCGGCAGTTCCTCGGAGCGGAAGGAGATCGTGTTCCGTCCCTTCTTGAGAGTGACCGGCACGGTCAGCTCCCAGAAGTCGTTCTGATGGAAGGTGTGCGGGAAGCCGACCCGCCGGGCCGCGCCGCCGTTGACGGAGATGTCCGCGTGCCGGGCCAGCGGGTCCGGGTTGTAGTGGGTGGCCTCCGACTGCTCGGGGTTGGAGTAGCGCACCCGCAGCGCGTACAGGCCGGCCTTGTCCGCGGTGACGTCGAAGGTCGCCGTGTTGCCGTTGCCCGGGTCGCCGCCGACACCGGTGATCGCCGTACCGTCGGTCGCCAGGGACAGCGAGGTGAGGGAAGCGGTGCCGGCGAGCCGGGCGTCCTGTGCCTCGTAGGTCCGCACCGGCAACGCGCCCTCGGTCGGGGTGACCGTCAGCCGGTCGACGAGCGTCGGCGCCGAACCGCCGGTCACCGTCACCTTGTTGACGCCACCGGAGAGGGAGACCGCGACCGCACGCCGGTCCTTGGTCAGGCGCAGCACCTCGTGTCCGTTCACCGAGACGTGGCCGTCCGCGCCGCCCAGGGTGTCGACCCTGAGCGTGGCCTCGCGGTCGGCGGGGGAGTAGACCCAGAACGTGGCCGTCTGCCCCTTCGCCAGCCGGGCCGCGCCCGAGCCGGTGGCCGCCCGCTTCGGCAGGTCGTACACCGGCTGCGCCCCACCGGCCAGCCACGCCAACTCGCCCTCGTACACACGGCTTTCGGCGGACGCGTCCGGCAGGGACAGCGTGAGCCGGTCCACGATGGCGTCACCCTTCGTCACGCGCTTGCCGTCCAGGCTCTTCGCCGCGAGCGTCAGGGTGTGCCTGCCCCTGGTGAGCTTCACCTTGGTGTCGGTGTGGTCCCACACCACCCACTTGTAGCCGAGCGGCAGGTACAGCTCCTGCTCTCCGGCGGCCTGGCCGTCCACGCGCAGGAAGACGTTGGTGGGGCCCTGGTCCTTCACCTTGTCGAAGGTGTTGAGGGAGTTGGCGAAGACGCTCAGGTCGTAGGTGCCGTCCTCGGGCACGTCCACCGGGAAGTCGAGCGTGACGTCCGAGCCGGTGCGCAGCCCGCCCACGTCGTACCCCCCGGAGGTGTAGAACTTCGACACGTCCGAAGTCGAGCCCTCGGGACCGTTCTTGGAGTAACCGGAGCCGGTGTGCGCCGCGTCCTCGGCCTCGTAGGAGCCCTGCCAGCGCACCGGCGCGGTCTGGGTGCTCATCGCCTTACCGGCCGGGCTCAGGACGATCTCGTACGCCGAGGACTCCTTCAGCGCCGGAAGCGAGCCGTCGCCGAAGTCGACGGTGACCGTGCCGTCGTCCGCGACCTTCAGGTTCTTCTCGGTCAGCAGCTCGGGACCGGAGTTGTCGCCGATCTGCCCGCTCCACTCGATCTCGCGCACCCAGGCGTGCACGCTCGTGCCGAACAGCTTCTTCGGCACGCCCGCGAAGGTGATGTGGCCCTTGCCGTTCGAGCCGCCGAAGAGCAGCCGGGCCTGCTTCTTCTTCTCGTCCAGGGTGGCCACGCCCTGCATGGTGTAGTTCTGGCCGGGGAACGGCGGGGTCACCGAGACGGTGTGCCCGCTCATCGAGGCGTACGAGTTCAGCAGCCACCACTGGCCGTTGCCCCGGTTCGACTGCACCGCCGAGTCGGAGAGGTTGCCGTCGATGTTCCAGTACGCGATGTCGGCGTCCACCTTGGACTCCTCGATCGCGGACACCCACTGGATCATCTGGCCGGGGACCGAGGTGTGGTAGTTGAAGGCGTACTCGTTGATGTTGACGGGGAGTTGGGTGCCCTCATGTGCCGTGCCCTTGAACAACTCCTTCTCCCACACGCGGTACTTGGCCACGCTCGCGCGCACCGCCTCCGGGTGGCTCAGCTCGTGCCAGGTGATGACGTCCGGGAGGGTGCCGGCGGCCAGGGCGTGGGTGAGGAAGCCCTTCACCTGGTCGTACAGGACGCTGGTGTTGGGCCCGGCGATCCGCGCCGCGGGCATCCTCGCCTTGATGAGCCTGTACGCGGAGTCCCAGGCCGCGAAGTAGTCGTCCGGGTCGGTCAGCCAGCTGACCCTGTTGTAACTCCACTGCCCGGTACCGAACATGTTGCCCTCGGGCTCGTTGAACGGCACGAAGACGATGTTGTCCTGGTACTGCTTCGGCAGCTGGAGCACCTGGTCGACCTGCTTGGCGATCTTCTCCTCGTACAGCTTCACCTTCTGCTCGGGGGTGTCGCCCGGCCACTCGTAGGGGAAGCCGCGGTGGATGTCGGTCATGTAGATGTAGACATCGCCGTCGGTGGAGTCGGCCAGCGGCTTCACCACGTCCAGTGCGTCGGCGCCGGGGTGCTGCGGCCCGTCCTGGGCCTTGGTGGAGACCGTGCGCAGGCCCATGCCCTCGATGAGGTTGTTGGTGGGCACGTCCGGTCCGTACACGCCGTACAGGGTGCCGGAGGCGCCGCCGTGGAACGCGCCCGTGTCCGAGCTGAGGTCGACGGTGAGCTGGCCCTCGCGGACCACGGTCACCGTCGCCTTGACCGCCCGCCCGGCCGCGGTCCCGGCCACCGTGAAGGTCCCCGGCCGGGCGTACTTCTCGGGCGGTACGGCATCCCAGACGATCGCCGTGTCGCGGTCGTAGCCGTCCGAGAAGGAGGCGCGGACGGCGGCCGGGAGCGAGGGGGCGGTTCCGTCGGTCGTCCGGACGTCGAAGGACGTCCCCGAGAGGTCCTGGAGGTTCGGCACGGTCCCGACCAGGCCGGCCACCTGATCGGCGCTGAGCGCGGTGTGCCACACCGCGAAGTCGTCCACGGCGCCCTTGAGCAGCGGGTCCGGGTAGAGGGACTTGCCTATGTAGCCGGCCGCGGTCGCCGAACCGCTCAGCAGGTCCTTGGCCTTGATCGCGGTCGCGGCGGAGGACACCGCCACCCCGTCTAGGTAGGTGGTGAGCCGGCCGGCGGTGGTGTCGAGGGTGACGGTGACCGTCCGCCAGCCGTCGGCGGGCAGCGGCGCGTAGCCGCGGACCTGGGTCTCACCGCCGCCTCCACCGGTGGTCACGGAGGTCTGGAACAGCCCGTTGCCGTTGTACGGGGTGCTGAAGAGGTACTTGGAGGTGTCGGTGCCCAGGTCGAAGATCCGCTGCCAGGGGGCGGTGTCGCCGCTCCACTTCACCCGGGCGGAGACGGTCAGGTCGCTGGCGTCGCCGACCACCTCGCGGGGCAGCCGGACGTACGCGCCGTCGGAGGTGGGCGCCCCGCCGGGCAGGGCCAGCGCCCGGCCGCCGTCGGCGCCCGCGACGGACTGGGCGGTGGTGCCGTTCACCAGGCTCGCCGTCAGGCCGTTGCCCGAAGTGTCGGCGATCTTCCCGGAGGTGAGGTCGTCCTGGTCGAAGGTGTAGCGGGCGACGGGTCCCGGCGGCTCGGCGGCCTGCGCGGGCACGGCGGGTGCGGCCAGCAGGCCCGCGCCGAGGGCCAGCGCCATGGCGGCCGGGGCTCGACGGCGCGCGGAGCTGTCAGCGGATGGCATGAGTGCGTCCTCAATCGTCGGGGAGGTGTCCTCCGTCCGCCCGCCCCCGTCGACCGGTTCGGCTGCGTGACCTGCGGAAGGACGGAACGGCCTCCGTCGTGGGGGATCGGGGCGGGTGCGGCGGCTCTGGTACGAGGGGCTGGGGGGACCCTGCGGTCCGGCTGTGTCGAACCGGTTCGGCGAAGCTAGCATCGGGTCCTGAGGCCAGCAATCCCTTGGGCACAGGGTTCTTCCCGGACGTCCCGTGGGTCACCGGAGGTTCTGTTCCGGGTATTGACAGACGCCCGGCCGATTCCTACGTTCACATCACGCGAACCGGTTCGACAGCCGGTCGCCCATCCCGAGGAGTCGCCGTGAACATCGGTGAGATCGCCCGCCGGGCCGGTGTCTCGCGCAGCACCGTGTCCTACGCGCTGAGTGGTAAACGCCCGGTGTCCGAGGACACGCGCCGCAGGATCCAGCAGGTCGTCGACGAACTCGGCTACCAGCCCAGCGCCAGCGCCCGCGCCCTGGCCAACGGCCGGACCAGCACCATCGGTCTGGTCTTCCCCCCGGCCGGCAACCACTACACCGGGATGCAGCTGGACTTCATCGGCAGTGTGGTGGAGGCCGCCGCGGCCTGTGACTACGACGTGCTGCTGTCGCCCAGCGGGGTGGACAGCGACCGATCCTTCCAGCGGCTGCTGGGGGAGCGGCGGGTCGACGGCGCGATCCTGATGGAGATCAGGCTGGAGGACGACCGGGCCGACCACCTGGCCCGGCTCGGCTTCCCCTCCGTCGCCATCGGCCGCACCGCCCACGCGGAGGACGGCTGGTTCGTCGGTCTCGACCACACGGCGCTGGCGGCGGCCTGTGTCCACCACCTCGCGGACCTCGGCCACCGCCGGATCGCGTTCGTCAACCGGCCCGAGCAACTCCTGCGCACCGGCTACGAGTCGGCGCACCGCGGCCTCGACGGCTTCACGAAGGCGGCGGCCGAACGGGGGCTCACCATCCGCACGTACTGCTGCGGCGACGACCCCGCCTCCGGCCAGGCCTGCCTGGAGAGGATCCTGCACGACGACCCGGCCACCACGGCCCTGGTCACCCTCAACGAGGCCGCGCTGGGCGGCCTGTACCGGGGGCTCGCCCACGCGGGCCGTCATGTGCCGCGCGACTTCTCCGTCACCGGGGTCGTCGCCAACCGGTGGGCGGAGACGGTGACCCCGCAGCTCACCGCGGCCGACGTACCGGCCGCCGAGATGGGCCGGCTCGCCGTCGACCTCCTGGTGGAGCGGCTCGCTCGTCCCGAGGCCCCGCCCCGCCACCACCTCCTCGTCCCCCCGATCTCGCTGCGCGCCAGCACCGGGCCCGCAGGGGCCTGATCACAGCCCCACTCCCTCGGCATCTCACCCACGCACGAACCACCACCTCAAGGCGCCGTTCGGCGTGCCCGCACACCCTTCCGACCCACCGCCGCGGCACCCGCATGCCCCGAACCCGAAGGAAACCGCCATGAACAGTTTCTCCGGACGGCCCCGCCCGACCGCCGCGGTCCTGCTCGCGCTGGCCGTCGCCGCCACCGCCACGGCCTGCGGCTCCGGCTCGGGCGGCAGCGGCACCAAGGCCGCGGACACCGGCTCGTACACCGTGTGGGACCCGTACCCGCAGTTCACCAAGGGCTCGGCCTGGACCGACCTGCTCGACAAGTGCGGCACCGAGGCCGGCGTGAAGGTCAAGCGGACCGCCTTCGACACCAGCGACCTCGCCAACAAGACCCTGCTCGCCGCCCAGCAGGGCAACTCCCCGGACCTCCTCGTCGTCGACAACCCGGTCGTCTCCACGCTGGCCGAGGCGGGTGTCCTCACCACGACCGAGGAGAACAAGCTCGACACCTCGAAGGTCGACCCCAACCTCCTCGCGGCCGGCCAGTCCGGCGGCAAGACGTACGGCACCCCCGTCGGCGCCAACACCCTCGCGCTCTACTACAACAAGAAGGTCCTCAAGGACGCGGGTGTGGACATCGCCTCGGTGAAGGACTGGCCGACGCTCACGGCGGCCCTTCAGAAGGTGAAGAAGGCCGGCAAGAAGGGCATCACCTTCTCCGCGATCGGCACCGAGGAGGGCAGCTTCCAGTTCCTGCCGTGGTTCTGGGGCTCGGGCGCAAAGCTCACCCAACTCGACTCCGCCCAGGGTCAGTCGGCGCTCACCCTGTGGAAGGACTGGCTGAAGGCCGGCTACGCCCCCAACTCGGTCCTCAACAACACCCAGACCACCAGCTGGCAGGAGTTCGCCACCGGCGACTACGCGTTCGCGGAGAACGGCACCTGGCAGCTCGCCAACGCCGAGAAGGCCGGTTTCGCGTACGGCGTCCTCCCGATACCCGGCGCCTCCGGAGGCACCGCGCCCGCCCCGACCGGCGGTGAGTTCGTCACCCTCCCGGTCCAGCGGGACACCGCCCGCTACACCACCTCCCAGAAGCTGGCCACCTGCCTGACCAGCACCCAGAACCTCTACGCCACCGACACCACCCTGTCCTACGTGGCGCCCACCTCCGAGGTCCAGGACAAGCAGGTGGCGGCCCAAGCCGAACTGAAGCCGTGGGTGGCCGCGGTCCGGACCGCCAAGGGCCGCACCAGTGACGACCTGGGCACCAAGTACCCGAAGATCTCCGAGCAGTTGTGGAAGGCCGTCCAGTCCGCCCTCAGCGGCTCCAAGTCCCCGGAGGACGCGCTGACCGAAGCTCAGTCCGCCGCCAAGTGAGCATCTCCCGCGATCAGTTGACGATCCGCACGACCCAAGCGCCGCCCCCGCGGACCGAGTCCCCGGGCGCGGCCCCCCGGCCCCGGCGCCGGCCCGCCTCCCCCCAGTGGGCGGCCTGGGCCTTCCTCGCCCCGGTGACCCTCTACCTCGGCCTCTTCTACGCCTATCCTCTCTACCGCAACCTCGACCTGAGCCTGCGCGACTACACCGTCCGCTCGTTCGTCCAGGGCGACGCGCCCTTCAGCGGACTGGCCAACTACCGCAAGATCCTGGACGATCCGACCTTCGCGCCCGCCCTGCTGCACACCGTGGTGTTCACCGCCGTGTGCCTGGTCTTCCAGTACGCCATCGGCCTGGCCCTCGCGGTCTTCTTCCACCAGAACTTCCGGCTCTCCGTCACCCTGCGGGCCCTGTTCCTGGTGCCCTGGCTGCTGCCGCTGATCGTGTCGGCGTCCACCTGGTCCTGGATGCTCAACAGCGAATCGGGCGTCGTCAACACCCTGCTGGGCGCCCTCGGCGTCGGCCCGGTCAACTGGCTGACGTCACCGTCCTGGTCGCTGGCCTCGGTGATCATCGCGAACATCTGGATCGGCGTCCCGTTCAACCTGGTCGTGCTCCACAGCGGCCTCCAGTCCATCCCGTCCAGCCTGTACGAGGCGGCGGCACTCGACGGGGCGAACGCCTGGCAGCGCTTCTGGCGCATCACCTTCCCGCTGCTGCGCCCGGTCTCCGCGATCACCCTGCTGCTGGGCCTCGTCTACACCCTCAAGGTCTTCGACATCATCTGGATCATGACCAAGGGCGGCCCGGCGGACTCGTCCACCACCTTCGCCACCTGGTCCTACCGGCTCGGCTTCGGCAACCTGCTGCCCGCCTTCGGCCCGGGAGCCGCCGTGGGCAACCTGCTGGTGGTCGCCGCCCTGGTCTTCGGCCTGGTCTACGTCCGGGTCCAGAGGAGGCAGGCACTGTCATGAGCCGCCATGTGAAGACCCTCATCGCCCTGCTGCTCACCGCGATCATGCTCTTCCCGGTGTACTGGATGATCAACGTGTCCTTCACCCGCGACCAGGACATGCGCAAGAGCCCGCCCGACCTGTTCCCCGTCCACGGCACCCTCGCCGGCTACCGGACCGTCCTCGACGAGCAGTTGCCCTACCTCGGCACCAGCCTGGTCATCGGCCTCGGCACCGTCGTGCTCACCGTGGCCCTGGCCGCCCCCGCCGGCTACGCGCTCGCCAAGCTGCGCCCCCGCGGCGGCGGAGTACTGGGCTTCCTGCTCCTGGCCGCCCAGATGATTCCCGGCATCATCATGGCCATGGGCTTCTACGCCGTCTACCTCCAGCTCGGCCTGCTCCAGTCCGTGCCCGGACTGATCGTCGCCGACTCCACCCTGGCCGTCCCGTTCGCGGTGCTCGTCTTCACCGCGTTCATGTCCGGTATCCCCGGCGAACTCCTCCAGGCCGCCCAGGTGGACGGGGCGCGCGCCCTGCGCACCTTCTGGTCGGTGGTCCTGCCGATGAGCCGCAACGCCGTCGTCACGGTCTCGCTGTTCGCGTTCCTGTGGTCCTGGTCCGACTTCGTCTTCGCGGGGACCCTGGTCAACGGCGGTGCCCACGAGCCCATCACGCTCGGCATCTACCACTACATCGGCAACAACAACCAGGAGTGGAACGCCATCATGGCCACCGCCGTCGTGGCCTCCCTGCCGGCCGCGGTCATCCTCGTGCTGGCCCAGCGCTATGTCGCCGCGGGCGTCACGGCCGGTGCGGTCAAGGACTGAGACCGGCGGCGCATGCCTCTCCTCCCACGATTCCCGGCGCACCTCTCTCCTCCGACGACCCTGGCCCACCCCTCTCCTCCGACGATCCCTGCTCGAGAAACGAGTGCCTTTTGATGACCGCCGACCGATCCGGCCCGGCCTTCTCCGTCCACGACATCCCGTTCAGCACGTACGGATCCTGGTTCGGCATCTCCCCCGTGCTGGCGGAGAAGAGGCGGGCCGAGGACCTCCACCTCGTCTCGCACCAGAACGGCATGCACGCCGTCCTGAGCCTCGTACCGCTCGACCCCGCGACCGGGGAGCGGGCCGGGACCCTGATCGAGGCGAGCCCCGGGCTGCTGAGCTGGACCGGTCCGGACGGCCGGGTCGACCTCGCCTACGAGTTGCCGGACACGGTACGGCTGCGCGGTGCCGGCCTGCCGCTGAGGATCTCGGCGGCGGCCCGGACGCTGACCCCGTTCAGCGGTACGTACTTCTTCCGCGAACCGGCCGTCGACGCCTACGTGTTCACGTCGTACGAGACCGGCCGCCGCTACCGTGTCACCGTCCTTTCCGGGAGCGTGACGGAGGTGCTCGGCAGCCAGGCGCTGGGCGCAGCCGACCGCGGCCTCACCGTCGCCGGTGACAGCTGGGAGCTCGCGGTCGAGGAACTCGACACGGCCCGGCCCCCCTACGTCCCGACGGCGGCCTTCGCCAAGGTGGTCGAGGCCGCGCGGAACTCCTTCGCCGACTTCGCCGACAGCGTGGCCCCCTGGCGTTCGTCCGCCACCCCGGCCGCCGAACTCGCCGCCTATGTCCTGTGGTCGGCGACCGTCCGCCCGGCCGGACTGGTCACCCGGCCCGGCGTCCTGATGTCCAAGCACTGGATGGACAAGGTCTGGAGCTGGGACCACTGCTTCAACGCCCTTGCGCTGGCACCCGGTTGCCCCGAGCTGGCCCGTGACCAGTTCCAGTTGCCCTTCGACCACCAGGACGAGTCCGGGGCGCTGCCCGACTCGGTCACCCACTCCGAGGTGCTCCGCAACTTCGTCAAACCGCCCATCCACGGCTGGACGTCCGGACTGCTGCGCCGTCGGCTGCCCACGCCTCCCGACCGGGCGGAACTGACGGTGACGTACGACCGGTTGGCACACTGGACGGAGTTCTGGCTCACCGCCCGGCGCGCCCCCGGCGCCGACCTGCCGCACTACCAGCACGGCAACGACAGCGGCTGGGACAACGCCACCGCCTTCGACCCCGAACGCGTCGTCGTCACCGCGGATCTGGCCGCCTTCCTCACCCTCCAGCTCCATGAACTCGCCGAGCTGGCAGCGCTGTTGGACCGCCCGGACGACGCGGCCCGGTGGACGCGGGACGCCGAGGAGACCCAGCGGGCGATGCTCGACCAGCTCTGGACGGGCGACCGGTTCGTCGCCCGGGGCGTCGACAGCGGTGACACATGGAGCACGGCGAGCCTGCTCGACCTGCTGCCGGTGGTGCTGGGCGAGCATCTGCCCCCGGAGATCGGCGCGGTGCTGGCCGACCGTGTCGAGGCCCATCTGACTCCGTACGGCCTGGCCACCGAGCGGCCGGACTCGCCGCACTACCTCTCCGACGGCTACTGGCGCGGACCCATCTGGGCCCCGGCCACGATCCTGGTCGAGGACGGTCTGCGGCGCGGCGGCCACCACCGGCTGGCGGACGAGATCAGCGCCCGGTTCCGTGCCCTGTGCGAGGCCCACGGCTTCGCGGAGAACTTCGACGCCCTGACCGGCACCGGGCTGCGCGACCGCGCCTACACCTGGACGGCCGCCGCCTACCTGCTCCTCGCCGAGGCCCACGCCGGGCGGCAGGCCGGGTGAGGCCGGTCAGGTCCGGGTGGTCCGCTGGGGTGGGGCCGGTCGGGGCGGGGTGACCTGGCGGGGCCTCACCCACGGGCCGTCGCCCTCCGCGGCACCCCGGAGCAGGACATGGGCGGCCCCGCGCACACGAACACGTCACGCATGCCAGAAAGGGGACGCCTCCTGCCACCACCAGCGGGTGGCACACCCGGAGAACGCCGTGGCCGAACCCTGCAGTCCTCGTGAAAACCCGGTGGAAGTGCTGTCAGTGGGTCCCCTTATGCTGCACCGGACGATCACGCGGGACCAGGGGAGGGCGCGTCATGTTCGGCAAGCTGTTCGGTGGGGGCCGGGAGAGACCGACGGCGGATCCGCACGCCCTGCCCGCACCGCGCAAGCAGAAGAACGGGGTGTACGCCCTGCGCGCGCTCGGCGACACCCGCGTGCTCGCCCTCGTGGAGGCGGCCGACGCCGGTGACTGGGAGGCGGTCAAGACGACCCTCGCCCCCTTCGACCTCGGCCACGAGGAGGCGGTCCTCGGGCAGCTGACCGACGTGGACGGCCTGGAGGAATGGATCGTCCGGGCCGCCGAGCAGGACAAGGACGACAAGCAGCTCCGGGCGACCGCCCTGCTGATCTCGGGCGCGCGCCATGTCGCCTGGGGCTGGGAGGCGCGTACCTCCGCCCGTGCCGTGGACGTCAGCCGCGGACAGTGGGAGACCTTCCACGAGCGGCTGCGCATCGCGGAGGAACACCTGCTGGAGGCCGCCGAGTTGCAGCCCGACTGGGTCACGCCCTGGCGCCACCTGCTCACCTCGGGACGCGGCATGTCCGTCGACGACAGCGTCCAGGACGCCCGGCTCGCGGCCGGTCTGCGCCGTGATCCGCTGAACCTGGACCTCCACCTGGAGTGGGTGTCCCACCTCCAGCCCCGCTGGGGCGGAGAGCCCGGCCAGGCCCTGGAGTTCGCCCGCAAGGCCTTCGCCGCCGCACCCGACGGCCACCGCCTCGGCTGTGCCGTCGCCATGGCCCACATCGAGGACTGGGTGGAGTCCGACAGCCGCGACTGCCTCCAGGATCCGCGGATCCGCACCGAGTTGAGGGAGGCGGCGGAGCGCAGCATCCTGCACCACGCGTACGAACGCCGCCTGGGCTGGCAGGGCGACTACAACATCTTCGCCATGGCCCTGTCCCTGGCGGGCAGCAGCACGGCCTCCAATGTCTTCCGCGAGCTGGACGGCGTCTTCACCGAGTGGCCGTGGACCTTCATGGCGGACCCGCAGAAGGTCTACGCCCGCTTCCGCAAGGCCTTCTGAGCCGCCGGCCGCACGGCCCCCGCCCGCCCTTCCTCCACGACTTCACCCGGACTGTCCCATGCCTCTGCCGCACGATGCCGCCACCGACCGCACCTTCCAGGTCGACCTCCGCGGCCTGGTGGACCTCCTCTCCCACCACCTCTACTCCAGCCCCCGCGTCTACCTGCGCGAACTCCTCCAGAACGCGGTCGACGCCCTCACCGCGCGGCACGCCGTCGAGCCGCACGGCGACTTCGGCATCTGCCTGTACGCCGACGGCTCGGTGGTCCGGGTCGAGGACGACGGTGTCGGTCTCACCGAGGCCGACGTGCACACCTTCCTCGCCACGATCGGCCGCAGCAGCAAGCGCGCCGAGCAGGTCGCCGAGCAACGCGCCGACTTCATCGGCCAGTTCGGCATCGGCCTGCTCTCCTGCTTCCTCGTCGCCGACGAGATCCACGTCGTCAGCCGCTCCGCCCGCACACCCGACGCCCCCGCCGTGGAATGGCGCGGACGCGGCGACGGCAGCTATACCGTCCGCACCCTGCCCGCCTCCGCCCGCCCCCGGCCCGGCACCACCGTCACGCTGACCCCGCGCGCCGACGCGGGCGAGTGGACCCGCCCGGCCCAAGTGCACGCACTGGCCCGCCACTTCGGCTCCCTGCTGCGGCACCCGGTGACCTTCGACGACGGCACGGGCGGCACGGCCGTGCCGGTGAACCCCGAGCCGGCACCCTGGGCCCGCGCCTACCCGACGCCGGGTGCCCGCTCCCGCGCGCTGGCCGCCTACGGCGAGGACGTCTTCGGATTCACCCCGCTGGACACCATCGAACTCGACCTGCCCGCCGTGGGCCTCAAGGGCATCGCCTGGGTGCTGCCCGAGGCGGTCCCGGCCGGACGCCGTCACGGACACCGCGTGCACGTCAAGGGCATGCTGCTGTCCGAGCAGGCCGAGGAGATCCTGCCCGACTGGGCGTTCTTCGTCCGCTGTGTCGTGGACGCCGAGAGCCTGCGCCCGACGGCCTCCCGCGAGTCCCTGTACGAGGACGACACCCTCGCCGCGGTCCGCGACGCCCTCGCCGAACGGCTGCGCGACTGGATCGCCCGCGCCGCCGCCAGCGACCCGGAACTCCTCGGCCGCTTCCTTCAGGCCCACCACCTGGCCGTCAAGTCCCTCGCGGTGCACGACGACGAGATCCTCAGGATGCTGCTGCCGTGGCTGCCGTTCGAGACCACCGACGGGCACTGCACCCTCGACGAGTTCGCCCGCACCCACCCCACCGTCCTCGTGACCTCCAGCGTGGAGGAGTTCCGCCAGGTCGCCGCGATCGCCTCGGCCGCCGGGCTCGGCGTCGTCAACGGCGGCTACACCTACGACCGCGAACTGGTCCACCGGCTGCCCGAGATCCGGCCCGAGGCCACCGTCGCCGACCTCGACCCGGCGACCCTCACCGCCCACCTCGACCCCGTCGACCGGGAGACCGAACTCGCCGCCTCGGCGTACCTCGCCCAGGCCCGCGAGGCCCTCGCCGTCTTCGACTGCGATGTCGCGCTGCGCACCTTCCACCCCGCCTCCGCCCCCGCCCTGCTCGTCGACAGCCGCGAGGCCCGGCACGAACGCACCCGCTCCCAGCTCGCCCGAGAGCAGCAGGGCGGGGTGTGGGGCGACATCCTCGGCGCCCTGCGCCAGGAGGCCCCCCGCGCCCAGCTGATCCTCAACCAGCTCAACCCGCTGGTCCGCACCGCCGTCACCATCGACGAACCCGAACTGGCCCGCACCAGCGCCGAAGCCCTCTACGGACAGGCCGCGATGCTGTCCCGGCGCCCGCTCAGGCCCGCCGAGTCGAGCCTCATCAACCGCTCCTTCCTCGACCTCCTCGCCCACGCCCTCCGCAAGGACAGCTGACGATGCCGACCGCACCCCAGACAACCGACGAGCTGTACCAGGCCCTCCAGGCGAACGACGAGCGCCCCTACGGCCGTACCCGCACCGTCACCGCCGAGGAACTCGTCGACGCAGCCGAGCAGTTCGAGGAGCCCGTCCCGCTCATCCACGCCCTCCTCGAACTCCAGGAGGCGTACACCTACGGTTCCGAGCCCCGGAAGTCGCCCGTCGTCTTCGCCCGGCTGCTGAACCTCTTCGACGAGCAGCCCGACCTCTTCGACGAGCGGCTGCGGTACATGCTGTTCTGGCGGTTCAAGTGGGTGTCCAACGCCCTGCGCCAGCTGCCCGAGATACCGCTGACCGGCCTGCACCAGTGGCTGACGGAGATGCGCGAACGCTACGAGAAGGCCGGCCTCGGCCTCCAGCCCTACTACGGGGAGGCGTACCAGCTCGCTGCGCACACCGGCGAGGACACCACCCTCGCGTACGAGCTGTGGGCGGCCCGCACCCGGACCCGGTTCAGCGACTGCGAGGCCTGCGAGATCTGCCGGCGCGCCTGCCACCACCTCACCGCAGGCGACGACGAACGCGCCCTGGCCGTCTGGGAGCCCGTCCTCGCCGGCAAGGAGTCCTGCCAGGAGGAACCGGCCCGCTCCGTGTCGTACGCGCTGCTGCCCCTGCTGCGCACCGGCCGCGCCGAACGGGCCCGGGAACTCCATCTCGCCGGGTACCGCGGCTGCCGTCGCAACCCCTCGATGGCCGGCGAGGTCGGCCGCCACCTGGAGTTCTGCGCGCTGACCGGCAACGAGGCACGTGGCCTCGAACTGCTCGCCGAGAACCGCAACCTCTTCGACGAGGTCGACTCACCGCTGGAACAGCTCGACTTCCTCACCGGCGTCGAGGTCCTCCTCCAGCGGGTCGAGTCCCTCGGCCACGGCGAACTGCCCGCCGCCGGACACCCGGGCCGCACCTGGACGGTGACCGGTCTGCGCGCCGAGGTGCGGACCCGCGCCGACGACCTCGCCGCCCGCTTCGACACCCGCAACGGCACCACCGCCGTGACCGGCCACCGCCGGGCCCGCCTGGACCGCGCCCCGCTCCTTGACTCGCTGGAACTCACCCTGCGCACCCGCAGCCTCGACGAGGTGGCACCGGCGGCACCGGCCCCCGCGCCGACCTCCCGCACGGCCGAGGCCGTACCCGAATCGCTGACCGAACTCATCCTCCGGGCAAGGGCGTTGGACGAGAAGGGGCACCCGGACACCCGCGCCTGCTGGACCCGGTTGCGCACGCTCGTCGCCGCCGGCGACTACACCCACCCCGACGACCCGGCCGTCGGTCCGCTCGTCCTGCTGCGCGCCGACCTGCTGGCCGACGAGGCGAGCAGGGCCGGCGAGAAGGACGACCACGCCGAGGCCGCCGCCCTCCACGAGGAGGCCGCGGCCCTCTACGACGACGCGGGAGAACCAGGTCATGCGGCGGTGGAGCGCGGCACCGCCCTGCTCGCCGAGGCCGAGCGCGCCGAGGGGGCCGAGGCCAAGGCCGCCGTGCTCACCGACGCCCACGCGACCATGGTCCGTCTGCACGAGAGCACGACCGGCCTCCCCCCTTACCAGGAGGCCCGTCTGCTGCGCCTGCGCGCCACCATGCTCGGCATGCGCCTCCAGTGGACGAGGAGCGAGGAGCACATCGCGCCCGTCTTCGCCGAGCTGGACCTGCTGCACGCCTTCGCCACCCGGCACGACGTCGCCGGGCAGATCTCTGGCGGTCTGCTGCTGCGCGCCACCACCCACGCCCTCGCCGACGACCTGCCCGCCGCGCTCGCCGAGATCGACGCCCTGCTCGAACGGCTCAGGTCCCAGGGCCCCGACTGGCATCTGCCCCGCACGCTGGGGCTGCGCGGCCGGCTCCAGCTCGGGCTCCAGGACGCCCAGGCCGCGTACACCGACTTCGCCGAGGCGCTCCGCCTGTCCGGTCAGTGGCAGGGCGACACCGTCGACACCTCCCGTCTTCTCGCCGACCTCGCCGAGGCATCCATGCACCTCGGCCGCCCCGACGAGGCGCTGCGGCACCTGACCCGCGCCGCGGAGGCGGACCTGCGCCGGGACAGGCGGTTCGACGCGTTCTGCACCTACAGCAACGCGGCGCGGCTCAGCCTGGACCTCGGCCGCGTCGAGGACTGCATCGCCCTGCTCGACTCCGTGCTCGCCGAACCGGACGTCACCGCCGGTGAACTCGACGACCGGCTCACCGCGCAACTGCGCCTGACCCGGGCCCGCGCGCTGCGGGCGGGGGAGGACCTCAAGGCCGCCACCGCGGAGTTCGCCGCCCTCGCCGCCGAGTCGGCCGGCTGGGACGACGACCCCGGGAGCCACGCCATGATCGCCGCGGAGACGGCCGTACTCCTCGGTGAGTCGGGCGAGTTCGACCGGGCCCGCGATGCGGCGGACCAGGCGATCGCCGCGCACCGCCTGGCCCCGCGCCACGAGCCGCTCAGCAACTCCCTGCGGGAACTGGCCTGCCTCCAGGCCCAGCAGCAGGGCCCCGACGGCCTTCCGGCGGCCCTCGCCTACCTCGCCGACGCGGGCCGGATCGCCGACGAGGCCCGGGAGGCCGAGGACGGGACCCCCGGCGAGCCCGGGACCCGCGGCCCCTCTCTGGACACCGCGCTGGCCTACGAGTACGGGCGGGTGAACGCCTACGGCCGCGCGTACGAGGACGCCCTGACCGCTCTGGAGAAGGCGCGGACCCTGCTCGGTGAGCCGGGACCGCAGGACGACTGGGCCGCCCAGTGGGCCGAGTGCGTCCGTCTGACGGGGGTCGTGGAGGGCCTCTACCTCAAGCGCACCGCCCCGGCGCTCACCCGCCTCGACGCGGCGGTCTCCCACCTGACCGCCCTGGGCCACGCGGAGGAGACCGCCCCGCTGGCCTCGCTGGCGGCCCGGCTGCGCGACGAGGAGTGACCGGGTTCCGTCAGGGCGGGGAACGAACCGGCTCCCTGAGATCGTTGACGTAGACGTCAGCCGCCCTGCAGATCGTCGAATCGTCGAGGAGGCAGAAGTGCTCGGAAAGGGCACGTGGTTACTGGTCGGTGCGCTGGTCCTCGCCTGGATGGTGCTGTCCGGTCCCAGCGCGCCGAGCGGTGCCCTCGACGCCGGGTCCGCGCCCGCCAAGCCGACCAGGAACGCCGTACCGAACCGGGTCATGACGTGGAACCTCTGCAACCCCTGCGAGACGGGCAACGACGACCGGGCTGCCGAGATCGCCCGGTACGCCCCCCAGGTCGTCGGCCTCCAGGAAGCCTGCGTGGGCGACGTCGAGAAGATCCGGGACTATCTGGAGAACCTCCACGGCCTCGTCTACCACGTCGAGTACGGCCCGGTCCTCAAGAGCTGGGGCCGGTGCGGGGGAGCGCCGTGGAACCCGGGCGGCTACGGCGAGGCGATCCTGTCGGCGGCCCCGATGACCGATGTCGTCGCCAGGGAGTACCCCGACGGCGGTTCCGAGGACCGCGGGTACATGGAGGTCACCACCGCGGTGGGCGGCCGCAAGGTCAGGCTCCTCAACACCCACCTCGCCGAACGACGTCAGGAGGCGGTCCGGGCGGAGCAGGTCGGCGTGCTCGCCGCCGAGGTCGCCCGGTACGACCGCGCGATCGTCATCGGGGACTTCAACGCGGTGCCGTACGCCTCCGAACTCGCCCCGATGTGGAAACTGGCCGCGGACGCGGACCCCGAGTGCCACCCCTCCCGGTCCGGCCCCTGCGAGCCGACCACCGACTGGCAGAGCAAGTTCGACTACGTCTTCCTCCGAGACGTCGCCCCCCTCAGCCAGCACGTCCGCCCCACCGCCGTCTCGGACCACCACCTCGTGTACGCCGACCTGTCCCTGACCGCTCGCCCGTAGCAGGACAGCGGCGCGTGCTACTGTCGGGGGTTTGCAGTGGCGCCGTGCCGGGTTCTGTCCGGGATTCCAGGCCGGTGACCGCGTCCCCGCCGCGCCTTCCTCGGTACGGTCCCTTCGGAGGAAGGCTTTCAGTGAGCGATGCAGCACGTGCCGACGCCCGGCAGCAGGACGAGGCGCCCGGCGACCTCGCGGTGGAGCCCCCGGTGGCGTCCTTCGCCGGTCTCGGGCTGCCGGCGGAACTGCTGCGGACGCTCGCCGAGCACCAGGTGACCGTGCCGTTCCCCGTGCAGGCGGCGACGCTGCCGAACGCCCTCGCGGGCCGCGACGTCCTGGGCCGCGGCCGTACCGGGTCCGGCAAGACGCTCGCCTTCGGCCTGGGCATGCTCGCCCGGACGGCCGGAAGGCGCGCGCAGCCCAAGGAGCCCCTGGCGCTCGTCCTGGTGCCCACCCGGGAGCTCGCACAGCAGGTGGGAGAGGCGCTCACCCCGTACGCCGACGCCCTGCGGCTGCGGCTCGCGACGGTCGTGGGCGGAGTGTCCGTCGGACGGCAGGCCGCCGCCCTGCGGGACGGCGCCGAGATCGTCGTCGCCACCCCCGGCCGGCTGCACGACCTCATCGAGCGCAAGGCCTGCCGCCTGGGACGGGTGCGCGTCACCGTCCTCGACGAGGCCGACCAGATGTGCGACATGGGATTCCTGCCGCAGGTCACCGAGATCCTGGACCAGGTGCGTCCCGACGGGCAGCGCATGCTGTTCTCCGCCACCCTCGACCGCGACGTCGACCAGTTGGTCCGGAGCTATCTGCGCGACCCCGCCGTCCACTCCGTCGACCCCTCCTCCAGCGCGGTCACCGCGATCGAGCACCACGTCTTCGTCGTGCACGGCCCGGACCGGTACGCCGTGACCACGGAGATCGCCGCCCGGGACGGCCGCGTCCTGCTCTTCCTGGACACCAAGCACGGCGTCGACCAGCTCACCCGGCATCTGCGGGCCAACGGTGTGCCCGCCGCCGCCCTGCACAGCGGCAAGTCCCAGCCGCAACGCACCCGCACCCTGGCCCAGTTCAAGAACGGTCAGGTCACCGCGCTGGTGGCGACCAACGTCGCCGCCCGCGGCCTGCACGTCGACGACCTCGACCTGGTGGTCAACGTCGACCCGGCCACCGACCCCAAGGACTATCTGCACCGTGCGGGCCGCACGGCCCGGGCCGGCCGCTCCGGAACCGTGGTCACCCTCGTCCTGTCGGGACAGCGCCGCGAGACGAGCCAGGTCATGGCGGACGCCGACGTCACCCCGCAGATCAGCAAAGTACGGTCGGGCGAGGCGCAGTTGAGCCGGATCACCGGCGCGAAGGCCCCCTCCGGAGTCCCCCTCGACGGCGGCCCCGCCGCCCAGCGCCCCAAGAACCACAACGCCCCGTTCCGCGGCCTGGGCAGCACCAAGGAGGCGCAGGGCGCTTCCGGCGGCAAGCCGTCCCGACCGTCCCGCAAAACCGACGAGGCCCGCAAGCTGGCGGAGGCCCGGAGGGCGGCGCGGGTGCGGCGGGGCGGCTGAGCCCGGACGCAGGTCGGGCGGCAGGGGACGGCACCACGTCCGGCGTCAGCTCTCCCCGGGCTCAGAACGAGGTGCCCGTCTCCGCGGCCAGGGCGTCCAGGAACCGGCCCTGGAACGCCTCGTCGTGCACCGCGCGATGGGGTTGCACCTGCAGGTCGGCTCCAAGACTCGCGCAACCGTTTGCAGGTGGACGCCAGCGGCTCCAGCACTTGGCACCTCCCCCGAGAACGGCCGCGGCGTAGGCAACGGTTTCCGGAGGGCCGGCCCAGTGTCCTGCGTGCAGGAGGGACTGGATGTACGGGTGGCCGACGCAGGACCGACATGAATGATCACCGGAGTCACCAGGGGGAGACCGCGGCATGACCGGCACCACCGAGGCCCTGGGCGGGTCGGCTGCAGTCGACGATGCAGCACGAAGCGTCGCGCGCCCGTTCTACGTATACGCCGTGCTCGCCAACTCGCTGTTCCAGCGCGGCCTGTTCGTCCTCTTCCTGTATCAGCGAGGCTTCTCCGCCGGGCAAGTGGCCCTGCTGCAGACACTGCTCTATCTGGTCAGCGGACTCGCGGAGTTGCCGACCGGAGTCATCGCCGACCGTATCGGCAGGCGGGCCAGCATCGTGATCGGCCAGGTGCTGATAGCCGGATGCCTGCTCGGTCAGGTGACGTCTTCGAACTACTGGGTGTTCCTGACGCTGTTCATCGGCCAGGGAGTGGGCATGGCATGCGTGTCCGGATCGGACACCGCCCTGCTGTACGACCTGCTCGTGCGGGGTGGTGCGACGGCCGGCTACGTCAAGATCAAGTCTCGGTTCACCATGCTCGGGACGGTCGCCTCGGGAGTCGCCATCGTGCTCGGCGGCCAAATGCAGCAGATTTCCTGGGGAGTCGTCTACGCCGGTTCGGCGGCGTGCCTTGTCCTGGCCGTGGTGGTGCTGATGTCACGGGTGCCCGAGATTCGCGGCATGGACGCGGTGGACGAGCAGGACGGAGCCGAGGAGCACGGTGACGGCACTGCATGGCGGGCGATGCTTCGGGTCGCCACGCCGGCCCTGGTGGCGCTTGTCGTGGTGTCCGGACTGATGCATGCGACGTTGACGCCGTACATCATCTTCACGCAGAAGACGCTCTCCGACCAGGGAGCGGGCACGGCATTGGTCAGCGTGGTCATATCGGCGGGATTCTTCGTCGGAGGGCTCACTCCCTTGCTGTCGGACCTCGCGAACCGGCACATCGGGTATCGGGTCATGGTCCCGGCGTCTCTCCTGATGCTCGCCGCGGCGCTGGGCCTGAGCGGCCTCGGCCTTGTCTGGGTCACCGTCGCCGCGTTCCTGGTGCTGGGGGGAATTCCCGAGATCACCGCCGTGATTGTGGACAACGTGTTCAACGAAGCCGTGCCGTCGCGGTACCGGGCGAGCCTGCTGTCGATGATCTCTTTCGTGGAGTCGGCGCTCATCGGCACCGGGTATCTCGTTCTCGGCGCGCTCATGGGCGGGTTGGGCTCCAGCGTGGGCATGGCAGCCTACGCCGCGGTTCCTCTGCTGGCATGTCTCCTGTGGCTCCCGGTGCTTTTCAGAGGGGCACGCGTGACTACCGAGATCGAGAAGTCCGTCGACCAAAGGGCATCCTGAAACAGCCCATCTCGAGCAAGGCGCCTGCCCAATGGTGGGGGGCGTCGCTCTGGTCCGTGACTGGTCCGTGACTCGTCCGGGAGAGCCGGCTGGGACGGGATACCTCTGGGAGGAACAGGGAGCTGCAGGGCACATACGGCCGCTCTACCGGGAGCCCGCGGACGGACCCCGCCCCCACGCCTCAGCCTGCCCTCCGGCCGGGTGCCGCCTACCGCCCCCGCCCCGTCCGCACCGCCCCCGTGCTGGAGCGCAGTGAGATCGGTGGGGT
Organism: Streptomyces sp. 351MFTsu5.1; assembly: GCF_000383655.1. Taxonomy (NCBI): domain Bacteria; kingdom Bacillati; phylum Actinomycetota; class Actinomycetes; order Kitasatosporales; family Streptomycetaceae; genus Streptomyces; species Streptomyces sp. 351MFTsu5.1. The sequence continues at coordinate 403,916 of NZ_KB911782.1, read as the reverse complement.
CAGGAGGATGTGGCGGGGTGGGGCGTCCGGTGCGGTGATGCGTTCCATCAGGAGGGTCACGGCCTTCTCGCCCATTTCCAGGGCCGGTACGTCCGCCGCAGTGAGAGGCGGCCGGAAGTCCTCCGCCCAGGTCCTGGCCGCCACCCCGGTGATGGAGAAGTCGTAAGGCACCGCGAGGCCGGCGTCCGCCAGTGCCCGCTGGATGCCGGGCAGGGCGGCCTCGTTGATGGTGGTCACGGCGGTGAGGCCGGGCCGGCCGCGCAGCAGCGCCTCGACGCACTCCTGACCCGAGCGGGCGTCGTCCCCGCACGGCACCTCGATGCCGTCGAGACCGTGTTCGGCCACGGCGGCCGCGAAACCCTCGCCCGCCCTGCGCGCCGGGCCGTAACCCGCCGCGACGAGTTCGGCGGAGCGCGTGATCAGCGCCACTTTGCGGTGCCCCAGATCGGCGAGGTGCCGCACGCAGTGCCGGACCAAGCCCGCGTAGTCGACGTCGATCCAGGACATCCGCTGGTCGCCGGCCGTGTGCCCGATGCCGACGAAGGGCACCCCGGCGGCCTGGAGGCGGCCCACGCGAGGGTCCTCCAGACGGATCTCCATCAGGATGACGCCGTCCACGCGGCTCTCCGAGACCAGACGTTCGAACGAGCGGTCGTGGTCCTCGCCGGAGGGGGACAGGAGCACGTCCAGGTCGACCCGGGCAGCGGCGTCCACCACGCTGGCCACGAAGTCCAGTTGCATGTGGGTGAGCCGGTTGCCCGCCGGCGGGATGACGAGACCGATCGTCCGGGTCCGGCCCTCCTTGAGGGCCCGCGCGGTCGCGTTGGGGCGGTAACCCAGCTCGTCGATCACGTCCTGCACCCGTCGGCGGGTGCTGCTCGCGACAGGACGCTTGCCGCTGAGCGCGTACGACACCGTGCTGCGGGACACGCCGGCACGCCGAGCGATCTCCCCGATGTTCATGCAGCCCCCAAGAACCCACCCGAAGGCCGACAGGACAGACCGCGACGATCGGTGCTCCGCCGGACACGAGTGCGGGTCCGACTCTTTCGGACACCGGACTCCGGACACCAGTCACCAGACACCGTAGGGCGCGACGCGAACCGATGTGCGGGGAAGCGAAACATTTCGAGACGCCGACCCCTTCCACCCGCAGGAATCAGCCGTCGAATCGATTCCGCGACAAGGTTCGCGAGAGGCCGTCCCACGACCTTGACAGCCCGCGGAGCCGGGAGCACCGTCTCCCCCCGAAACCTCTCTGCAATCTCGCGCCCCCAGCGTCACCGCACGACCCGACCGGGTTGCGACGGCACGGTAGGAGACCGGATGAGCACCGTGCGGCGGGGCCTCACGCGCCGTCACTGAAGGATGACCATGTCGAGACCCGATGTGCCCCGCGGCCGGTGGGCCGCCGCCCCGGTAGCTCTGCTCGCCTTGTTGACCGGGAGCCTGGCCACGGCCACGGCCACGGCCACGGCCACGGCCACGGCCACGGCCACCGCCACCACCACGGCCGCGTTCGCCGTACCGTCCGAGCGTGCGGCGCCTGCCGTCACCCGTGCGGCGCCTGCCGCCACCCGCGCGGCGCCTGCCGCCACCCTGTACGTGGATCCGGGTGCGGCCCCCGGCGGGACCGGCACCGCCGAGCAGCCGTTCGCGACGATCGACCAGGCGCGGCAGCCCGCGCACCGCCTCTCGGCCGACGCGGACGTCGTCGTCAACCTGGCCGGTGGCACCTACCGGTTGTCCCAGCCGCTGGCCTTCGGCTCCGGGGACGGCGGCCAGAACGGCCACACGATCACGTATCAGGCCATGCCCGGTCAGCAACCCGTCGTGAGCGGCGCCCAACAGATATCTGGTTGGCAGGTGCATGATCAGAGCAGCAATATCTGGTCGGCCCACGTCGGCAGCGGCGTGAACACACGTCAGCTGTACGTGAACGGCACCCAGGCGCCGCGCGCGGCGATCCAGGTGCCCCGCTCCGCCTTCACCTTCACCCAGACCGGCCTCACCGTCACCGACTCCTCCCTCGACTACCTGGCCGGCCTCTCGGACCAGAGCCACATGGAAGTCGAGAGCCTCAACTCCTTCACCGACCGCTATGCGCCGGTCAAGTCGGTCAGCGGCAGAACGATCACCATGCAGCAGCCCGCGTGGAACAACAACTCCTGGGGCTACGACACCGTCAACGCGCCGTTCGCCGGCGGGACGATGTACCTGGAGAACAACTACGCGTTCCTCAAGCAAGCCGGACAGTGGTACCTGGACTCGTCCACGGGCGACCTCTACTACCGGGCCCAGCCCGGTCAGAACCCGAACAGCCTCGACGTCGAACTGCCCAGGCTCCAGAGCCTGCTCGGCGTCAGCGGCAGCTACGGCTCACCGGCGACCGGCCTGAAGTTCAGCGGCATACGGTTCACGGGAACCTCCTGGCTCGGCCCGAGCGGACCCGACGGCTACGCGGACCAGCAGAGCGGCGCCCACATCACCGGCGCCTTCGCGATGCCCGCCAACTGGCTGAGCACCTGCAAGTCGGGGTGCACCCAGTTCGAGGCCACCCGCAACCACTGGGTGCAGATGCCCGCGGCCGTCCAGGTCTCCGCCGCCACCGACATCACGTTCTCCGGCAACACCTTCTCCGAGCTCGGACAGGCCGGCCTCGGCGTGGGCAACGACGGTGTCGCCACGGCGTCCGGCACCGGACTGGGCGCCAACGGGGTCACCGTCACCGGCAACACGTTCACGGACATCGCGGGCAGCGGGATCCAGGTCGGCGGGATCCAGCCGGACGCACACCACCCCGGCAACCCGCAGATGACCAACCAGAACATCACCATCAGCAACAACAAGGTCAGCGGGGTGGGCACCGACTACAAGGAGACCGCGGGAATCCTGTCCACCTACGTCACCAACGCGACGATCACCCACAACCAGTGCGACCACCTGCCCTACGACGGGATCGACATCGGCTGGGGCTGGGGGATGAACGACCCGGGCGGCAGCCAGGACTACGTCAACCGCGGCACCTACAACTACCAGCCGGTCTACAGCACCCCCACCACGCTGAAGAACAACACCGTCTCCCACAACCTGGTCTTCGACACCAAGAACGCGATGTACGACGGCGGCAGCATCTACAGCCTGTCCGCGGCCCCCGGCTCGGTGATCTCCGAGAACTACATGTACGACAACAACCGCACCACCGCGCTGTACCTCGACGAGGGCTCCCGCTACCTGACGGTGTCCGCCAACGTGGTGCAGGACGCGGGCAACTGGGCGCTCACCAACGCCAACGCGAACAACCACACCGACGACAGCACCTTCTCCGGCAACTGGTACAACGGCGGCAACACCTACGTGGCCACCGGCCCGCCGCACAACAACGTCCTCACCGGCAACGTCCAGGTCAGCGGCACCAACTGGCCGCAGGGCGCCCGGCAGGTCATCCAGCAGGCAGGCATCCAGCCGACCGGCGGCGGGGACGGATTCCCCACCGGCCGGCACCAGTTGGTGATCGGCAGCAACGGCCTGTGCCTCGACGTGTACGGCAACTCCACCGGCGCCGGCGCCGCGATCGACCAGTGGACCTGCAACGGACAGGGCAACCAGCAGTTCGAGTTCCTGCCGGTCTCCGGCGGCTACGGGCAGCTGCGCGCGCAGCACTCCGGACAGGTCGTGGCGGTGGCCGGCGGCTCCACAACCGCCGGCACGCCGAACATCGTGCAGCAGGTTCCGGACGGATCGGCCGGCGCCCTGTGGCTGCCGCTGCGGCAGTCCGACGGCTCGTACTCCTTCCAGAACAAGAACAGCGGCCTCTGCCTCGACGTCTACGGCGGCGGCAGCAACCTCGGCCAGCAGCTCGACCAATGGCCCTGCAAGAACACGGCCGGCAGCAACCAGGACTTCACACCCCGCTGACCGGCCCGCGCACTCGTTCACCTCATCCGCTCGTTCACCCCACTCACTCGTTCACCCCACCCACTGACCCGCACCAGTGAGGAACGCTCATGAAGAAGTACCTGGCCCCCTGGGCCGCGGCACTGGCGACCGTGCTCGGTCTCGGCGCCGCCCCGCACGCGGCGGCCGCCACCGGCACCGGATCACCGCCCTCCGCCGTACGGGCCGCCGCGCCCACCGCCCTGCGGTTGATGCCGTTGGGGGACTCCATCACCTGGGGCGTCGGCAGCTCGTCGGGGAACGGCTACCGGGGCTTCCTGCGGGACCAGTTGGCGGCCGAGGGACACGCGCCGGACTTTGTCGGCTCGGGGCGCAACGGCACCATGTCCGACCCGGACAACGAAGGCCACTCCGGCTGGCGGATCGACCAGATCACCGGCATCGCGGACTCCGTGCTGGCCCGCTACCGCCCCAACGTGGTCACGCTGGAGATCGGCACCAACGACCTCAACGGCAACTACCAGATCCCGACAGCCCCCGACCGGCTCCGCGCGCTCATCGACCGGATCACCGTCGCCGCCCCCGACGCGACCGTCCTGGTCGGCACCGTGATCATCTCCACCAGCGGCACGGAGGAGGCCAACCGGCCCGCGTTCAACGCCAGGATCCCGGGGATCGTCCAGGACGCGCAGGCCGCCGGCAAGCACGTACGCCTGGTGGACATGAGCGCCCTGACCAGAGCGGACCTGGCCGACGCCCTGCACCCCAACGACACCGGCTACCGCAAGATGGCGGACGCGCTCAACGCCGGGATCCAGGCCGCGGACGCGGCGGGCTGGATCAAGCCGCCGGTCTCCACGGGCGGCGCCGAGGTGCGCTCGGGGATCGCCGGGAAGTGCCTGGACGTGAGCGGGGGCAACAGCGCCAACGGGACCGTGGTGGACAGCTGGTCCTGCAACGGCTCCGACGGCCAGCTCTGGTCCGCTCGCTCCGACGGCACCCTGCGGGCGCTCGGGAAGTGCCTCGACGCCACGGGCCGCGGCACCGCCAACGGCACGAAGATCGCTGTCTGGGACTGCAACGGCGGCACCAACCAGCAGTGGCAGACGTACAACGGCGGTTACCGCAACCCGGTCTCCGGCCGCTGCCTCGACATCCCCGCCGGATCCGCCGACGGCACGCAACTGGTCCTGTGGGACTGCAACGGCGGCACCAACCAGCGGTGGACGGCCCTCCCGGTCTCCTGACCCGGTGAACCTCAGGTGAGGTGAACGCCCACCCGCGCCCGGCACGGCGGCCGTCGCCGGACGCGGGTTCTGGCCTGCCCTGACAGCGGCTCCCGCATGCGTATACATGGGATGGATGCGACTCCGACGAGTGGCGACAGGTCTATTGACAGGGTGAGGGGGGTGTGGAATCACTGTTGACATGGGATGTCTGAGGGTTTCCTGTGGACGCTTCGAGCGTCCCGGCCCCTTCGGACAGGCACGGCACTCTCTGTCCCCTTCCCCCACGTATTCAAGGAACAGAATGCAGCCTTCATCCGTTCCGCTCCGCAGCCCCGCGGCTCCTGGGCGACGCTTACCGGCGGCCGCCGCCGCATGCGTGATGGCACTGCTGGCCGTGCTGCTGTCGACCGCGCCGTCATGGCCGGCACCGGCGTCGGCGGCGACCCTGGTGAGCTCGGCGTCGGGCCGGTGTCTCGACGTCAAGGGCAACGTCGACACGACCGGCACCGCGCTGGACATCTGGGACTGCAACGACCAGGCCAACCAGGCCTTCGAGTTCACGGCGGCGGGTGAGCTGAGGACGATGGGCGGCACCCGGTGCGTGGACGCCTACGACAACCGGACGGCCCCCGGAGCCCCCGTGGTCATCCGGGCCTGCGACGGCCGGCCGGCCCAGGTGTGGCGTCGGAACTCCGACGGGTCCGTCACCGGTGCGGCATCCGGCTTCTGCCTGGACGTCAGCGGAGCGGCAACGGCCAACGGCACCGCGGTCATCCTGTGGACCTGCAACGGCCAGGGCAACCAGAAGTGGAGCACCCCGGCATCCCCGCCACCGCCGCCGCCCGGCGGGTCCGGCCCCTGCGACCTCTACGCCGCGGGCGGCACACCGTGCGTGGCCGCGCACAGCACGGTGCGTGCGCTCCAGAGTGCGTACAACGGCTCCCTGTACCAGGTCAGGCGCTCCTCGGACAACGCCACCCGGGACATCGGCGTGCTGGCGCCCGGCGGCTTCGCCGACGCGGCGGCGCAGGACGCCTTCTGCGCGGGAACCTCGTGCGTGATCACGGTCGTACGCGACCAGTCAGGACACGGCAACGACCTGTGGTACCAGGGTTCGTCCCAGGTCCCCGGGTCGACTCAGAGCAGCCCCGCGAAGGCGACCTCCGAGTCCCTCACCGCCGGGGGCACCAAGGCGTACTCGCTGTACATCAACCCCGGCAACAGCTACTGGCGGGACGGCCACCTGACGGGCGTGCCGACCGGTGCCGCACCCGAAGGGGCGTACATGGTGACCAGCGGCACCCACGTCAACAGCGGCTGCTGCTTCGACTACGGCAACAGCGAGACGACCCGGAAGGCCGACGCCGCCGGGGCGATGGACGCGATCAACTTCGGTACCCAGTGCTGGTTCGGCGGGTGCGCCGGCAGCGGTCCCTGGGTGCAGGCCGACCTCGAATGGGGCCTGTACCCCGGCGGCAGCCAGTCCTGGAACCCCAACCAGCGCGCGTTCGCCGGCAAGTTCGTGACGGCGATGCTGAAGAACAACGGCACGTCGAGGTTCGCCCTCAAGGGCGGCAACGCGCAGTCCGGCAGCCTGACCACCCTGTGGGACGGCGCGCTGCCCGGCGGATACAGCCCGATGAAGAAGCAGGGTGCGATCGTCCTCGGCAGCGGCGGTGACTGCTGCAAGCCCGGTGGCGGTGCCAACCTGAGCGCCGGCACCTTCTACGAGGGGGCCATCGTCGCCGGCTATCCCTCCGACGCGACCGACAACGCGGTGCAGGCCAACATCACCGCGGCCGGATACCGCTGAGTCCTTCTGCCCCACGGCGAGTTCTGCCGCAACCCGGCTCAGGAGTCAATGACATGCACATGATTAACCGCACGCTGGCGTTCGCCTTCGCCGTCGCGCTCTTCTGCGTAGGCCTGCCCCTCGTCTCCCTCGGCACGGCCCGGCCCGCCGCCGCGCTGGGCAACGGGCTGGCACTCACCCCGCAGATGGGCTTCAACGACTGGAACGCGTACGGCTGCAACGTGTCCGAGTCCCTGATCAAGAGCACCGCACAGGCGATGCACACCAACGGCATGCAGGCGGCGGGCTACTCCTACGTCAACATCGACGACTGCTGGATGACCCACAACCGTGACTCGGGCGGACGCCTGGTGCCGGACCCGGCCAAGTTCCCCGACGGCATCAAGGGCACCGCGGACTACGTGCACTCGCTCGGGCTGAAGCTCGGCATCTACGAGGACGCGGGCACCGCGACCTGCGCCGGCTACCCGGGCAGCCTGGGCCACGAGACCACGGACGCCCAGTCGTTCGCCTCGTGGGGCGTGGACTACCTGAAGTACGACAACTGCAACAACAACGGCGTCTCAGCGCAGAGCCGGTACACCGCGATGCGGGACGCCCTGGCAGCCACCGGCCGGCCGATCCTGTACAGCCTGTGCAACTGGGGCCAGGACAACGTGTGGACCTGGGGCGCGAACGTGGGCAACAGCTGGCGCACCACCGGTGACATCAGCGCCAACTTCGCCAGCATGCTGTCCATCTTCCACAGCAACGTGGGACTGGCCTCCTACGCGGGCCCAGGCCACTGGAACGACCCGGACATGCTGGAGGTCGGAAACGGCTCGATGACGGCCACCGAGAGCCGCAGCGAGTTCAGCCTCTGGGCTGAGATGGCGGCACCGCTGATCGCGGGCACCAACATCCCCTCGGCGAGCGCGGACACGCTGGCCACCCTTACCAACTCCCGGGTGATCGCGGTCGACCAGGACCCGCTCGGCAAGCAGGGCACCATGGTCTCCTCCTCGGGCGGCCTGGACGTGCTGGCCAAGCCCTTGGCCAACGGGGATGTGTCGGTGGCCCTGTTCAACGAGACGGGCTCGACAGCGACCATCTCGACCACCGCGGCCGCGATCGGCAAGACCGGGGCGTCCACCTACACCCTGACCGACCTGTGGTCGGGGGCCTCCTCCACCACCTCGGGCACGATCAGCGCCTCGGTACCGGCCCACGGCACGGTGATGTACCGGGTCGCGGGCGGCACCAGCGGCGGCGGCACCAGCGTGACCGGCGCGGTGCACGCGGTGGGTGCGGGCAAGTGCCTGGACGTACCCAACTCGACCACGACCGCCGGCACCCAGGTGGTGATCTGGAGCTGCAACGGCGGCGCCAACCAGACCTGGACGCACTCCGCGTCCAACCAGTTCACCGTCTACTCCGGCAGCAGCCAGATGTGCCTGGACGCCTACAACAACCAGACCATACCGGGCACGAAGGTGGAGATCTGGACGTGCAACGGCCAGAGCAATCAGCAGTGGACGCTGAACACCGACGGCACCATCACCGGCGTCCAGTCGGGCCTGTGCCTGGACGTCGCCGGAGGGGCCACCGCCGACGGCACCCTCGCCCAGCTGCAGACCTGCAACGGCGGCAGCAGCCAGAAGTGGACGTTGGGATGACCCCGCGATCGAACCCCGGAGGAGGTCTCCATGCTCGAACCAGCCGGTGATCGCCGACACAGGCGAGGGAAAGCCGTGTTCCTTGTCGTCCTGGCGATGATCGTGGCCGCGTTCGCCGCCCCGGCGTTCGCCACGTCCTCGCGGTCCGCAACGGCGGCGCAACGCGTGGCGGACGCGTCGCTCCCGTGCGACCTCTACGCCGCGGGCGGCACTCCGTGCGTGACGGCGCACTCCACGACCAGGGCGCTCTTCGCGTCGTACAACGGCCCGCTGTACCAGATCCAGCGGGCCTCCGACCGCAGCTACCGCGACATAGGGCTGCTCAGCACGGGCGGGTACGCCGACGGCGCGTCCCAGGTGTCGTTCTGCTCGGGCACGTCGTGCACCATCACGAAGATCTACGACCAGACCGCCCAGCACAACGACATGCCGATCTCCTGGGGCGGCTACTGGAAGGGCCCGGGGCCCAACGGATCCGATGTCGGCGCGGACGCCATGGCCCTGCCGGTGACCGCCGCCGGCCATCAGGTCTTCGGGATCAAGGTCACCCCCGGTGTCGGCTACCGGATCGACCACGCCAAGGGCGTGCCCACCGGTTCCCAGCCGGCAGGCATCTACATGGTGACCTCCTCGAACTACACCAACCAGTGGTGCTGCTTCGACTACGGCAGCGGGGAGAACTCCCACACCGACACCGGCAACGCCACCATGAACGCCATCTACTGGGGCAACGCCTGTTGGTTCGGCGGCTGCACCGGCAGCGGCCCGTGGGTCGAGGCCGACCTGGAGAACGGCATGTTCCACACCAACACCGGCTCCAACAAGGACCCGAACAACCCCGGTGTGCACTACCCGTTCGTCAGCGCGTGGCTGAAGAACAACGGCACCAGCAACTTCACCCTCAAATACGGCAACGGCGCGAGCGGCGGCCTGACCACCACCTTCTCCGGGCCCCTGCCGAACGGCTACTCGCCGATGAAGGTCGACAGCTCGGTCCTGCTCGGCACCGGGGGAGACAACAGCCCCAACGGCGTGGGCGAGTTCTTCGAGGGCGCGATGACGGCGGGCTACCCCTCCGACGCCACCGAGAACGCCGTTCAGACGAGCATCACCGCGGCCGGCTACGGGACGGGAAGCGGCGGTGGCGGTGGCACGACGGGTGCGCTGCACGCGGTGGGCGCGGGCAAGTGCCTGGAGGTGCCCGGAGCGTCCACGACCCCGGGTACGCAGACGCAGATCCGGGACTGCTCGGGTGCGGCGAACCAGACCTGGTCCCGGACCGACTCCCGCGAACTCGCCGTGTACTCCGGCAGCAGCCGGCTGTGCCTGGACGCCTCAGGCCAGGGCACCAGCCCGGGAACCAAGGTCATCACCTGGACCTGCAACGGTCAGCCCAACCAGCAGTGGAACGTCAACGCCAACGGCACCGTCACCAGCGCCCCGTCCGGCCTGTGCCTGGACGTGACGGGCGCCGCTACCGCCAACGGCACCCCCGTGGAGCTGTGGAACTGCAACAGCCAGTCCAACCAGCAGTGGTCGCTGAGCTGACCGTGTGAGGGACCCGCACGCGGCTCCGGGGCGGCATCCGACCGCCGCCCCGGCACGCCGCTGCGCGCCCCCTGCACGGTAACCGGCACCGTCCAGCACGCGCGCCGCAGCGCGGCGGCGCCCGATCGCAGGAGATTCGGATGACGACGAGAGTGAGATCCGGCCGTCGGGCACTGCTGGCCGGCATCCTCCTGGCGCTCGTGCTGCCGCTGCTGTCGACGACCGTGAGCAGGGCCGCCGAGGGCAGGTCGCTGAGCGTGAACCTGGCGTCGCCCCGCGGGCCGTCGACCGGCGTGGGGGAGGGGTTCCTCTACGGCATCAGCGAGGACGGCACCAAGCCGGTGGACGCGTTCCTCCAGCCGCTCGGGATCAACGCCTTCCGCGGCGGCGGATGGTTCTCCGGGGGCTGGATCAGGGACGGCTACCAGTACGGCACGGCCACCCGGGCCGACCTCGACTCGATCACCGCGCAGGCGAAACGCCTGACCCGGCCGCCGTACCACGCGCAGTACCAGGTCCTCGTCAGCGACATCTACGGCGCGAACGGCGGCCAGCCGTCGACCACCAGGTACCCGTGCGACAACGGCGACTGCTCCGACTGGCTCCGCTTCATCGACTCCACGGTGGGCGCACTCCAAGCCTCGGGGCTCACCTTCTCCTACGACATCTGGAACGAGCCCGACATCTCCGCCTTCTGGACCCGCGGTGTCAACAGCGCCCAGTACTTCCAGATGTGGGACACGGCCTACCGCGAGATCCGGCGCATCGCCCCCGGGGCGCAGATCGTCGGGCCGTCCTTCGCGTTCACCCCGGAACGCAACCCCGGCCAGTGGCGGACCTGGCTCGCGCACGTGAAGACGGCCGGAACCGTGCCGGACATGATCGCCAACCACAACGAGGGCGATGTCGACGACCCGGTCACCGTCGCGCGGAGCCTCAACAGCGCCCTGACCGCGGCGGGCATCGGACCGCTGCCGCTGTCCTCGAACGAGTACCAGCCCGCCGACCGGCAGACCACCGGGGTGACGGCCTGGTACCTCGCCCGGTTCGCGCAGTCCGGGTACACCAACGCGATGCGCGGCAACTGGGTGTGCTGCGTCACCCCGAACCTGACCGGCGTCCTCACCCAGAGCGGGGGCAACTGGCAGCCCAACGGCAACTGGTGGGCGCTGCGGGAGTACGCCGACATGACCGGCACCCTCGTCGACACCTCCGGCCAGGTCGGCTCGACCGCGATCTCGGCCGCCGAGGACGCCTCCGCCGCGCGAGTGGTCGCGGTCGTGGGCGACTCCAACGGGTACACCGGTGCCGCGTCCGTGACCTTCAACGGGCTGTCGTCCGTGCCCTGGCCCGCGAACGACGGCACCGTCCACGTCACCGTGCACCGCATCCCGGACCAGGCACCCCTCGCGGCTCCCCAGACCGTGTACGACCAGAACGTGAGCACCGCCGGGGGCTCGATCACCGTGCCCTTCACGTTCCAGGGCGCGCACGACGCGTTCACCGTCCACCTGACCCCCGCCTCCTCCGGCGGCCAGGGCTTCCCGGCCGGCTACCACCAACTCGTCGTCGCCCACGACACCTTGTGCCTGGACGTGTACGGCAACTCGGGCAGCGCGGGCGCCGCGATCGGCCAGTGGACCTGCACCGGGCAGAGCAACCAGCTGTTCCAGTTCGTGCCGGCCTCGGGCGGCTACGGCGAACTGCGGGCCCAGAACTCCGGCTTGGACGTCGCGGTCGCGGGCGGCTCCACGACGGCCGGCACCCCGGACATCGTCCAGCAACCCCCCGGCACAGCGGCCAACGGCCTCTGGCTGCCCGTACGCCAGTCCGACGGCTCCTACGCCTTCCAGAACCGCAACAGCGGCCTGTGCCTGGACGTCCCCGGCGCCGACAGCACCCCCGGCCGGCAACTGGATCAGTGGCCGTGCAAGAACGCCCCCGGCACCAACCAGGACTTCTTCGTGCGCTGAACCGTCCGCTGAACCGTCCGCCGACCACACCGGCCGTGGACACCCCCACCAGCGAAAGGACCCCACCGTGTCAGCAATCGCACGGCTGTTACGGCGCCTGCGTGTCCCGACGGCCGTCGTCGCGGGCCTCCTCCTGACCGCCGGCGGCGTCGTCGGCACGGCCGCCGCGCCCGCCCAGGCCGCCACCTCCGTCACGATCAACGGCACCTCCGGTGGCCGTGTCTTCGACGGCGTCGGCGCCATCAGCGGCGGGGGCGGCAACAGCAGACTCCTGATCGACTACCCCGAGCCCCAGCGCGGCCAGATCCTCGACTACCTGTTCAAGCCCGGCTACGGCGCCTCCCTCCAGATCCTCAAGGCGGAGATCGGCGGCGACACCAACTCCACCTCGGGCGCCGAGCCGAGCCACCAGCACACCCGGTCCGACCTCAACTGCGACCGGGGCTACGAGTGGTGGCTCATGGAGCAGGCCAAGGCGCGCAACCCGAACCTCAAGCTGTACGGGCTCGCCTGGGGCGCCCCCGGCTGGATCGGCGGCGGCAACTTCTGGTCCACCGACATGGTCAACTACGACCTGGCGTGGCTGGGTTGCGCCAAGAAGCACGGGCTGAGCATCGACTACCTCGGCGGCTGGAACGAGCGCGGCTACAACGTCTCCTGGTACCAGCAGCTGCGCAGCGCCCTCAACAGCAACGGCTACGGCAGCGTCAAGATCGTCGCCGCCGACTCGGACTGGGGGGTGGCCAACGACATCAACTCCAACGCGTCGTTCGCCTCAGCGGTGAGCGCCATCGGCACGCACTACCCCTGCGGCTACCGGTCGGCCCAGTCCGACTGCTCGGTGCCCGCGGCGGCCCTGTCGTCCGGCAAGCCCCTGTGGGCGAGCGAGAACGGCTCGGACGACTACAACGGGGGAGCGCAGGCCGTGGCCCGCGGCATCAACCGCGGGTACATCGACGGACGGATGACCGCCTACCTCAACTGGCCGGTCGTCGCCGCCCTCACCCCCAACCTGCCGTACCCCACGATGGGTCTCGCCCTGGCCGCACAGCCGTGGTCCGGCGCCTACTCCATCGGCAAGAACGCCTGGGTGATGGCGCACACCAGCCAGTTCACCGCCCCCGGGTGGCGGTACGTCGACTCCTCCAGCGGCTACATCGGCGGCAACCGCACCAACGGAAGCTACGTCTCGCTGAAGTCTCCCAACAACTCCGACTGGTCCACGGTCGTCGAGACGATGGACGCCGGCGGCGACCAGACGCTGAACTTCAGCGTCACCGGAGGGCTGTCCACCGGAACCGTCCACGTCTGGTCCACCGACGTCAGGTCCGGCAACACGGCCGACCACTTCGTGCACGCCACCGACATCACCCCGTCCGGCGGCACCTTCAGCCTGACCGTGCGACCCGGCCACCTCTACACCCTGAGCACCACGACCGGGCAGGGCAAGGGCACCGCCACCGGACCGGCCAAGGCCCCGCTGAAGCTGCCGTACAGCGACTCCTTCGACGGCAACGCCTCCGGTACCGAGGCGAAGTACCTCATGGACTGGCAGGGCGCCTTCGAGGCGGTCGGCTGCGGCGGCGGCCGCAGCGGCATGTGCGTGCGCCAGATGAGCCCGCAGAAGCCGATCACCTGGGACACGCTGACCGATCCGCACGCCCTGCTCGGCGACGTGGGCTGGGGCAACTACACGGTCTCGTCGGACGTACTGCTCGAACAGTCCGGCTACGTCGAGCTGATCGGCCGAGCGGGCGGGCACGACTACGACCGCACCGGCGGGCAGAACGCCTACCGCCTCAGGGTGAGCGACACCGGCGCCTGGTCGATCCTGAACTCGAACACCAACGGCAATGTCACCACCCTGGCCCGCGGCACGACCGCCGCGCTGGGCACCAACCGCTGGCACACCCTGGGCCTCACCTTCTCCGGCACCTCGATCACCGCGGTCGTCGACGGTGCCACGGTCGGTTCCGCGAACGACGGCACCTGGGCGACCGGCCAGATCGGCTACGGGACCAGCCAGGGCGAGACGGCCCAGTTCGACAACCTGTCCATCACCCCCGGCAGCGGCGGGAACGACGGCGGCATCACCGGCGCGATCGTCGGGACCGCCTCCGGACGGTGCGTGGACGTGCCGAACCAGTCGCACACGGCCGGCACCCAGGTGGCGCTGTGGGACTGCAACGGCGGCAGCAACCAGCAGTGGACGAACACCTCCGCCGGTGAGCTGCGCGTCTACGGCAGCGTCTGCCTGGACGCGGCCGGACAGGGCACCAGCCCCGGCACCAAGGTGACCATCTGGGACTGCAACGGCGGCGCCAACCAGAAGTGGACGCTCCACACCGACGGCACCCTCACCGGCGTCCAGTCCGGTCTCTGCCTGGACGCCACCGGCGCCGGAACGGCCAACGGCACCCCGCTCCAGCTGTCGACCTGCAACGGCGCCGGCAGCCAGAAGTGGACGCGCGACTGACCCCGTGTTCCCGAGCCTCCCCGATTCCTCCGAAAGGCCCCCCCATGACTTCCTCCCCCCTGCCGCTCAGCCGGCGCCGGCTGCTGGCGGCGGCCGGTGCCGCGACAGCCGTCGGCCTGCTGCGGTTCGCCCCCGACGCCGCCGCGACCGAGGGCCCCCAGAGCTACACCCCGAGCTGGTCCTCCGTGGACCAGCACCCCCCGGCGCCCGCCTGGTTCCAGGACGCCAAGTTCGGCATCTACTACCACTGGGGCGCCTTCAGCGTTCCGGCGTTCGGCAACGAGTGGTACCCGCGCAACATGTACATCGGCGGCTCGGCCGAGAACAACCACCACAAGGCCACCTACGGCGACCCCACAGCCTGGCCCTACAACAACTTCATCGACGGCGCCCGTGACAAGGCGGGCACCTTCGTCCAGTTCGCCCCCAAGCTCGCCTCCCAGGGCGGCAACTTCGACCCGGACGCCTGGGCGCGGCTGTTCAAGGCCGCGGGCGCCCGGTTCGCCGGCCCGGTCGCCGAACATCACGACGGCTTCTCCATGTGGAACAGCCGCTCCAACCCGTGGAACTCGGTGCAGCACGGCCCCAGGCTCGATCTGGTGGGACTGCACGCCCAGGCCATCCGCGGGCAGGGACTGAAGTTCATGGCCTCCCTGCACCACGCCTACCACTTCAACGGCTACTACGACCATGTGCCGTCCCAGTCGGACCCCACGCTCCGCATCCTCTACGGCCAGCAGGGCACGGCGGCGGAGAACAAGCTCTGGTACGACAAGCTCGTCGAGGTCGTCGACGGCTACCAACCGGACCTGGTGTGGCAGGACTTCGCCCTCAATCAGGTGCAGGAGTCCTACCGGCTCCAGTTCCTCGCGCACTACTACAACCAGGCGGTCGCATGGAACAAGGACGTGGCCGCGACCTACAAGGACGGCTTCAACAACAAGGGCGAGGTCTTCGACTTCGAGCGCGGCGGCCCAGCCGGGCTGCTCACCCCCTACTGGCTGACCGACGACAGCATCTCCTCCTCCAGCTGGTGCTACACGGTCGGCATCGGCTACTACTCGACGCAGGCCCTGCTCCACTCGCTGATCGACCGGGTCAGCAAGGGCGGGAGCATGCTGCTGAACATCGCCCCGATGGCCGACGGCACCATCCCCTCCGGACAGCAGTCCATCCTGCTCGCCATGGGCGACTGGCTGGGCCGCTTCGGAGAGGCGGTCTACTCCACCCGCACCTGGGCCAGTTACGGCGAGGGCCCGACCAAGATGGGCGGGGGTTCCTTCAGCGGACCGGTGGCGGGCAAACCGCAGGACATCCGGTTCACCCGCAGCAAGGACAACAAGGTGCTCTACGCCACCGCCCTGGGCTGGCAGGGCGGCACCCTGACCATCGCGACGCTGAACTCCCAACAGATCAACCTCAGCAGCCTGACGCGCGCGCAACTCCTGAACAACACCGCCGGCACCTACATCGATCTGCCCGCACCCGTCCAGGACGCCTCCGGCCTGCACCTCACCATGCCCTCGTCCAACGCGCCGTTCAGCGCGCTGGCGTACACGGTCAAGCTCACCTTCTCCGGTGAGATCCCCGTCCTGGGCGCGCCGGGCGGCTCCACGACCTGGGTCAGGATCGCCAACGTGACCAGCGGACTGGTGCTCGACAGCGGGGGCGACGTGGCCTCCGGCGCCAACCTCAAGCAGTGGGGCTACGACGGCAGCACCAACCTCCAGTGGCAGCTGATCGACCTCGGCAACGGCTACTACCGCATCGTGAACCGCACCAACGGCATGGCCGCAGACAGCTGGGGCAACACCGCCAACGGCGCCCCCGCCCGCCAGGAGGCATGGAACGGCGGCAACAACCAGCAGTGGTCACTCACCAGCCTCGGCAACAACCGCTACCAGATCGTCAACCGCGGCACCGGCACCGCCCTCGACGGCAGCGGCAGCACCACGGCCGGTTCGACCACGGTGCTGTGGACGCCGAACTCCAGCACCAACAACCAATGGACCATCACCCCCGTCTGAGCACGGGTGCTCCCTGTCACTCCCCTGACCACGGAAGAAGGAGAGCATGAAACGCACACCGCTCTTGATGCCCCTCGTGGCCGCGCTGCTTCTCGTCCTGGCGGCCGCGGGCACGTCGTTCAGCAGCGGCCTCGGCGCACCGGCGTCGGTGACGAGGACCGCCGCTGCCAGCACCGGCTGCGGCAAGCCCCCGGCGCTGACCAGTGGGAACCACACGATCCAGAGCGGCGGCCAGAACCGCAGTTACATCCTGCGGGTCCCCGCCGGCTACGACAGCAACCGCCCCTACCGGCTGATCTTCGGCTTCCACTGGCGGGGCGGCACCGCGAACGACGTCGACTCGGGCGGCACGGACGGGTACAACTGGTCCTACTACGGCCTCAGGCGCCTGGCGGACAGCGCGAACAACGGCACGATCTTCGTCGCCCCCCAGGGCAACGGCAACGGCTGGGCCAACCCCGGCGGCCAGGACGTGGCCTTCGTCGACGCCCTGGTCAACCAGATCGAAGCGGGCCTGTGCGTAGACACCACCCAGTTGTTCGCCGGCGGCTTCAGCTACGGCGGCGGCATGTCGTACGCCCTCGCGTGCTCCCGGGCCACGGTCTTCCGCGCGGTCGCGGTCTACTCCGGAGCCAACCTCAGCGGGTGCAGCGGCGGCAACCAGCCCATCGCCTACATGGGACTGCACGGCCTCAGGGACAACGTGCTGCCCATCCAGTCGGGACGGGACCTGCGCGACACCTTTGTCCGGACGAACGGCTGCACCCCGCAGAACCCGCCCGAGCCGGCCTACGGGAGCCTGACGCACATCATCACCACCTACTCCGGATGCAAGTCCGGATACCCCGTCGTCTGGGCCGCGTTCGACGGAGCAGGCCACGACCCCGGCCCCGTCGACGGTTCCACCGGTGACGGCTGGCGCACCTGGACGTCGGGAGCGGTGTGGCAGTTCTTCACCCAGTTCGGTTCGGGCACGACACCGCCGGACCCGCAGCCGTCCGGCAACCAGAAGATCGTCGGCCAGCAGTCCGGACGCTGCCTCGACATCAACAACTTCACCACCACCAACGGCACGCAGGCCCAACTGTGGGACTGCAACGGCGGCACCAACCAGCGGTGGACCCACAGCACCGGAAAGCAGCTGGTGATCTACGGCAACAAGTGCCTCGGCGTGGGCCAGGGGGCGGGCAACGGCACGCCGGCGGCGATCTGGGACTGCACCGGCCAGCCGGACCAGCAGTGGAACATCAACCCCGACGGCACGATCACCGCGGCGCAGTCGGGGCTCTGCCTGGACGCCGGCGGCCAGGGCACGGCCAACGGCACGAAGATCCAGCTCTGGAGCTGCTCGGGCGGCACGAACCAGCGCTGGCGACTGGAGAACTGACCCACGGGGCCAGGCACGCCACCCCGCGTGCCTGGCCCACAGCCGAAGGGACCAACCGGGGACCGGCCAAGGCGCCTTCTGGCGGCTCCTAGAAGAAGCCCAGCTTCTTCGGCGAGTACGACACCAGGAGGTTCTTCGTCTGCTGGTAGTGCTCCAGCATCATCTTGTGCGTCTCCCGCCCGATCCCCGACTGCTTGTACCCGCCGAACGCGGCGTGCGCCGGGTACGCGTGGTAGCAGTTCGTCCAGACGCGGCCCGCCTGGATCGCGCGCCCGGCGCGGTACGCCGTGTTGATGTCCCGAGTCCACACGCCCGCGCCGAGCCCGTACAGCGTGTCGTTGGCGATCTTCAGGGCGTCGTCGAAGTCGGCGAACGACGTCACCGAGACGACCGGGCCGAAGATCTCCTCCTGGAAGATCCGCATGCGGTTGTCGCCCTCGAAGATCGTCGGCTGGACGTAGTAGCCGCCCTTCAACTCGCCGTCGTACTCGATGCGTTCGCCGCCGGTGAGCACCCGAGCCCCCTCCTGGCGGCCGACGTCCAGGTAGGAGAGGATCTTCTCCAGCTGGTCGTTGGAGGCCTGGGCGCCGATCATCGTGTCGGTGTCCAGGGGATGGCCCGGCTTGATGAGTTCGGTGCGGGCGACGGCGGCCTCGACGAACTCGGCGTAATGGCCGGACTGGACCAGCGCCCGGGACGGACAGGTGCAGACCTCGCCCTGGTTGAGGGCGAACATCGTGAACCCCTCGAGCGCCTTGTCCCGGAAGTCGTCGTCGTGCGCCCAGACGTCGTCGAAGAAGATGTTCGGTGACTTGCCGCCGAGTTCCAGGGTGACCGGCTTGATGTTCTCCGAGGCGTACTGCATGATCAGCCGCCCCGTCGTGGTCTCGCCGGTGAACGCCACCTTCGCCACCCGCGGGCTCGACGCGAGCGGCTTGCCGGCCTCCACGCCGAAGCCGTTGACGATGTTCACCACGCCCGGCGGCAGCAGGTCCGCGATCAGGCTCATCCAGTAGTGGAGGGAGGCCGGGGTCTGCTCGGCGGGCTTGATGACGACCGCGTTGCCCGCGGCGAGGGCGGGGGCCAGCTTCCACGTCGCCATCAGGATCGGGAAGTTCCACGGGATGATCTGCGCGACGACACCGAGCGGCTCGTGGAAGTGGTACGCCACCGTGTCGTCGTCGACCTCGCCGAGCGACCCCTCCTGGGCCCGGATCGCCCCCGCGAAGTAGCGGAAGTGGTCGATGGCCAGCGGGATGTCGGCCGCCAGCGTCTCCCGGACCGGCTTGCCGTTCTCCCAACTCTCGGCGACGGCGAGCTTCTCCAGGTTCGCCTCCATCCGGTCGGCGATCTTCAGGAGGATGTCGGAGCGTTCGGTCACCGAGGTCCGGCCCCAGCCCGGCGCGGCGGCGTGCGCGGCGTCCAGCGCCCGCTCCACGTCCTCCGCCGTACCCCGCGCGACCTCGGTGAACGGCTGCCCGTTCACCGGAGACGGGTTCTCGAAGTACTGCCCGCGCGCCGGCGGCACGTACTCGCCACCGATGAAGTGGTCGTAGCGCGCCTGGTAGGAGACGATCGCGCCCTCGGTGCCGGGTGCCGCGTAACGGGTCATGCTGGCCAGCCTCCTTCAGCAGCGCCGCCCGCCGTTGGGCGGCTCTGCGCGTGAGGCTAGAAGCGCGGACGTTGCAACCACGTTGCCGTCGGCGCGGCCAGCTCCGACTCCAGCGCGGCCAGCCGGGCCCGCACGCTCGCCGTGGGTCGAAGGGCCGCGAGCGCCCGCCACACGTCGAGGTCGTCCTCGCCCCACGGCGCGTGCGCCCAGTCCGCCAGCAGGTCGGGATCCCGGCGGGCGATCAACGCCGTGCGCAGCCCGTCGGCGATCAGACGCCTCAGCCGTGCCACCGCCGGAGCCCGCGAGGAGGGCAGCAGCGGACCGGTGTACCCCCGCGCCGCCCCCGTGACCGCCCCGCTCTCCAGCCGCCGCTCCACGACGGCCACGTCCGACTCGACCGGCACGGTCAGCCGGTACGGCCGCGACGCCAGCAGCCCCGGCCCCAGCACCCGCCGCAGCCTGGCCAGTTCGGCCCGCAGCGTCACCGGCGTCACCGACTCGTCCTCGTACAGCGCGCACAGCAACTCGTCCCCGCTCAAGCCCTCCGGGTGCCGGGTCAGGAGCACAAGGATCTCGCTGTGCCGCCGACTCAGCCTGATCCTGCGTCCGGCGCTCGTGAACACCGCTTCGTCCCGGCCCAGCGCGCTCAGTTCGGGGGTGTCGGCGGCTGTCTCCGGCGGGAGAAGCAGCGCCAGCTGGGACTCGGCGGCCCGCGCGACCGCCTGGACGAAGCCCAGACTGTGCGGATGCGCCAGCCCGTCCCCGCCGGTGATGTCCACGGCCCCCAGCACCCGCCCGGTCCGCGGATCGTGGACCGGTGCCGCCGCGCACGTCCACGGCTGCACCCGGCGGATGAAGTGCTCCGCCGCGAACACCTGCACGGGCCGGTCCACGGCCACCGCGGTACCCGGCGCGTTCGTCCCGACCGCGGCCTCCGACCACCGCGCCCCCGGCACGAAGTTCATCCGGCCCGCCTGCCGCCGGGTAGTCGCGTGCCCCTCCACCCACAGCAGCCTGCCGTGCTCGTCGCACACCGCGAGCAGATGCTCCCCGTCGGAGGCGAAGGTCCCCATCAGCTCACGGAACAACGGCATGACCCGAGCCAGCGGATGCTCCGCCCGGTACACGTCGAGGTCCCCGTCGCTGAGTTCGACGCTCGCCGTCCCGTCGGGCCCCACCCCCGCCCGCGCGGAACGCCGCCACGAATCCGCCACCACCGGGCGCACCGGCCGCTGCACCGTACCCGCCTCGGTGAACGACTCGTGCGCCCGCAGCAGCATCCGGACCCGCTCGGCGGGGTCGGCACCCGCCTCCAGGGCCACCCATGGATCGGACAACTCGGCCTCCCCGGAACGCGATGCGGCTGGGAACATCGTCACTCCGGGTGCCCGCCCCGACAACCTCTTCGACCGGCGCCACCCGAACGAGGCCGGATCACATGGCTTCCACCATCCTCATGTAACGCGTCCAGTCCCAGGACGGCCCCGGGTCGGTGTGGTCCGAACCCGGCACCTCGTAGTGCCCGATGATGTGCGCGCGGTCCCGGGGAATCCCGTACTTGTCGCAGATCCCCGCCGTGAGCTTCGCGGACTCCTCGTACAGGGCGTCGGTGAAGTACGCCGGCTTGTCCACCCACCCCTCGTGCTCGATGCCGATGCTGCGCGTGTTGTAGTCCCAGTTCCCCGCATGCCAGGCGACGTCCGCCTCCCGCACGCACTGCGCGACGTGCCCGTCCGCCGAACGCACGACGTAGTGCGCGGACACCTGCTTCGCCGGGTTGCGGAAGATGTCCAGGGCCTCGGTGTAGGAGGTCTGCGTGACGTGGACGACCACCAGGTTCACCCGGTAGGACCACGGACGGTCCGACTCCGTGAAGTTGGACGACGTGGCGGGCTGCCACTCGGCGAGGGGGTAGTCGCCGGTCTGCGGAGCCGCCCCGGCTCGTGTCTCGGGAAGCAGTGCGTAGGGTACGGCGGCCAGCAAGGCCCCCTTCAGCAGCCGCCGTCGGTCGAACATTGGCCTGGCGCGTTCCAAGGATCGGTGCCTCTCAGGTCGGCGGCGTTCAGCCCCGAAAGGCCGCCGCGGTCTCACGGAGCCGGTGGTGCACTCCGCGGTGAGTCTCGCGCGCGGGCAGCCATTCCTTGCGGATCTTCGCCACGCACGTGTAGTTGGTGTCGCAGACGTTGGCCAACGGCGATTCCACGGCCTGAGTCGCGAACTGGTAGGCGTCCAGCTCGCTGAATCCGTAGTCGCGGACGAGCCACTGCACCAGGTCTAGCTGGGATATCCGGAACGCGTCCTCGAGCGGGCGGGCCGAGCCCGTCGAGATGATGTGGGTGTCCGACTCGATGCGCGGCCAGGGCGTGGCGAGCCCCTTGAGCAGTTCCACGATCACCACGGTGTTCATCGCGCACTCGACGGCGACGCCGCAGGTCTCGCCCTCGCCCTGCCGGGCATGGCCGTCACCGAGGCTGAGCAGGGCGCCCTCCACGTTGACCCCGAGGTAGCAGGTGACGCCGGCCCGCATCTCCGGTGTGTCCATGTTCCCGCCATGCGCGTCGGGCACCAGCGCCGAGCGCACCTCCAGATTGGCGGGCGCCACCCCGACGGTGCCGTGCATCGGGTCCATGGGCAGCTCGATCTCGATGTCGCTGTCGTGCGCCCGGAACAGGGCCGTGCGCCGGGTCCGGTCCAGCTGCCAGATCCACACGGTCTCCGGCAGCGGGGGCTGGAGCGTGGCGGTGGAGTGCGTGGAGGTGAGCGCGCCGAACAGGGGGACCGTGGTGGACGCGGCCCAGTCCCGGGCCGGCTCCACGGACACGAAGTGCACGGCGACGGTGTCACCCGGCTCCGCGCCCTCGATGTGGAAGGGACCGGTCTGCGGGTTCAGGAACGGGAACTCGCACACCTCGGACACCAGGTCCTTCTCGGACCGCACCCGCCCCGCGAAGCAGTCCTCGGTGTAGAGGTCGAGGACGGTGCCGGGCTTGATGCGGGCCACCGGCGGGGCACCGCCGAACGTCCAGGCGTACTCGCCCGGTTCGGGCCGTACGGTCAGAATCCTGGGGTCGCTCATCCTGCACTGCTCCGATCGGTTCGGGTTCGTCGAGGTGGACGCGGGCGGTGTCGGATATGCGGTCCGGATGTCACCCCCCGATTCCCGTCGTGGGAGGCGATGGGTGCCTCGCGTGAATCACGGTACGGCGGACGTCGACGGGGCAGAAGGGGGCTGGGTGTTTCCGTGGAGAACCTTGGAAATGTGGATAACTCGCTCACCCGACGGGGTGAAATGACGGGCCGTCAGGCGCGTTCGCCCACAGCCGCCGGGTCGTCCAGCACCGCCCGCACCACCGAGTGCGCGGCGCCCAGCAAGGGCCCCTGCGAACCGAGGCGTGACACCGACACAGGACAGGCCGGACCGGCGGTGCGCCGGGCCAGTTCGTCCCGCAGCGAGGGCAGCAGCCAGGGCGCGAGCCCGGCCAGCGCCCCGCCGAGCACCACGCCTTCGGGGTCGAGGAGATTGACCGCCCCGGTCAGCGCGATACCGAGTGCCTCTCCCGCCTCGCGCAGGGCGTCCCGTACGTTCTCGTCGCCGTCCGCCGCGTGCTGGGCGAGCAGCCCGACCTGGTCCTCGCCCGGTTCGAGGCCCGCTGCCCTGAGCACGGCCTCCTCACCGGCGTACTGCTCCAGGCACCCCCGGCTGCCGCAGGGACAGCGGGGGCCGTCCGGGCGGACCGGCACATGGCCCAGCTCGCCCGCGAAACCGCGGGTGCCGCGCAGCAGCTGGCCGTCCACCACGAGGGCCGCGCCGATGCCGATCTCCGCCGAGACGTGCAGGAAGTCGTGGGGTGTGCCGTCGCCGAGCCAGAGTTCCGCCAGCGCGCCGAAGTTGGCCTCGTTGCCCACGGTCAGCGGGAAGTCCTCGGGCAGCAGGGCGCCGAGATCGGTGTCGTGCCAGTCGAGGTTCGGGGCGCGGACGACGGTCCGGGCGTCCCGCGCCACCAGGCCGGGTACCGCCACGGCGAGCCCCGCGGGCCACAGGCCCTCGCTCTCCGCCTCCGCCACCACCTGGCGGACCAGCGAGGAGAGGTCCGCGATCACCGGCTCGGGCGCGCGGCCCCGGTTCGCGCCGTACCGCACCACCTGTGCGCGGGTCTGGCCGCGCAGGTCGACCGCGCAGACCGCGAGGTGGTCCACACCGATCTCCGCGCCTATCCCGGCGGGGCCCCGCCCGCTGACGGCGAGCGCGGAGCCGGGCCTGCCGACCCGCCCGGGGCGCTCGGGGCCCAGTTCCTCCAGGAGCCCCGAGCGTATGAGCTCGTCGACGAGGGTCGACACCGCGGCCCGGGTCAGACCGATCCGCGAGGCCACCGCGGCACGCGACAGCGGCCCCTCGGCGCTGACGGCGTGCATGACTCGGGCCAGATTGCGGCGGCGCATGCCCTGCTGGGTGTCGGGCAGACCGCGGCGGGGGCCGGCCGGGTGTGCATCGTGCGCGCCGCGTGCCGGTCCCGCCGGTTGGGCGTCGTGCGGGGCGCGCCCCGAGGCTTTCGGGCGAGCAGCGTGCGTGCCCCGCCCCGGGTCGGCCGGTTCGGCGTTGTGCAGCGGTGCGGTCATGCCTCCCTCACTCCCCAGAGGTCCCCCGCTCCAGCAGCGGCGCCGCGTCGGAGAGTACCCCGGCGATCCTGGCCAGCGTCTCGTCGTCCCGCTCGACGGCCTCCAGCACAGGCCCCGCCGCGGTGTTCCAGCGCCGGGCGACCGCGCCCGGGTCCTCGCCGGTCAGCAGCCCGGCGGCCTGCGCGGCGGCGCCCAGTGCGACCAGCTCCTTGGCTTCCGGCACCTGCACCGGACGTCCCGAGAGCCGTCGTACGGTCTGCTGCCAGGCGGTGCCCTGGGCGCCGCCGCCGATCAGCAGCAGCGGCGTGGAACGGTCGGCATCCGCGTCGAGCACCAGGTCCAGGGCCCCGAGGAGCGCCTGCACGGCACCGTCGTAGGCCGCCTGGAGGAGCTGCCCGCCGGTGGTGTCGTGGCGCAGGCCGTGCAGGAGACCCGAGGCGTTCGGCAGGTTCGGGGTGCGCTCGCCGTCCAGATAGGGCAGCAGGGTGACCCCCGCGACCGGCTCCACGGCCTCGCGGTCCAGGTTCAGCAGGGCCGCCACGCGGTCCACGGCGAGCGTGCAGTTCAGGGTGCAGGCGAGCGGCAGCCAGTCGCCGTGCGCGTCGGCGAAACCCGCCACGGTGCCGGTCGGGTCGGTGGGGCGGCGCTTCGACACCGCGTACACCGTGCCCGAGGTGCCGAGACTCATCACCGGCGTGCCGGGACGCAGTCCGAGGCCCAGCGCGGCCGCCGCGTTGTCACCGGTGCCGGGCGCGACCAGGGTGCCCTTGGAGAACGGCAGGTCATGGCCGTCGCGGACGGTGCCGGCGACCTCGCCGGGCCGGACCACGCGGGGGAGCAGCGCGGGGTCGAGCCCCACATGCGCGAGGATCTCGCTATCGTACGACTCCGTCGCCGACGCCCACCAGCCGGTACCGGAGGCGTCACCGCGGTCGGTGGTGCCCTCACCGGTGAGACGCTCGGTGAGGTAGTCGTGGGGCAGGCGGACGGCCTTGGTGGCCCGCAGGGCCTCCGGTTCGTGCTCGGCGAGCCAGGCCCACTTCGTGACCGTGAAGGAGGCGCCCGGCACGCTTCCGGTCCGTTCCGCCCAGGCCTTGGGGCCGCCCAGCTCGTCGATGAGCCGTCTGGCCTGCGGCGCCGAGCGCACGTCGTTCCAGAGCATGGCCGGGCGGACCGGCTCGCCCCGCGCGTCCAGGGTGACGAGGCCGTGCTGCTGGCCGCCGATCGACACCGCGGCGGCCTCCCGGGCGGCGTCACCGCACTGGCGCAGGGCCTCGGAGAGCGCGTCCCACCACCGGCGGGGGTCGCTCTCGCGGCCGGCCCCGGACGACACGGTGTGCGGCGCCTGGCCGCGGGCGACGACCCGGCCGGTGGCCGCGTCGACCACCAGCGCCTTGGTGGACTGGGTGGACGTGTCCACACCGACGACGAGCGGACCCTCGGCTGCTGACATCGGGCTCTCCCTTGTTGCGCGGCTCATGATCTCGATGCGGCCGGTGTCTCCATCCGGAGACACCTTGTCTCTTCCCAGAGACGTGTGCGCATACTAATTTGTAAACCGCCATGACGAAATAGTCCGGAGCAGCAAGGAGCCGCGTCATGAACTACCAGCCCACCCCCGAGGACAGGTTCACGTTCGGCCTGTGGACCGTCGGCTGGCAGGGAAGGGACCCGTTCGGCGACGCCACCCGGCGTGCCCTCGACCCCGTCGAGACGGTGCAGCGCCTGGCTGAGCTCGGCGCCCACGGCGTGACCTTCCACGACGACGACCTGATCCCCTTCGGGTCCTCGGACGTCGAGCGCGAGAGCCACATCAAGCGTTTCCGCGAGGCCCTGGACGCGACCGGCATGAAGGTGCCGATGGCGACCACCAACCTCTTCACGCACCCCGTCTTCAAGGACGGCGCGTTCACCGCCAACGACCGCGACGTACGCCGCTACGCCCTGCGCAAGACCATCCGCAACATCGACCTCGCGGTCGAGCTCGGCGCCGAGACGTACGTCGCGTGGGGCGGCCGTGAGGGCGCCGAGTCCGGTGCCGCCAAGGACGTCCGCGTGGCGCTCGACCGCATGAAGGAGGCCTTCGACCTCCTCGGCGAGTACGTCACCGAGCAGGGCTACGACCTGAAGTTCGCGATCGAGCCCAAGCCGAACGAGCCGCGCGGCGACATCCTGCTGCCCACCGTCGGCCACGCGCTCGCGTTCATCGAGCGCCTGGAGCGCCCCGAGCTGTACGGCGTGAACCCCGAGGTCGGCCACGAGCAGATGGCCGGGCTGAACTTCCCGCACGGCATCGCGCAGGCCCTGTGGGCGGGCAAGCTCTTCCACATCGACCTCAACGGCCAGTCCGGCATCAAGTACGACCAGGACCTGCGCTTCGGCGCCGGTGACCTGCGTGCCGCCTTCTGGCTCGTCGACCTGCTGGAGAGTGCCGGTTACGCCGGTCCGAAGCACTTCGACTTCAAGCCCCCGCGGACCGAGGACCTCGACGGTGTGTGGGCGTCGGCCGCGGGCTGCATGCGCAACTACCTCATCCTCAAGGAGCGTGCCACCGCCTTCCGCGCCGACCCGCAGGTCCAGGAGGCGCTGCGCGCCGCCCGCCTGGACGAGCTGGCGCAGCAGACGGCCGCGGACGGCCTCAAGTCGCTGCTCGCGGACCGCACCGCCTTCGAGGACTTCGACGTGGAGGCGGCCGCCACCCGCGGCATGGCCTTCGAGCAGCTCGACCAGCTCGCCATGGACCACCTCCTGGGTGCCCGCGGCTGAACGAGGCCCACGCGCGCGTGCGGTCGGTCGTGAGCGGCCTCCTTCGACGGCATACGCAGATGCCGACGGCCGGAGTGCACGGGGACGGTCCGACAGGTCAGGCGCACGCGCGCGCAGGGGGGTGCCCCCGCGTGGAATGTTCCGGAATCATGCGATCCACGGCATGAGCCCGTATCAACTCCCGCGTGGGGGTCGCCCCGTGACCGGTTCGCGGCGACTCTGGACGGTATGGCCATGCCGCCGGTACCGCCCCAGCCGCCCGGACCGCCGGGCGACACACCGCCTCCGGGCGGTGGTTTCGGACCACCTCCTGACGACTTCGGACGCAAGGGCCCGAACCCCTACGGGCGTCTGCCCTCGACCCAGCCGATACCGTCCGTCCACGAAGGCCGGGGCGGTGGACCCAGAGGCCCTCGCCGCCGCAGCCCGCTGTTCGCTCTGCTCGTCCTGGTCGTGGCCGCCGTCGCCGTGATCGCCGTGATCTTCATGGCCTCGGGCAGTGACGACTCACAGGACAAGAACCCGGCCCCGCGGACCAGCACGAGCGGCTCTCCCGAGCCGTCGTTCAGCCTGCCCACGCGGCTTCCCAGCGAGTTGCCCAGCGAGCTTCCGTCGCAGTTCCCGAGCGAGCTTCCCAGCGAGTTCCCGAGCGACCTGGAGTCGTTGCTTCCGTCCTTGGGGTGACGGCTGGACGGGTTGGCGCCGACCGTCTGCGGTCCGGTCCGATCAGCCGCACACGCGTGTGTGCTCCACGCTCACTCAAGGAGAGGCGCGGGGCGCCCGGTGCGGACCCAGCCCCTGGAGAACCTCGCCGAGTTGGTCTGCCGTGAGCGCGGGGGAGGGCAGGTTCGTGACGCCGGGCGTGGCCCGCAGGCTGTCGAGGAGCAGGGCCAGCGGGCGGCGCCAGGCATCCGGTGCGACGGCGCCTGCCAGGGCCGGGACGGCTCGCCCCAGTGCGGCGAGCGCGAAGAGGACGTCCTCCGTCGTGACGTCCGCGCGCATGCTGCCCTGTTCGCGGCCACGGGCCAGCAGCACGTCCATGGTCGCCCGGTTGTGGGCGTGGACGGCTTGCAAGGAGTCGACGCCTTCGAGACCTGTGGTCATCAGGTCGTTGGTGCCCCGGTCGGTGGCCAGCACGGCGAACACGGCTCCCAGGTAGTCCACGAGACCCTCCCAGGCGTCCGGGGCGTTCCGGGCCCGTTCGCCCGCGGCCATGGTGTCCGCGAGCGGCTCACGGAAGACCGCGTCGACCAGCTCTGCGCGGCTGGGGAAATGCCGGTACAGCGTGGCGTTCCCCACCCCGGCGCGCCGGGCGATCACGTCCAGAGGCGCCTCGAGCCCCTGCTCCGTGAACACCTCGTGCGCGGCTCCGACCAGCAACTCCCGATTGCGGCGCGCATCGCGCCGTCGAGCCGGTGCCGTCGCCTCGTTCGTCATGATCGCGCCTCTCCGTCGTACCGGGGAGTGGTCCCCGGTCGCGATGCTATCGTTCGACGGGGAAGCGGGGAGTGGTCCCCATTTCGTGGAGGAGGGGTGGATCGTGGGCAGTGCGGCGCTTGTTCTCGGCGGAGGTGCTCGCGTCGGAGGGGCCTGGATGACAGGAGTCCTCGCGGGCCTCCATGACGCCGGTGCCGATCCGGCCCGGGCGGACGTGGTCATCGGGACCTCGGCCGGCGCGATCTTCGGTGCGCGCCTGCTGGCCGGCGAGCCCGCGCGAGAGCTGTACGAACGTCAACTGGCCGGTGCCGACTCCGTGGACCTCGATGTGACGCTCGGTCAGACGCTCCGCTTCCTGTGGGCCGCCCTGGGCTCCCGCGACCCGGAACGTTCCGTGCGGCGTCTCGGACGAGCGGCCCTGAAGGCCCGTACGGGCCCCGAGTCCGACGTGTACGAGGCTCTGGGGCCGCTGCTGCGAGGCGTCGGGGACTGGCCCGACCGTGCACTGAGGATCACTGCCGTCGACGCTCTCACAGGGCAACTGAAGGCCTTCGACGCCGAATCGGGCGTCACCCTCCGGGAGGCCGTCGTCGCGAGTTGCGCGGTTCCCGTGGTCTGGCCTCCCGTCGCGCTCGCCGGGCGCCGCTGGATGGACGGCGGCAGCCGTTCCACCGCCAACATCCACCTCGCGCGCGGCCATCACCATGTCCTGGCCATCGCCCCGATCCCCCGCCCCGTGGGACCTCATGCGGACGCCGCGCAGCAAGCGGCCCAACTCACCGCCGAAGGCGCCCACGTCACTCTCGTGACCCCGGACCGGGCCGCGCGCCGCGCCATGGGACGCGATATGACCGTGGACGCGCGCCGCCCGGCGGCCGCCCGCGCCGGGTACGCCCAGGGGGTGGCAGCGGCGGCGTTGCTGCCCGCGGAGTGGAGTTCCGGGTGACGGCTGCCGGGCGGGGCCGTCGCCCGTGGAGTGGAACGCCGGGTAACGCTGGCCGGGTGGGCCTTCGTAGATCTCAAGGCCGGGCTCGGGGCGCGGCAGACGTGCGGGTGGCTCTCATCCGCCGTGCTGGGGCGCGGCAGACCGCAAAGACCGTGATCGGGGCGTTGCGAGCCTCGGGACCGCGACCGGAAGGAACCGCCATGCCCGTACCCACCCTGGAGGAACTGGCCCCGCACGGCCTTGACCTGGCCTCGAACCCGTATCCCGTCTACGCCGCGCTGCGGGCCGAAGGGCCTGTGCACCGGGTTCTCGTCCCCGGAAGCGGTGAGAGTTGGCTCGTCGTCGCCCATGACGCCGCGCGGGCCGCGCTGACCGACCCCCGTCTGCGCAACGACATCCGCCATTCCGCTTCCTGGCGGAGCGACGGCGGACACGCTGTCGGCCGCAACATGCTCCAGACCGACCCTCCCCGGCACACCCGCCTGCGTCGGCTGGTCGCGGCCCGCTTCACGGCCGGGAGCGTCACCGCCCTGCGCCCGAAGATCGAGGCGGTGGCGCTCGACCTCCTCGACGCGCTGCCGGAGCGGGGCACGGCGGACCTGGTCGCCCGGTACGCGCTGCCCCTGCCCGTCACGGTGATCTGCGACCTTCTGGGCGTGCCCGCGGCCGACCGCGCGGTGTTCCACGCCTGGTCCCACGAACTGGTCCTGCCCACCTCGTCCGAGGCGGCGACCGACGCGGCGAACTCCCTGGCCGAGTACCTCGCGGCTCTGACCGCTCCAGGACACGAACGGCCGGAAGGTCTGCTCGACGACCTGGTGGCGGCCCCGGAAGTCACCCCCGAGGAACTCCTCGGCATGGCCTTCCTGATCCTCGTCGCGGGCCACGAGACGACGGTGGACCTGATCTCCGGAACCGTGCACGCCCTGCTCGCCCATCCGGACCAACTCGCCCTGCTGAGCGCCGAACCGGACCTGATCGACGCCGCCGTCGAGGAGTCCCTGCGCTTCAACTCACCCGTGCATTCCACGGCGTTCCGCTTCGCCGCCGAGCCGCTGGACATCGGCGGCACCCGGATCGAGGCGGGTGACTCCGTGCTGGTCTCGCTCGCCGCGGCCTCCCGCGATCCGCTCCGGTTTCCCGAGCCCGACCGCTTCGACCTACGGCGCCCCACGCGCGGGCACCTCGGATTCGGCCACGGCCTGCATCACTGCCTGGGAGCCCCGCTGGCCCGCACGGAGACGGCCGTCGCCGTGAGCCTGCTGCTGCGTCACCGGCAGGCCCTCGCCTTCGCGACCGACCCGGGCACGCTGACCTGGCGCAGCAGCACCCTCCTGCGGGGACTGGCCGAACTACCTCTGCGGTTCGGCTGAGGCGGACCCCGCCGAGGCCAGAGCCGTGGCCGGATCCAGCGCGGCCGGGCCCACGGGCACCCAGCGTCCCTGTTCCCGCCGGTACGGCCACCAGCGTCCGTCCCGTCCCAGGCGTATCTGGACGGGCGCGTTCACGGCGGTCCATCGATTGCCGACCGCCCGCAAAGCCGGCCGCTCGTCCTCGTCCCAGGCCGAGTGCAGGGCGGCACGCGCGCGTGCCTGCACCTCACCTTCCTCGTCCGGCGTCCACTCCTCCTCCAGTACGGCGAGCGCGGCCGCGCCACCGAGCTCCCACGCGCGCGTGGCGACCGCCAGGGATTGCGGATCGCGCCCCGATCCCTCGGCCAGCCGCTCTCTCACCGCCTCGTCGGATGCGCCGACCGCGAGCCGCACCGCGTCCTGAGCGGCTGTCAGTTCGACGCCTTCGGCGTGCTGGTCGGAGTGCGGGCGGAGGGCCTCCGTGAGCATCCGATGCGCCTCTGCGGCCGTCCGCGCGGCCAGGTGGCGGACGGCGACCGGGTCCACTCCCGGCGCCGGCGGCACCTCGGTGTCCAGGGCGGGCGGAAGACCGGGTACGAGGGGCGGTGCCGGCTGTGCGGGCAACGGCGGCAGGATGTCGCCGGCCGCATACGCCTCGGCGGCGTCCACGCCCTCCGACGCGGAGGCCTCCTCCACGGCAGCGGCGGTGCGGGCCTGGAGGGCGTCCAGGACGCTCTGTTCGCCCCGGCCGCGCATCAGCAGCAGGACGAACGGGTCCCGGTCCAGCAGGCGGGCCATCTGGTAGCAGAGAGCTGCCGTGTGCCCGCAGTGATCCCAGGCTCCGCAGTCGCACTCCGGTTCCAGATCGCCGAGCCCCGGCAGCAGGTCGATGCCGGCGCTCGCCGCGTCCTCCACCAGATGCGTGGGCATCTCGCGGTCCAGGAGCGCGGCGACGTGAGCGGACCGCTCCACGGCCAGGTCGAGGAAACGGTCCCACTGCTCGGCCGACAGCTCGCCCAGCAGGACGTCGGCACGATGGGCGGTCCGGTCACGGTCGAGGACGACGGCCGTGATGCGTCCCGCGCGCACGGACACCGCGCCCACCGCACCCGCGCGGGCGAGCCGTCGCCCCGTCTTCACCTGCCCCGAGTCCAGCGCGGCGTCCTCCAGTGCCCGCAGCCACGCCTGGCCCCACCATGTCTGCGCGAACCCTCGTCCCTGCGCGGGCGGCAATGCCGCGAACGTGCGCTCGGTGTCGATGTCTTGGCCGGTCATCGTGCACCCCCTCGAAGTTCGACCAGGTCCGCGAGCTCGGCGTCCGTCAGCTCGGTCAGGGCCGCCTCGCCGACACCGAGCACCGCGTCGGCCAACTCCCGCTTGCGGTGCAGCATGTCGGCGATCCGGTCCTCGATCGTCCCCTCGGCGATCAACCGGTGCACCTGCACGGGACGGGTCTGCCCGATGCGGTACGCGCGGTCGGTGGCCTGTGCCTCGACGGCCGGGTTCCACCAGCGGTCGTAGTGCACGACGTGCTCTGCCCGGGTGAGGTTCAGGCCGGTGCCCGCGGCCTTCAACGACAGCAGGAACACGGGTACTTCGCCCTCCTGGAACCGCGCCACCATCGCCTCGCGCTCGGCGACCGGTGTCCCGCCGTGCAGGAACTGCGAGGGCAGACCGCGCGCCGCCAGATGGCGCTCGATGAGGCGGGCCATGCGCACGTACTGCGTGAACACCAGGACGCCCGCCCCTTCGGCGAGGATCGTGTCCAGGAGTTCGTCCAGGAGTTCCAGCTTCCCGGAGCGGCCCCCGATCGTGGGCCGCTCCTCCTTGAGGAACTGCGCCGGGTGGTTGCAGATCTGTTTGAGGGCCGTCAGCAGCTTCACGATCAGTCCCCGCCGCGCCATGCTGTCCGCCGCGGCGATCTCCGCGAGGGTCTCCCGCACCACGGCCTCGTACAGGCCGACCTGTTCCGGGGTGAGCGAGACGGCACGGTCGGTCTCGGTCTTCGGTGGCAGCTCCGGGGCGATGCCGGGGTCCGACTTGCGGCGGCGCAGCAGGAAGGGCCGCACCAGCCGGGCCAGCCGCTCCGCTGCGGCAGGGTCCCGGCCGCTCTCGACCGCCTGCGCGTACCGGTCGCGGAACGTGGCCAGCCGGCCCAGCAGGCCTGGAGTCGTCCAGTCGAGGATCGCCCACAGCTCGGACAGGTTGTTCTCGACCGGGGTGCCGGTGAGCGCCACGCGTGCGCGTGCGTTGATCGTGCGGAGTTCACGGGCGGTCGCCGAGTACGGGTTCTTCACGTGCTGGGCCTCGTCCGCGACGACCATTCCCCAGGCCACGTCGGCGAGGCGGCGCGCGTCCAGGCGCATGGTGCCGTACGTGGTCAGCACGAACTCCCCGTCGGCCAGGCCGTCGAGGTCGCGCCGCGGTCCGTGGAAGCGGCGCACGGCCGTACCGGGAGCGAACCTCTCGATCTCGCGCTGCCAGTTGCCCATCAGGGAGGTCGGGCAGACCACGAGGGTGGGGCCGGCCGACGCGCTGTCGGTCTGCCGGTGCAGGTGCAGCGCGATCAAGGTGATCGTCTTGCCGAGCCCCATGTCGTCGGCGAGACAGCAGCCGAGCCCCGAGGACGTCATGCGGGCCAGCCAGTTGAGGCCCCGGCGCTGGTAGTCGCGCAGGGTCGCGGAGAGCGCGGCCGGTTGCGGGACCGGCTCCTGTCCCTCAGGGTCCGAGAGCCGGTCCCTGAGGGCCGCCAGCCATCCGGTGGGCTGTACGTCGACTCTGCGGCCGTCGATCTCGGCGGAGCCCGTCAGAGCGGCGCTCAGGGCGTCGACGGGTGTCACCTTGCGGTCCTGCCGGGCCTGCGCTCGGCGTACCTCGTGCGGATCGACCAGCACCCACTGGTCGCGCAGCCGTACCACTGGGCGGTTCGACTCGGCGAGCCGGTCCAGTTCCTCGCGCGTGAGCCGCTGGTCGCCCAGCGCGAACCACCAGTCGAACGCGAGCAGGGCGTCGGCGGACAGGAACGACGGAGCGCCCGAGGTGACCCGCTCGTCGTCCGGCGGGCCGGCCGTCGCGCGTGTGGTGAGGTTCCTGGCCAGCGCCCTGGGCCAGTGCACCTCGACCCCGATGTGCGCGAGGGCTCGGGTCCCCTCGCCCAGGAGGTCGGTCACCTCCTCGTCCACGAGTTCCACGGCGTCCGGCACCGGTGCCGAGAGCAGCGGTGCGAGCGGCGGCCACGCGCGCGCGGCCCGGCGCAGTGCGAGGAGGACGTCCATCCGCGCGCGTGAGCCGAAGGCCGCCGTTCCCGCCCACACGTCGGCAGCGTCGTCGACCACCGTCGGGTCGCTCACGCTGTGCACCTGGAGCACGGCCCGGAAGGAGGGTTGTTCGTCGGAATCCGGAACCTGGACCTCGGGATCGGCTGCCGGACCCTCGGCGTCGCGATCGCTGACCAGACCCTGGACCTCGATCCGCAAGGAGAGACGTACGCCCGCGTCATGGCCCGCAGCGACCTCCGCCGCCCACGCGCGTTGCTCGGGCAGGTGCTGCGGTTCCTGAGCCGCGTAGGCCGGTCCGCCGGTCACGAAAGGCGCCGCGGGGGACCGGGGCAGGGCGTCCGCGACGGCGTCCAGGAAGGCGCGCAGCAGCTGTTCGGGATCGGGCAGTCGCAGCGGTTCGGCCCCGCTCAGGGGTCCGGCGCTGCTCAGAGGTCCGGCGGTGCTCACGGGCACGGCGTGCGCCTCGGGCGGCATCGCGGCGGCGAGTCGTTGAACGCGCTCGATGTCCGCCGCGCCCAAGGGGCCGATCCGCCAGGCGTCATGGTCTGCCGGGGACAGGCCGGGCAGCAGCAGCCCGCACGCCAAGAACTGGAGGGCGAGCACGGCCGCGGCACCCCAGAACTCGGTGGCGCGATGTCCTTGCGCCGAGGCACGCGCACGCGTGAGGACCGGCAGGGCGGCGCGGACCGGCAGCAGGATCGCGGGCCGGCTCACCAGCTCCGCGCCGCCGCTGCCAGGCACCACGAGAGCCGTCTCCTCGGCCCTTCCCGCCGCCACGGCGGGTGGCGGAGTGCCGTCCGGCCTCCAGAAGGCCACGACGCCGGTGCGGGCCGGGTCTCCCGGCAGGAACACGGCACAGCAGGATGCCAGTGCGGAGATCTCGGACGGTGATGCCGCAGGGAACCTCTGGACGGCGATCGCTACACTCCTCAAACTTGACTACCCGGTCGGAGTGGTCGAGGGTACATCACTCCCCACGGCCGTCTAAGAGCGATCCGAATCCCCTTGTTGATCCGAGTCCGTTCGTGCGGAGGTGTTGCCAACCCCCCTCTGCCCCCGGTGCTGCCCCCCGTCGTCGCACGGGGGCTCGTCGGATGGTCGCGGCAGGTCACCGCTTCGTACGTTTCCTCAGGTCAGAACGTTTCCTGAGAGAGCCGGAGTCCGGACATGCCGCAGAGCACCGCAACCGTCGTACCCCACCCGCGCGGTACGTCCGGCTCACCGCCCGGCCCCAGCGAGTTCACGCCACTCCTGCGCGCGGTCAAGAACCGGGGGCTGCTGGAGCGCCGCCACGGCTGGTACGTCCGGACCATCGCCGTCAACGCATTTGCCTTGGCCGGCCTCGTCACGGTCGTAGCCCTGTCCGGCGACACCTGGCTGACTCTGCTGCTGGCCCCGCTCCTCGCCGTCTTCTCCGCCCGCACCGCCTTCATAGGCCACGACGCGGGCCACGCCCAGATCACCGGCGGCAAGGCGACCGGCCGGGTCATCGGCCTCGTCCACGGCAACCTGCTCCTGGGGATGAGCTACTCCTGGTGGAACCACAAGCACAACCGCCACCACGCCAACCCCAACCACATCGACAAGGACCCCGACGTCGCCGCGGACGTCCTGGTCTTCACCGGCGAACAGGCCAAGCTGCGTACGGGCTTCCGGCGTTGGCTCACCCGCCGGCAGGCCTGGCTGTTCTTCCCCCTCACCCTGCTCGAGGGCATCGCCCTGAAGATCCAGGGCTTCCGGGACCTGCGACGCCAGGCTCCGGGAGAGCGTGCCGTCGAAGGCGCCCTCCTGGTGACCCATGTCATCGCCTACGCCACGCTGCTGCTGACCGTCATGTCCCCCGGCAAGGCGCTGGCCTTCGCGGCGATCCACCAGGCGCTGTTCGGCCTCCACCTCGGGATGTCGTTCGCGCCCAACCACAAGGGCATGGAGATGCCCGACCCGGACGGCGAGTCCTGGGGCCACCTGCGCCGACAGGTGCTCACCTCCCGCAACATCCGCGGCGGCGCCGTCACCGACTGGTTCCTCGGAGGGCTCAACTACCAGGTGGAGCACCACCTCTTCCCCAGCATGCCCCGGCCGCATCTGCGCCTCGCGCAGCCGCTCGTGCGCGCGCACTGCCGGGATCTGGGTATCCCCTACACCGAGACCGGTCTCGTCGACTCCTACCGGCAGGCCCTGAGGCACATGCACGATGTGGGCGAGCCGCTTCGGGCCGACCACTGATCCGGGACGTCTCAGGGGACGGTCTCAGGGATGTCTCAGGGTCGTGGTCCGGAACTGCCGGCAGCCCGGACCCGTTTTTCTGGACAGAGAGCGGCAAGGGCCGCGAAGGAGGCGACAGACATGTCGAAGAACGCGAAGATCGCCGCAGGGGGTGTGGCGGTCGGGCTGCTCCTGCTGATCTGGCTGCCCTGGTGGGCCGCACTCCTGATCGTCCTGGGGGTCCCGGCCGCCGCCTACCTCACCCTGGACCCCTCGCAGCGGCGCAGGCTGCGCCGGGTCACCCGCAAGGAACTCGGCCGCTGACCTCCGCGCACCGGCCGGGAGCACGAGAGGCCCGGCCGGTGCGGAGCGGCGGTTCAGCTGGGGCGTACGGCCAGCTTGTCGAGGGCGGCCAGCAGCCCCGGCAGCTCCGGACCCCGCCCCACCGGCAGGACCTCCCCGGGCTCGTCGTCCAGGAGCACGAACGCGATGTCGTCGGTCCGGGCCACCAGCGACCACCCGGGGCCGTCGGCCCG
The DNA here is from genome assembly GCF_000383655.1 of Streptomyces sp. 351MFTsu5.1. Lineage (NCBI taxonomy): Bacteria > Bacillati > Actinomycetota > Actinomycetes > Kitasatosporales > Streptomycetaceae > Streptomyces > Streptomyces sp. 351MFTsu5.1. The sequence continues at coordinate 367,162 of NZ_KB911782.1, read as the reverse complement.
CAGCGTCCGGGAGTCGCCCGACGCGAACGAGGACCTGACACGGCCGAGGGGCGGCGGCGACTCGATGTAGGCGCGGGCCTCCGCGAGCACGCGCCGCACACCGCTGTGGCCTTTGCCCGTCGTCCTCCCGGCCCCGCCCGCGGTGTCCGTGACCGAACCTGTGTCGTCCGAGGAGCCACTCTCCGCGATGCCCCCGCCGGAGGCCTGGCCGTTCGAGGAGCTGTCTGCCGAGGAGCTGCCTCCGGAGGGGCCTTGGTCCGCAGCCTTCTCCCCGGAGGCCTTCTCGTCGGAGGTCTTCCCTGCGGAGGTCTTCTCGGACGCGGCCGACGCGCCGCCCGGTTTCGCGAAGGCCGAGTCGTCGATCTGCTCGCGCCACATCGCCCACTGGAGCGCGATCTCGTCGGCACCCAGCCGCCGCTGGGCCGATCCCCAGGTCGTGGTGTCCGGGGGCGCGAGCACGGGACCGTAGGCGGCATCGGCTTCCGGGTCGTGCGGCGCCGGCACGCCGGGCGCGGCGACCGCGACCGCGAGGGGCCAGCCGGGCAGCGCGGCCACCACGGTGTGCTCCTCGGGCGACAGTTCGTACTCCATGCCGCAGTCCCAGGACGCGATCGCCACTGCCACCAGGGAGACGTCGTCGATGACGACCGTCCACCGGGCGCCGGCCCCGTCCTGGCCGATCACCAGGCCGTACCCGTCGGCCAGCGGCGCCAGGCCGAGCGCCGCGCACGCCTCCGGATAGTCGTCGCCCAGCACGCTCGGGAACTTCGCCGGCGTCAGCAGCACCGCCGTCAGCACATAGAGCGCGTCCTCCGCGGCGGCGACGGCGTCCTCGTCCGTCCCGGCCATCCCAGCCTCCCCATCGGTAAGTCCAACGGCGCGCACCCTAGTGGGCGGGGAAGGCGCTTGTCACGACTGGCAAGAACACCCGGAGCTGCTGTTTTCCGGCTGGACGGGGCGAATCGACCATCCTTTGGTCGTCGATCCTTCGGTCGTCGATCAGGCCGCCGGCAGTCCGAGGAGCGCACGGGCCACCTCACGCGGCGACTCGTCGCGCTCCCGGGCGAGAGCGATGACGGCCCGGCACGCGAGTTCGTTGACGCCGAACGACAGCGCTTCCGGCGACACCCAGGTCGCGGCCTCCTCGAGCCGCTCCTGGTCGTCCTCGGCGCAGGCCGAGACATACGCGGCGGCGGCCTCGAACAGGTTGTGCGTCCGAGTCTCCCTCTCGGGCTGCTCCTCGATGCGCATCGCGTTCACGAACCGGGTGCCTGACTTGCGGATCCTGCCCCACATGGCGACCACCCTTCCCCCTGAGTGACGTGGTCCTGTCGAACATGCATCTTCCCCGTTCGGCATGGGTCCGCGCATCAGCGGCAGAAGAGGGACACGCCGTGCCGCAGGCCGGAAAGCCGTCAACCCACTTTATGAGGCGGGATACTTGTGGCCTCTCACGATGTGGCTACCAAGGGGGCGAATCGGTGAACTCTGCCGGACGGAACGGCCGTTGGGACGAAGGAGACCGTCGGGGCGAACGGCACGCGGTCGTCGTGGGCGGCAGCCTCGCGGGGCTCCTCGCGGCGCACGCCCTGGCCGGGCACGCCGACCGGGTGACCGTCGTCGAGCGCGACCGGTTCCCGGACGGGCCCAAGCCCCGTCCCGGCGTCCCTCAGGGCCGGCATCCGCACGTCCTGCTGAAGGGCGGCCAGCAGGCCCTGGAGGCGCTGCTGCCGGGCTTCCTGGACGAACTGCGGGAGGCGGGCGCCCCTCGGGTGGGCATGCCGTCCGACATGGTGATGTGGCAGAACGGCCGCTGGTTCCGCCGGTATCCGGCCAGCACACACATCTACACCGGGTCCCGTGCGCAACTGGAGGAGCTGGTCCGGCGGCGGGTCCTCGCCGACCCGGTGATCAGCGTCGTGGACGGGACCGATGTCGTCGGACTCCTCGGTGACGCCTCGCGCGTGCGGGGCGTACTCCTGCGGGAGCGCTCCGGCGACGCCCACGCCGAGTCGCGGCCCCTGGAGGCCGATCTGGTGGTGGACGCCTCCGGCGGCGGAACCAAAGCCCCTCAATGGCTCACGGAGATCGGCGCCGAGGCCCCGCCGGAGGAGACCATCGACACCGGGCTCGCCTACGCCTCCCGCGTCTACCGCGGTCCCGGCGGCGCCCTCGACGGCGACACCCTCGGCTACTACGTCTACCCCGGCCCCGACCAGGTCCACGGGGGCGGCGCGCTGCCTCTGGAGGACGGCAGCCACCTGGTGATCGTCTCGGGGCTGCGCGGCGACGAACCACCCACGGGCGACGAAGAGTTCGTGACGTACACCAAGAGGCTGGGGCATCCGCTCCTGGACCGGTGGCTGGCCGACGCCGAGCCCCTCTCCCCGGCGTTCGGCTACCGGCGTACCGCCAACGTGCGCCGCCGCTACGACCTGCCGGGCCGCCCGGCGGGCTTCCTCGCCACCGGCGACGCCCTGTGCACGTTCAACCCGATCTACGGCCAGGGCATGGCCGTGGCCGCGATGAGCGCGGTCGCTCTGCGCGACGCCCTGGCCGACCCTCGTCGCACGCCCACGACACGGCGCGTGCAACAGGCGCTCCTCGCCGCGTCCCGGCAGGCGTGGGACATTTCCGCGGGCGCCGACCGGAAGATGCCCGGAGCGGTCGGCAGCGCGCTCACCGGCGGACCGGCCGACCAGGTCGCCGGATGGTACCTGCGCCGGGTGCAGGAGCGAGCTCCCGGCGATCCCCTCGTGGGCAGTGCCTTCCGTGCCGTGCTGACCCTCTCGGCCCCCGTCGGCGCCCTGTTCGCACCGCCCGTGGCCAGGGCCGTCCTCTTCGGTCCGGTCCCGCCGACCCCCGCCGAGCCGCCGACGGCGCCGGAGGAGCCCGGTTCGCGCAGGTGACGATCATTGCGGGCGGGTGACCTCCGGCAGTGGCGGAGCGGGGAGGTCACCCGGTGGTGGTGAGACGGCGCTGGAGTTCCTCTTCCGACAGATCCTCGACGTGCGTCAGAAAGACCCACACGTGCCCTGAGGGGTCCTTCAGGATGACCGTGCGGTCACCGTGGAACATGTCCTGCGGAGGTTGGAGGATCTCGGCGCCGGCGGCCTCCGCGCGCTTCGCCAGGCCGTCCACGTCCGGCACGAAGACATGCAGTGCGACGGAGGTGCCGCCGCCGAGCGAGGCGGGCGCGGCGAAGGCGCCGGACTCCGCTTCGTCCACGGTGGCATCGCCCAGCATCAGGGCCGACTGCCCGATGGTGATCTCGGCGTGCAGGATCCCGCCGCCCGGGGCGTCGAGCCTGAAATCCTCGCGGGCGCCGAACGCCCGCTGGTAGAAGTCGATCGCCGTGGCGGCGTCGTCGACCATGATGTGCGGGATCACCGCATAGCGGTAACGGTCGGGGATCACGGCATGGGCTGAGCGCTCGGTCACGGCGAACCTCCACGAAAAGACGCCGCCGGTCGGTCCCGCGGCCCTGGAAGGAACGTAGAAGCTCAAGTCCGATTGAGGTCAAGCGCCGATGTGGTCCTGCGGTGCCCCGGATCCGCTGTCGAGTGCGGCGATCGTCTCCCGCAGCCAGCCGAGTTCGGCCCGGGACGTGGCACGTGCGATGACCAGCACCCCGCGACGGAAGGGGTCGTCCAACTCCTCGGCGCTCAACGGCCGGTCGCCGTCGTAGAAGAAGCTGGCGGGCTCCTCCAGGAACGCGAGCCGTCGTCGCAGTACGGCCGCCTGCGCGCCGGGGTCGTCCAGGTGCCGGAGGAAGGCGAGGACGGTGAACCACCGGTTCTCGTCGGTGATGTCGCGCCTGACCGGTTCGGCGAGCCGGCGCCTCAGCTCTCGCCGGCCCTCGTCGGTGAGCGTCAGGACGTGCCGGGGCGCGGCCACTGCGCCGGGTTCCGTCGCCCGCGCCAGCAGTCCCGCCGTCTCCAGGCGCTTGATCGCCGGGTACAGCGTGCTCTCGGCGACCGGCCGCACGTGTCCGGCCAGTGCGGTGATGCGTTTGCGCAGCTCATAGCCGTGCAGCGGGGTGTCGTAGAGGAATCCGAGGATGGCCATCTCCAGCATGCGCGCATTCTGTCGTACCGACGCTGTACCTCTCCAGTGGTGTACATCTAGTACGCAATACATCGGTGCCGATGTATTGTCCTGGTGGGCACACGAGGGAGGGCACCATGGAGCAGGCCGAGTTCGACGGCAGGGGAAGCCGGATCCGCTGGACCGAGACGCCCGGCGCGGAGCCGGCGCGCGTGTATGTGCACGGGCTGGGGGCGGTCTCGGCCGTCTACCACGCGCACATCGCGGCCCGGGCCGAACTCGCGGGGCGGAGAAGCCTGTTCGTCGACCTGCCCGGCCACGGGGCCAGCGACCGTCCCCAGCACTTCGGCTACACACTGGAGGACCACGCGGACGCCCTGGCGGTCGTGCTGGACGCGGCAGGCCTGGCCGGTGTCGAGCTGATCGCGCACAGCATGGGCGGGTCGGTCGCGCTCGTCCTCGCTCACCGCAGGCCCGAGCTCGTCTCCCGGCTGGTCCTGACGGAGGCCAACCTCGACCCGTCGCCCCCGTCCTCGGCGGGCAGCACCTGGATCGACGCCTACGAGGAGGACGACTTCGTCGCAGGCGGCCACGCGCGCGTGCTCGAGAAGGCGGGCCCACTGTGGGCGGCGACCATGCGGCTGGCCGACCCGCGCGCCCTGCATCGCAGCGCGGCCGGCCTCAGACGCGGATCGGTCCCCATGATGCGTGCGATTCTCGAAGCGCTGCCCATGGAGCGCGTGTACCTCCAGGGCGAGCTCACCGGCGAACTCGAAGGACGCGAGGGCCTGGAAGCGGCGGGCGTGCGTGTCCTGACCGTGCCCGGCGCCGGCCACAACGTCATGTTCGAGAATCCCGACGCCTTCGTGGCCGCGGTCGCCGGGACGGGGTGAGCGCGGTCAGTCCCCGTGCGCACACCCGGGGCCGGGGTGCGCAACGTCAGTTCTCGCGCACAGCCAATGCCAGAAATCGGGCGGCCTCGTCGGTGTACGACGTCATGTGCCACCCCGAACCGGCCAGCAGCGGACGGAGGTTGGCTTCCGCGCGCAGATCCTCGGGGGTGATCTGTCGGCCCTGTCGTGCGGCCAGCGCCGCTCTGCCGACGGGGTGGAACAGGGCCAGGACGCCGCCGGGCCGCACGACTCGGGCCAACTCGCGCAGATTCTCTGCCGGTTCGGGCAGGTGCGAGATCAGGCCCGCGCCGAACACGGCATCGAGCGACCGCGAGCGCAGCGGCAGCGCGGTCACGTCGGCGAGCAGCAGCCGCCCGTCCCGGTCCCTGCCCGCCCCTACGGCAGCCTCCAGCATGGCCGAGGTCAGATCGGCTCCCACGACCACTCCTGTGGGCCCCACGGCCGCGCGCAGGGGCGTCAGGGCCCGTCCGGTGCCGCAGCCCGCGTCGAGTACCCGGTCGCCCTCCCGCAGGCCGAGGTCGGCGACCGCGGCGGCGTAGGCGGGACCGTCGTCCGGAAACCTGCGGTCCCAGTCGGCCGCACGGGCCGAGAAGAACTCCTGCACATGCGTGTGGTCGTCGCTCATGGTTCGCATGATCCCTCACCGACACGGACGAATCCCCGGCGCACACGTTCGAGCGTGACGCGATCGTTCAGATGCCTGTCTGTGTCATATTGCAGCACCTTTCGAAATGCGCCCTCTTTGTGCGCCCCTGACCCCACTAGCGTCCCTTGGCCATGGGACACCTGGACCACGCAGCCCTGGGCTGGCTGACGCCCACACTCTCGTACGTCATGGCGTGCATCGGAGCCGCCCTCGGCCTGCGCTGCACCGTCCGCGCGCTCGGAGCGACCGGCCGTTCACGCCGCAACTGGCTGATCACCGCCGCCTCGGCCATCGGGACCGGCATCTGGACCATGCACTTCGTGGCCATGCTCGGCTTCAGCGTGAGCGGCACCGACATCCGCTACGACGTACCCCTGACCATCGCGAGCCTCCTGGTCGCCATGGTCGTCGTCTCCGCGGGCGTCTTCGCGGTCGGCTACGGCCGTGACCGGATCCGCGCCCTCTTCCTGGGCGGACTCACCACCGGGCTGGGCGTGGCGAGCATGCACTACCTGGGCATGGCGGCCGTCCGACTGCACGGTCACGTCGACTACGACCCTGCGCTCGTCGGCCTCTCGGTCCTGATCGCGGTCGTCGCGGCGACGGCAGCTCTCTGGGCGGCGCTCAACATCAAGTCACCTGTCGCCGTCACCATCGCCTCGCTCATCATGGGGGCCGCGGTCAGCAGCATGCACTACACCGGGATGTTCGCGGTGAGCGTGCGGGTCGCGCCCTCCGGGGCCCTCCTGCCCGGCGCCACGGCGATGCAGTTCATCTTCCCGCTCGCCGTCGGTCTCGGCTCCTACCTCTTCCTGACCTCGGCCTTCGTCGCGCTGTCGCCCACGACAGGAGAGCGCGAGGCCACCGCCTCGGCCCAGCGCGCGGCCGAGACCGTCCCCTCATAGCCGCGGCGTCCCTCCAGGCGGCGGATCCGAGCCCCGGACGGCCCCGACGAGACGCCCCGAACCACTCCCGAGCGAGGAGGCCATGCGTACACCGCGTAGGACCCTCACAGCCGGCGCCGAGCCGCTGCCCCAGACACCCGCGCGCGGCCGCCGCGCCCACGCCGGACCGCCGGCCGACGAAGTGCCCGACGACACGGCGGGCCCGGCACCGGAGGACATACCCGCGCGGCCGGGACACTGGCGGATACGCCCGCGCACCGTCCGCGCGAAGATCGTCTGCCTGCTGATGGTGCCCGTCGTCTCGCTGCTCGCCCTGTGGGCGTACGCGACCGTCAGCACCGCCCAGGACGTCTCCCGGCTGCGGCAGTTGCAGCGAGTGGACGACTCCGTGAGGTCGCCCGTCGCCGATGCCGTCACCGCGCTCCAGGCGGAGCGGTCCGCCGCGGTCCGCTACGCCACCGACCCGTCCGCGGCGCAGAGCGACGACCTCCGTGCACTCGCCGCACGCACCGACCAGGCCGTGGCCCGGCTGCGGCTCGGCGACCACAACACCGTCGCCGACGGCGAGGAACTGCCCACCGGTGTCGCCCGGCGCCTCGAAGCCTTCGTGACAGCCGTCGAGCAACTGCGGCCCCTGCGCGCCGCCGTGCTGGACCGCAGCGCCGGATGGGACGAGACGTACGGCCGCTACACCAGGACCATCACCGGTGCCTTCGCGGTGGGCGGTGCCCTCACCGGCATCCAGGACGCCCAGCTCGGCTCCGACGCGCGCGTCCTGCTCGAGTTCTCCCGCGCGGGGGAGTCACTGGCCCAGGAGGACGCCGTGCTGGCGAGCGCGCGCCTGTCGGGCGTCCTCGCCGGCGAGCGGCTGCGGCTGTTCACCGGGGCCGTCGACACCCGCCGGGCCTTCACCGAGAGCGCCGTGGCCGACCTGCGCGGCTCCGACCGCGACGCCTGGCGGAAGGTCGCCGACAGCGGTGCCTTCGCCACCGTGACCGCGGCGGAGGACCGGACACTCGCCGCCGCTCCCGGCGCGCGTGCGGTGAAGTCGACGCCGGAGACCACCTGGCAGACGGCACACGCGCGGGTGCAGAGCGGCATGCGGGCCGTCCAGCAAACCGCCGGAAGCGGGGTCGCCCACCGCGCCGATCCGTTCACCCGGGGGCTGCTCACCCCTGCGGGCGCAGCGGTCCTTCTCGGGCTCGTCGCCGTCGCCGCGTCCCTGGTCATCTCCGTACGCATCGGCCGCGGCCTCGTCGTCGAACTCGTGAGCCTGCGCAACAGCGCCCTGGAGATCGCCCGCCGCAAACTCCCGGACGCCATGGACAGGCTGCGGGCCGGCGACGAGATCGACGTCCGGTCCGTGGCTCCGCCCGGGCCGCCCGCCGAGGACGAGACCGGCCAGGTCGCCGAGGCACTCGCCACCGTGCACCGCGCCGCACTGCGGGCCGCGGTGGAGCGCGCCGAACTCGCCAGCGGCATCTCCGGCGTCTTCGTCAACCTCGCCCGCCGCAGCCAGATCCTCGTCCACCGCCAGCTGAGCCTGCTCGACAGCATGGAACGCCGCTCCGACGACCCCAACGAACTGAGCGACCTCTTCCGGCTCGACCACCTCACCACCCGCATGCGCCGTCACGCGGAGAGCCTGATCATCCTCTCCGGCGCCGCACCCGGCCGCGCCTGGCGCATGCCGGTGTCGCTGACCAACGTGGTGCGCGCGGCCGTGTCCGAGGTCGAGGACTACGCGCGCGTGGAGGTGCGTCAGCTGCCCGACGCGTCCGTCGTCGGCGCCGCCGTCGCCGACCTCACCCACCTGCTGGCCGAGGTCATCGAGAACGCCGCCCAGTTCTCACCGCCCCACACGCGTGTGCGCGTCACCGGCGAACCCGTCGGCAACGGCTACGCCGTCGAGGTCGAGGACCGCGGCCTGGGCATGGGCAAGGAGACCCTTGCCGAGGCCAACCGCCGGATCGAACAGTCGGAGGCGCTCGACCTGTTCGACAGCGACCGGCTGGGCCTGTTCGTGGTCAGCAGGCTCGCGGCCCGCCACGGCATCAAGGTGCACCTGCGCACCTCGCCCTACGGCGGTACCACCGCGGTCGTCCTGCTGCCGACGGCGCTGCTGCACAGCAAGGCGGCGGAACGTTCACCCGCCGAAGGCGCCGAGGCCGGCAGGGCCGCCGAAGCCGTCGACCGGGAACGGTTTGCGCACCGCGAATACGCGCGCGTGTCCGCCGAAGAATACGCGCGCGTGTCCGCCGAAGAATACGCGCGCGTGTCCGCCGAAGAATACGCGCGCGTGTCCGCCGAACGGGACCAGGAGTCCGTCCCCGCCTCCGCCGAGCGGCCCGCCCTGGTGGCCCCCCGCGCGGTCGCGGCCGACCGGGGAGCGCCCGACCGGGCAACGGCCGACCGGGGAACGACCGACACACCGCCTGCCGGAGTGACCGCCTTGCGCCTGCACCGACCGTCCGAGGAGCCGGAGGAGTCGGACGACCTGCCCCGCCGGGTCCGCCAGGCGAGCCTCGCCCCCCAACTGCGCGAGCAGCGCTCGCAGGAACCGGCCCCGGCGACCGGCCGCAGAGACGACGAGGGCCGTTCACCCGAGGTCGTGAGGGATCGGATGGCCGCGTACCGGGACGGCTGGGCGCGCGGGGGCGGCAGGCAGCCCGGGCGCGGCGCCACCCCAGATTCCCCAGCGGGCAGAGACAGCAGCGAAGGAGACCGAAGATGATCCAGGACCCGAACATGAGGGCCGACATGGGGGTCCCCCCGCGCGAGCGGAACCGGGAGTGGGGGAGGTCCGGCGAACTCGACTGGCTGCTGGACGACCTGGTGCTGCGGGTGAGCGAGGTACGGCACGCCGTGGTGCTGTCCAACGACGGCCTCGCCGTGGGGTCCTCCACGGACCTGCGCCGCGAGGACGCGGAGCACCTCGCGGCCGTCTCCTCCGGCTTCCACAGCCTCGCGAAGGGCGCAGGCCGCCACTTCGGGGCCGGGGGAGTGCGCCAGACCATGGTCGAGATGGACGACGGCTTCCTGTTCGTGGCCGCCGCGGGAGACGGCTCCTGTCTCGCCGTCCTCACCGCGGTGACTGCGGACATCGGCCTGGTCGCCTACGAGATGGCACGGCTGGTCAAACGCGTCGGTGAGCACCTCTACACGGCGCCGCGCGTGGGCGCGCGGCCGCCCGCCGGATGAGAGCGAAGGGCGGTCGGCAGGCATGACCCAGGACAGGACGGGCGTCCCGCACGACCAGGGAAGCCAGTGGTACGACGGCGAGGCCGGGCCTCTCGTCCGCCCCTACGCGATGACGGGAGGACGCACCAGACCAGGCCCCACCGGGGTGCGTTTCGACCTGATCGCCCTCGTCACCCTGGACGCGGGCGCGCCCGGCCCGGGCGAGGACAGCGTCCTCGGGCCTGAACACCGGGCCCTGATCGACCTGTGCCGCACCGAGACGCAGTCGGTGGCGGAACTCGGCGCGGGCGCCGACCTGCCCGTCGGCGTGGTCAGGGTGCTCCTGGGGGACCTCCTGGAACTCGGCTGTGTCACCGTCAGCCGACCGGTACCCCCCGCACAGCTTCCCGACGAACGGATTCTGCGCGAGGTGATCGAAGGGCTTCGGGCCCTGTAGATGAACGTTCAGAACCGGGCAATAAGCGGTCGAACCGCCCGAAGGCGAGCCCTGGTTGTCATGATGCTGATTTCGCGACCCCGTGCCGACGTCGCCGCCCGTTGCCGGCCCTCCCGAGAGAAGTGATCAATGGTCTCCGAGAACTCCGACGCCCAGGACGGCGAACCGACCGCCCTCGCGCTGAAGATACTGGTCGCCGGCGGTTTCGGCGTGGGCAAGACCACCCTGGTGGGCGCGGTCAGCGAGATCAGGCCGCTGCGCACCGAGGAACTGCTCAGCGAGGCCGGCCAACTGGTGGACGACACCGACGGCGTGGACCAGAAGGTCACCACGACCGTCGCCATGGACTTCGGCCGCATCACCATCCGCTCCGGCCTGTCCCTCTACCTCTTCGGCACCCCCGGCCAGGACCGCTTCTGGTTCCTGTGGGACGAGTTGTCCCAAGGAGCCCTGGGCGCCGTCGTCCTCGCCGACACCCGGCGCCTGGAGGACTGCTTCCCGGCCGTGGACTACTTCGAGCACCGGCACATCCCGTTCGTGGTGGCCGTCAACTGCTTCGCCGGCGCCCGGAGCTACGGCGCCCACGACGTGTCCCGCGCGCTCGACCTCGACCAGGGCACTCCCGTGGTGCTCTGCGACGCGCGGGACCGTGACTCGGGCAAGGAGGTGCTCATCCGCCTGGTCGAGTACGCCGGGCGCATGCACACCGCCCGGCTGCTCGACTCGGTGGGCTGACGGGGCGGACCCGTCAGTCGGCGACGCGCTTCTCCGCCAGCACCTTGTCGATCCGCACGCGGACGAGGAGTTCGCCCGGAACGCCGTTGCGGGCCGCGAACTCCTCGGCTCGCTCCTCGCCCATGTACCGTGCGCCGATCCGGCCGGCCCAGTGACGGACCTCGTCGAGATCCTCCGACAGCCGGGCCCGGCCCTGCACCACCACGTAGTCGAAGGGCGGCCGGTCGTCGTCCACGCACAGGGCGACACGCCCGTCCCGCGCCAGATTGCGCCCCTTGACGGTGGCCTTCCCGGTGTTGAACACCAGATCGTCACCGTCGAGCACGAACCAGATCGGCGCCACATGCGGGCTCCCGTCGGACCGGACGGTGGACAACTTGCCGGTGCGGGTGCCGTACGAGACGAACTCCCGCCATTCCTCATCGGTCATCTTCTGTGCCATGTCCCCATTCTCCTTGCCCCGTTGACGGTCGTGGGGAAGGCTTGCGGGAGATCCTCCGGGCTGGAGGAGACGTCACACGGGGAGACGGGACACATGCCGGAGAAGCAGGGCCTCGGCTGGCTGCTGGACGATCTGACCGAGCGCGTCGACCATGTCCGGCACGCGCTGGTGCTGTCCAACGACGGACTGGTGACGGGCGCGAGCACGGGACTGCGCCGCGAGGACGCGGAACATCTCGCCGCCGTCTCGTCCGGACTGCACAGCCTCGCCAAGGGCTCGGGCCGCCACTTCGGCGCGGGGCAGGTACGGCAGACGATGATCGAGTTCGACGACGCGGTGCTGTTCGTCACCGCGGCCGGCACCGGTAGCTGTCTGTGCGTGCTCAGCGGTTCGGACGCCGACATCGGCCAGATCGCCTACGAGATGACACTGCTCGTCAACCGGGTCGGCGAGCATCTCGACGTGGACGCCCGCCAGCCCGAGCGGAGCTCGCCGACAGACCTCTGACCTGCGAGTTCTTCGCCCCCCGTGGAGTTATCCACAGGCCCGCCACGCATCTCGCCCCAACGGCTACGGTGTGTGACACAGCGAACGCACACAGCGTGAGCGACGACTCCACGGGGGAGCGATCATGTCGAACAGCACGATGACCCAACTCCAGCGCCACTCCTGCACACCCAGCCGCGCGGCACGCGAACTGGGCCTCAAGCGCAGCGAGTTCGATCTCGCCGTCCACCTCGGTCTGATCCGGACGATGCCCGACGAAGGAGGCGGAGGCCGCCGCGTGACTCCTTCGGAGCTCGACCGGCTGCGGGCGACGGACGGCTTCCCGGACACACTGCGTGAGCGGGTGCGGCTCGTGGGCACCGCCGAGGGCGCGGAGGTCATGGACATCCCCGTCGGCAGGTTCACCCGCCTGGCCCGCCTCGGTCTGATCTCGCCGGTGCGTTTTTATCTCAACAGGTACCGGACCGTCGTGTGGCTGTATCTGGCCACGGAACTCGAGGAGTTCACGACGATCGAGGAGAACAAACCGCTGCTGACCGGGCGACGCATGCCCGAAGGTCTGCGCGACATGCTGGACGAGGGCGTCGACCTGCGCGCCCGCAACTGGCGCGGACGCCACCGGGGATTCCTTTTGCGCCTCGCCGAAGAACCCTGGGAGAGCGCCGGAGTCCTCGCCGCCTTCCTCGACCCCGCTCAGATCGCGGAGCTTGTCCCGGACCCCTACGACCGCTCCCACCTGAGCCGTTTCCGGCCCGGACCGCCCGCCCACGGGGCGCTGGGCTCACCTGCCGCGCACCTCGTCGAGAAGCTCATGACCGCGGACGACCCGGCGGAGATCGAATGGCTGAGGAGCGAGCTGGTCCACGTCCTGGACGACGCCCGACGCTTCCGGCCCGCACCACGCCCGGCGGCGTCCCGGCGGACACCTGCCGCCCCGCCACCTGCGGAGCCGGCGGCGCCGGCTCCGCCGCAGGAACCGTCCCGCGGCGGCCTGCTGGGCTGGCTCCGGCGCAGAAGCGCCTGAGCGCCCCACCTACAGCGCCCGGAACAGCCCTTCCTGGACGACGGACACCAGAAGACGTCCCTCCAGGTCGTAGATCCGGCCGCGTGCCAGGCCGCGTCCGCCCGTCGCGACCGGCGACTCCTGGTCGTACAGGAACCACTCGTCCGCGCGGAACGGCCGGTGGAACCACATGGCGTGGTCCAGCGACGCGATGTCGAAGGTCCGCGGGCCCCAGAGGGGTTGGACCGGGAGGCGGACCGCGTCCAGCAGGGTCATGTCGCTCGCGTAGGTCAGCGCGCAGGTGTGCACGACCGGGTCGTCACCCAGCGGCCCGACCGCGCGCATCCACACCGCACTGCGCGGCTCGGCGTCCTTGACCTCCTCGGCGCTCCAGCGCAGCCGGTCCACGTACCGGATGTCGAAGGGCTGGCGGCGCGCCATCCGCTCCAACTGCTCGGGCAGCTCGCCCAGGTGCTCCCGGATCTCGTCGCCGACCCGCGGCAGGGACTCCGGGTCCGGGACCTTGCGGGCGGGCGGCAGCTGGTGCTCGAACGGACCTTCCTCAGGCTTGTGAAAGGAGGCGGTGAGATTGAAGATCGTGCGACCCTGCTGCACCGCGGTGACCCGGCGGGTGGTGAACGACCGCCCGTCCCGCACCCGCTCGACCTGGTACACGATCGGCACGCCGGGCCGGCCCGGACGCAGGAAGTACGCGTGCAGCGAGTGCACCGGGCGGTCGCCCTCCGTGGTGCGGGCGGCGGCCACCAGGGCCTGGCCCGCGACCTGGCCGCCGAAGACCCGCTGGAGGGACTCGTGCGGGCTTCGGCCACGGAAGATGTTGACCTCGATCTGCTCCAGGTCGAGCAGGTCGACGAGCCTCTCGGCCGGGTTCGTCATCGGTGGGATTCTCCTTGGCTCACAACGGGGCTACGGCTCGCGAGGGGCCGCGCGCTCACAACTGGCCCCGGGCTCACAGCTGGCCGACGTCGGTGACCCGGACGACCGCGCGGCCCTCCGCGTCGGACGCGGTGAGGTCGACCTCCGCACTGATGCCCCAGTCGTGGTCGCCGTTCGGGTCGGCGAAGGTCTGGCGGACGCGCCACAGCCTGTTCTCCGGCTCCTCCTCGATCCGCAGCAGCTTCGGGCCGCGTGCGTCGGGGCCGGTGCCGAGGTCGTCGTACTCGTCCCAGTACTTGTCCATCGCCTCGCCCCACGCGTCGGCGTCCCAGCCGGCGTCGGCGTCCATCTCGCCGAGCTCCTCGACCTGGTCCAGGGCGGCGAGTTCCACGCGGCGGAACATGGCGTTGCGGACCAGGACCCGGAAGGCGCGCGCGTTGGTGGTGACCGGCTTGACCTCGTCGGCCCTCTCCTGAGCCTCCTCGGCGGTCATCACCTCCGGGTTGGCGAGCTGCTCCCACTCGTCCAGGAGGCTGGAGTCGACCTGGCGGACCGTCTCGCCGAGCCACTCGATCAGGTCCTGGAGGTCCTCGGACTTCAGGTCGTCCGGGATGTTGTGGTCGAGCGCCTTGTACGCGCTCGCGAGGTAGCGCAGCACGATGCCCTCGGTGCGGGCCAGCTCGTAGAAGGACACCAACTCCGTGAAGGACATGGCCCGTTCGTACATGTCACGGATGACGGACTTCGGGGAGAGCGGATGGTCGCCGACCCACGGATGGCTCTTGCGGTACGTGTTGTACGCGTGGAAGAGCAGCTCCTCCAGGGGCTTCGGGTAGCTGACGTCCTGAAGGCGCTCCATGCGCTCCTCGTACTCGACGCCGTCCGCCTTCATCGCGGCCACCGCCTCGCCCTTGGCCTTGTTCAGCTGGGCGACGAGGATCTGCCGGGGGTCGTCCAGCGTGGACTCCACGACCGACACCATGTCCAGGGCGTAGGACGGCGATTCGGGGTCGAGCAGCTCGAACGCGGCGAGCGCGAACGTGGACAGCGGCTGGTTGAGCGCGAAGTCCTGCTGGAGGTCGACGGTGAGGCGGACGATCCGGCCGGCGGCGTCGGGCTCGTCGAGCTTCTCGACGATGCCGCCGTCCAGCAGCGAACGGTAGATGGCGATCGCCCGCCGGATGTGCCGCAGTTGCTGCTTGCGCGGCTCGTGGTTGCCCTCCAGGAGGTGCCGCATGGCCTCGAAGGCGTTGCCCGGGCGGGCGATCACCGACAGGAGCATGGTGTGGGTGACCCGGAAGCGGGACGTCAGCGGCTCCGGCTCGGAGGCGATCAGCTTCTCGAAGGTGCTGTCCGACCAGGCGACGAATCCCTCGGGTGCCTTCTTGCGGACGACCTTGCGGCGCTTCTTCGGATCGTCACCGGCCTTGGCGAGCGCCTTCTCGTTCTCGACGACGTGCTCGGGCGCCTGGGCGACGACAAAGCCCGCGGTGTCGAAGCCGGCCCGGCCTGCGCGCCCCGCGATCTGGTGGAACTCACGGGCACGCAGGGTGCGGACACGGTTGCCGTCGTACTTGGTCAGCGCCGTGAACAGCACCGTGCGGATGGGCACGTTGACACCGACGCCAAGGGTGTCGGTACCGCAGATGACCTTCAGCAGACCGGCCTGGGCGAGCTTCTCCACCAGCCGCCGGTACTTGGGCAGCATGCCGGCGTGGTGGACGCCGATGCCGTGGCGGACGTAACGGGAGAGGTTGCGGCCGAACTTTGTGGTGAAGCGGAAGTTGCCGATCAGCTCGGCGATCTGGTCCTTCTCCTCGCGCGAGCACATGTTGATGCTCATCAGCGCCTGCGCCCGCTCCACGGCCTGCGCCTGTGTGAAGTGCACGATGTAGACCGGTGCCTGCTTGGTCTCCAGGAGCTCGGTCAGGGTCTCGGTGAGCGGGGTGAGCCTGTACTCGTAGGAGAGCGGGACGGGGCGGGTCGCCGAGCGGACCACCGACGTCGGCCGCCCGGTGCGCCGGGTGAGGTCCTTCTCGAACATCGAGACGTCGCCGAGCGTGGCCGACATCAGGATGAACTGCGCCTGCGGGAGCTCCAGGATCGGGATCTGCCAGGCCCAGCCGCGGTCCGCCTCCGCGTAGAAGTGGAACTCGTCCATGACGACCTGGCCGACGTCCGCCTGCTTGCCGTCGCGCAGCGCGATCGACGCGAGGACCTCGGCGGTGCAGCAGATCACGGGCGCGTCGGCGTTGACGGAGGCGTCACCGGTCAGCATGCCGACGTTCTCGGTGCCGAACATCTTGCACAGCTCGAAGAACTTCTCCGAGACCAGCGCCTTGATGGGCGCGGTGTAGAAGGTGACCTCGTCGCGCGCCAGGGCGGCGAAGTGGGCGCCCGCCGCGATCATGCTCTTGCCGGAGCCGGTGGGCGTCGACACGATCACGTTCGCGCCGGAGACCACCTCGATCAGCGCCTCCTCCTGGTGGGGGTAGAGCGTGAGACCCCGCTCCCCGGCCCACGACTCGAAGGCTTCGTAGAGGGCGTCGGGGTCTGCGGTCTGCGGCAGCTGATCGATGAGGGTCACGGACCCATCTTGCCTGGCCTCCTGCCCTACAGGGGAATCGGTTGTCGGCAGGAAGATCATGACCAGTACGCTGTGTCGCCGACGGAGCGTCAGCGCAGCCGGTCAACTGGACGGTGGCACACGAGGAATGGGGCGGGCAACGCCGATGATGGGACCAGCACACTCACTGTCGGGCGCCGCGGCCTGGCTGGGCGTAGGAGCGGCTGCCGCCGCCACGGGGCACACCATGCCGTGGCCCGTGCTGCTGGCCGGAGCGCTGATCTGCGCTGGTGCCGCGCTCGCTCCCGACCTCGACCACAAGGCGGCCACGATCTCGCGGGCCTTCGGGCCGGTCTCACGGGCCTTGTGCGAGATCGTCGACAAGCTCTCCTACGCCGTCTACAAGGCCACCAGGAAGCAGGGCGACCCTCGTCGTTCCGGCGGTCACCGCACGCTCACGCACACCTGGCTGTGGGCCGTCCTGATCGGGGTGGGCTGCTCGGTGGCGGCGATCACCGGCGACCGGTGGGCCGTGCTGGCGATCCTCTTCGTGCACATGGTGCTGGCCATCGAGGGCCTGCTGTGGCGGGCCACCCGGGGTTCGAGTGCCGACGTCCTGGTCTGGCTGCTGGCCGCGACGAGTGCGTGGATCATCGCCGGTGTCCTGGACAAGCCGGGCAACGGCTCGGACTGGCTGTTCACCCAGCCCGGCCAGGAGTACATGTGGCTGGGACTGCCGGTGATCCTGGGTGCGCTCGTGCACGACATCGGGGACGCGCTGACGGTGTCGGGCTGCCCGATCCTGTGGCCGATCCCGGTGGGTCGCAAGCGCTGGTACCCCATCGGACCGCCGAAGGTGATGCGGTTCCGCGCGGGCAGCTGGGTCGAGCTGAAGGTGCTGATGCCGGCGTTCATGCTGCTCGGGGGAGTGGGCTGCGCGGCGGCGCTGAACTTCATCTGAGGCCGGGGCGCGGGGGGACTGTTACGCCCCCGGGCCCGGGGGCGTCGGGGGCGGCCGGTCGGTCAGCCGTCCTGGCCGGTCCCGCCGCCGTACCGCCGCTCGAAGGCGGCGACGCGCCCCTCGGAGTCCACCGTGCGCGCCTTCCCGGTGTAGAAGGGGTGGCTCTCCGAGGAGATCTCCACGTCCACCACCGGGTAGGTCTCGCCGTCGTCCCACTCGATGGTCTGATCGCTGGTCGCGGTGGAGCGGGTCAGGAAGGCGTAACCGGCGGAGCGGTCACGGAAGACGACCTCGTGGTAGGCGGGGTGCTTGTCCTGCTGCATGGCGGCTCCTCGTGTGCTGCGGGTGTCGTGCTCTCAGCCGTGTTCTCAGCCGTCTCTTCAGCCGTCTTCTCAGCCGGACAGGGTCTCCTCGTCCACGATGTGCATCGCCGCCTCCTCGGCGGACGCCGCGGCGCCGTCGATGCCCACGTCCGTGGCGACCAGCGCGCTCTCCTCGTCCTCGTGAGCCCCTTCGTCGGGGGCCACGAGACGACCGGAGCGCATCGCGCCGACCTCGTTGTCCAGGAGTTCGCCGTCGGTGCCGTCCACGTCGCCGATGCCGTCGCCGTCGGACGGCACGTAGTCGGGGAGTTCCTCGGCGAGCCGCTGGTCCAGCGTCTCGCCCTCCCGGCGCTCCGCGGCGGTCACGCCGGTGTGCTCCACCGCCCACGGTCTGTCCGGTGGGGACCAGCCGCGGTCGAGGGGGTCGTCGACCCCGTCGTCCTCCAGGGTGTCCTCCGCGTCGAGCAGCCCCGCGTCGTCCTGGATCTCGGAGCCGTCGGGCTGGTAGACGTCGTCTCCCCATCCGTCGGAGCTGTCCACGGGTACCTCCAGGTGAAGGGGACGGGCCCGATCCTCCGCAGCCCAGGCGGGCCACGGACCGCCGGGGCACTTGCCGCGCCCGCAGGCGGCCCGAGCCGCCCGCACGCGCTCCCTGAGCCGGTGCTGCTGTCCAGCCTTCCACCCCGGTTCGGGACCGCGCAACGCCAGGGGCGCTGCGCTCGCTGGAGCGAGGGTCTCCGGGGCCGGGGCGCGCAGTGGGGCGGGGGTGGGCGGGGCCGGGGCGTGGGGTGGGGTGGTGGTCGGAGGGGACGCGGCCGGGCGGGGTGTGAGGTGGCCGTGGGTCGGGCGTGGGGCGGGGCGGCCCCGGACCGTTCGTCCCGGACCGTTCGCCCCGCTCTGGCCAGGGCGACCCCGTCCTCCGACGAGTCTGCCCACCCACGCCCCATCCACCCACGCCCCACCCACCCGGCGCCCAGCACCCAGGCGTCCGTCACTCCGCCGCCGACCATCCTGCTGCCGACCACCCCGGCGGCCACCACCCCGCCGCCCCGTTCCTCACCCGTGCCAGGACCGCCACAGCGCCGCGTACGCGCCGTCCGCCGTGACCAGCTCCTCGTGGCTGCCCAGCTCGCTGATGCGGCCGTTCTCGACTACGGCGATGACGTCCGCGTCGTGGGCGGTGTGGAGGCGGTGGGCGATCGCGACGACCGTGCGGCCGTCGAGGACGCGGGCCAGGGAGCGTTCCAGGTGACGGGCCGCCCGGGGGTCGAGCAGCGACGTCGCCTCGTCGAGGACCAGGGTGTGCGGGTCGGCCAGCACGAGACGGGCCAGCGCCACCTGCTGTGCCTGGGCGGGGGTGACGGTCAGCCCGCCCGAGCCGACCTCGGTGTCCAGGCCGTCGTCGAGCGCGCGTGCCCACCCGTCCGCGTCGACCGCGCCCAGAGCCGCCCACAGCTCGGCGTCCGTGGCGTCCGTCCGGGCGAGCAGGAGGTTGTCGCGCAGGGAGCCCACGAAGACGTGGTGCTCCTGGTTGACGAGGGCCACGTGCTCACGGACCCGTTCGGCGGACATCCCGGACAGCTCGGCGCCGCCCAGGGTGACCCGGCCGTCCCGCGGCGCGTAGATGCCGGCCAGCAGTCTGCCCAGGGTGGACTTGCCGGCGCCCGAGGGACCGACCAGCGCCATCCGGGTACCGGGCGCGACCTCCAGGGACACCTTGCGCAGGACGTCCACGCCCTCCAGGTAGCCGAAGTGCACCCGGTCCGCACGCACCTCCCGCCCGTCGGGCGCCAGCCCGGCGTCCGTGCCGGCCGGCTCGACGTCCCGGACGCCCACCAGCCGGGCCAGCGACACCTGGGCCACCTGGAGCTCGTCGTACCAGCGCAGGATCAGCCCGACCGGGTCGATCAGCATCTGCGCGATCAGCGCACCGGTCGTGAGCTGGCCGACCCCGATCCAGCCCTGGAGGACGAACACCCCGCCGACCATCAGCACCGACGAGAGGATCATCACGTGGCTGACGTTGATGCACGGGAAGAGCACGGACCGCAGCCACAGCGTGTACCGCTCCCAGGCGGTCCACTCCTTGATCCGCCGCTCCGAGAGCTCGATGCGGCGGGCACCGAGCCGGTGCGCCTCGACCGTGCGTCCGGCGTCCACGGTCTCCGCGAGCGCGGCGGCCACCGCGGCGTACCCGGCGGCCTCCGAGCGGTAGGCGGAGGGCGCCCGCTTGAAGTACCAGCGGCAGCCGGCGATCAGCAGCGGCAGGGCGAGCAGGACGGCGGCGGCCAGCGGCGGCGCGGTGATCACGAGTCCGCCCAGCAGCAGGGCCGCCCACACCACACCGATCGCCAGTTGCGGTACGGCCTCGCGCATGGCGTTGCCGAGCCGGTCGATGTCGGTCGTGATCCGGGACAGCAGGTCGCCGGTCCCGGCCCGTTCCAGGACGCCGGGCGGCAGGCCGACCGACCGCACGAGGAAGTCCTCCCGCAGGTCGGCCAGCATCTGCTCGCCGAGCATCGAACCGCGCAGCCGCACCTGCCGGACGAAGACGGCCTGGACGACCAGGGCGACGACGAACAGCCCCGCGGTCAGCTCGAGATGGAGTTCGCGCGCTCCGTCCGAGACCCGCTCGACGAGGTCGCCGAGCAGCCAGGGCCCCACCATGGAGGCCACCACCGAGACCGTGTTCACGCCGACGAGGAGTGCGAAGGCGCGGCGGTGCCGGCGGAACAGTTCGGCCACGTAGGCGCGTACGGTCGCGGGGGCTCCGACGGGCAAGGTGTTCGCCGTCGTCGGTGCCGCCGGGTCGTACGCCGGTGGCGCCACGCCGATCATGCGCTCTCCTCGATCTCTTCCAGGGCGTGCAGCACGCTGTGCGTGTGCGGTTCGCCGTCCTTCTCGTGTCCTACTGCGTTCCCGTGCCGTACTGCGTTCTCGTGCCGCACCTCGTTCAGCGCGGCCTCGTCGTCCGTCTCGCGGGTGACGACCGCCCGGTACCGCGGTTCCTTGTGCACCAGCTCGCGGTGCACGCCGACCGCCGCGACCTCGCCTTCGTGGACGAGCACCACGCGGTCGGCGCGGTCCAGGAGCAGGGGCGAGGAGGTGAAGACCACCGTGGTCCGCCCGCTCCGCAGGTCCCGTACGCCGTCCGCGATCCGGGCCTCGGTGTGCGAATCCACCGCGGAGGTCGGTTCGTCCAGGACGAGCACCTCCGGGTCGGTGAAGAGCGAGCGGGCCAGGGCGAGCCGTTGGCGCTGGCCGCCCGAGAGGGAGCGTCCGCGTTCGGTGATGCGGGCGTCCATCGGGTCGTCGGCGTCCAGGGACCCCTGGACCAGGGCGGCCAGTACGTCCGCGCACTGTGCGGCGGCGAGCGCCTCCACGGCACCGACGTCTCCCGAGGCGGGCACGTCGAGCAGTTCGCGCAGGCTGCCGGAGAGCAGCACCGGGTCCTTGTCCTGGACGAGCACGGCGGTGCGCGCCGAGTCGAGCGGCAGCTCGTCCAGCGGCACGCCGCCCAGCAGCACGGAGATGCCCTGCTCCGAGGGGTGCCCACCGAGCCGTTCGGCCAGCAGCCCCGCCGCGTCCGGGTCGCCGCAGACCACCGCGGTGAGCCGTCCGGAAGGGGCGAGCAGACCGGTGGCCGGGTCGTACAGGTCCCCGGAGGGCACGTCTCCCGGCACCTCCGCAGCCGCCACCCCGTCGGCCGACGTGGCCCGTTCCAACGACAGCACCCGGGCGGCCCGGGTGGCCGAGGGACGGGAGAAGGAGTACGCCATGGCGATCTCCTCGAAGTGCCGCAGCGGGTAGGTCAGGATCATCACCGAGCTGTAGACGGCGACCAGTTCGCCGATCTCGACGCGGCCCTGGCGGGCCAGGTGGACGCCGTACCAGACGACCGCGATCAGCAGCAGACCCGGCAGCAGGACCTGGATCGCGGCGATCAGCGACCACATCCGGGCACTGCGCACGGCCGCGTGGCGGACCTCCTGGGAGGCCCTGCGGTAGCGGTCGAGGAAGAGCTCCTCACCGCCGATGCCGCGCAGTACGCGCAGCCCGGCGACGGTGTCGGAGGCCAGCTCGGTGGCGCGGCCCGCCTTCTCGCGCTGGAAGTCGGCGCGTCTGGTCGCCCGGGGCAGCAGGGGCAGCACCGAGAGGGCCAGCACCGGCAGGCCCACGGCGACCACCAGGCCGAGCGCCGGCTGGTAGACGACCAGCCCGACGCAGACCACGACGATCGTGACGGCCGCCGCGGTGAACCGGGACCAGGCCTCCACGAACCAGCCGATCTTCTCGACGTCACCGGTGGAGACGGCCACGACCTCGCCGGCCGCGACCCGTCGGGTCAGCGCCGAACCCAGGTGCGCGGCCTTGCGGGCCAGCAACTGCTGGACGCGTGCGGCGGCCGTGATCCAGTTGGTGACGGCGGTGCGGTGCAGGAAGGTGTCGCCGACCGCGTTGCCGACGCAGCACAGCGCCAGCAGTCCGCCGGCGAGGGCGAGTCGGCGGCCGGAGTGGTCGACGACGGCCTGTACGGCCACGCCGACGCAGAAGGGCAGCGCGGAGACCGAGAGGAAGTGCAGCAGTCCCCAGGCCAGCGACTTGAACTGACCGCCCAGCTGGTTCCTGAAGAGCCACCACAGGAACCGGGGGCCCGAGCGTGCGTCGGGCACTCCCGGATCGGCATACGGAAGGTCTTGGATCTGCATGAGGGGTGTGTCCCGGTTGCTCGTGTCAGGGGGGTGGGAGAAGAGCCGCGCACGGCGGCTGCAAACCGTGAAAGGTTCGCGGCAGAGCGTGTCCGGAGGCAACAGGTTTTCCGCCGCGACGCACGGAAAACCGGCTCGGCCGCCGCAGGGCGCCGGTGCGACCATGGAGCGATGGGAGACGGAGGCGTACGGCGGATCGCGGTGATCACGACAGCGGTGGCAGCGCTGCTGCTCCTCGGAGGGTGCGGCGGCCCGGACCCGGCACGCACCGGCACCACCCCCACGCCCGCCACCCCCGTCCCCCACACCGAGACTGGGGTCGCATCCGAGGACCGACCGACCCGTATCCCCGGTGTCGGCGACCGCCTCCACAAGCGCATCCCCGCGGACTCCCGCCAGGTCGTCGCGGTCTACGGCGACGGCAGGAACTCCGCGGACGCCACCCTGGTGCTGTACACCAGGCAGGGCTCCGGCTGGGACCGTGTCCGCGGCTGGGCCGCCCACAACGGCAAGAAGGGCTGGACCACCGACCATCACGAGGGCGACCGGCGCAGCCCGGTCGGGGTGTTCACGCTCAGTGACGCGGGCGGCGTGCTCCCGGACCCCGGCGCGCGGCTGCCGTACACGAGGTCGGCCGCGATCGCCGCCCCGCGCTGGTGGCCCCGGTCCTACTGGCACGACTTCGACTACGTGATCGCCGTCGACTACAACCGTGTCGAGGGCACCCCGCCCAACAACCAGACGCGGCCCGAGGGTTACGCCAAGGGCGGTGGCATCTGGCTGCACATGGACCACGGCAGCGGCACGTCGGCCTGTGTCAGCGTGTCCCGGCCGGCGATGCGGTATCTGCTGCGCACGCTCGATCCTGACCGGCATCCCGTGGTGGTGATGGGGGACGGGGCGGACCTGGCGGCGTAGGCCGGCTGGGGGAGGCGGCATTGCGGGGGACGCCCGACTCGCCGTAGAACACGGCCATGAAGAGACGGATAGTCATGTCCATGCTTACCGGGGTGACCCTCCTGGTGAGCACACTGCTCGGAGCGGCGCCGGCCCAGTCGGCAGCGCGCCCCGCTCAGACACCGTCAGCCCGACCGACGGCTCCCGCGGATCAACCCGCCACCGTCCCCGCAGATCAACCCACCCCCGTTCCCGCCGAGTTCGGCACCGACTGGCACGACCCCGTCACCGCCGCCCCGCCGGTCGCCAGACCCCCGGGCAGGTCCTGCCGGGTCACCGTCGCCGAAGCGCGGTTCCGCGACTTCACGCCGTACACCGGCACATACGCCCCGCCCAAGGGCTGCGGCGACCGCTGGAGCAAGGTCGTGCTGCGTCTCGAAGGCCACGTCAAGGGACGGCAGTTCGACCGGCTCGGGTATCTGCACATCGGCGGGGTCGAGGTCCTCCGCACATCCACCCCGCAGCCCTCGCCCGACGGCATCGAGTGGTCCGTGGAGAAGGACGTCACCCGCTACAGCGACACACTCCGCCGCGGCCAGGACGTCGAGATGCTCATCGGGAACGTCGTCGACGACACGTACACCGGCATCATCGACGTGAAGGTGACGCTGACGTTCTACGCCGGCGCACCGGACGCCCGCAGCACTCCCGGCCGCGTGCTCACCCTCGCCGACGGGACCCTCACCGCCCCGCGCAACAGCGAACGCATCGTCGCCGAGGTGTACGCCACCGGGTCCGGCGGCGGCTGCGAGGAGTACTGGTATCTGACGGTGCCGTCGAACGCGCCGTACTCCTGCCAGGCCGACGGCGGCCCCTACCGCGAGGTTCAGATCAAGGTCGACGGCCAACTCGCCGGCATCGCCGCCCCGTTCCCGACCGTGTGGACCGGGGGCTGGTCCAACCCCTTTCTCTGGTACGTCGTTCCGGGCCCCCGCGCCTTCGACGTCAAGCCGATCGAATACGACCTGACCCCTTTCGCCGGGATCCTCAACGACGGGCGCCCGCATCGCGTGGAGGTCTCGGTGGCCGGTGTGGCCGCGGGGCAGTCCGGGTGGAGCACGCCGGTGAACGTCCTCGTCTGGCAGGACACCAGGAGCGAGCATGTCACCGGGAGACTCACCGCGCACGACAGCGGTGACCTCGCCAACTCCTCCGTCTGGACGCCCGGTTCGGAGCAGCGCGTGGACACCGAGGGTGACCACCGGCTCACCGTCGCCGGGTACGTGGACACCTCGCACGGCCGGGTGACGACCACCGTCCGCCGCTCACTGGCGAACACGTCCACCCATCGCTGGGGTGACGGCGAGAACCCCGACGCGCTCAAGGCCACCTGGACGGACGACGAATCGGTGACCGTGGACGGCCGTGGCCCGGCCCGCACCACCCGCATCCACCGGACGTACACGATGGGCGGCACGACCACCGTCGGCGCGGGCGACCGCCTCCGGACCGTGCTGACCCTCGGTGACCGCGCCGAGTCCACGGTGAGCCGAGGCGGCCGTCGCACGGCGTGGTCCCGGCTCGACGACACCTACTCGGGCGACGCCACCTACACGATCAACGTCCCGCGCGATCAGCGGCACGCGGTCGGCACGACGAGCGAGCGGTACCGGCTCCGGGGTTCGGCCGGATGCCACGACCGGTCACTCGTGACCGTGCAGGGAGTGCTGACCGAGGAACGCGACGGCTGCTGAGCCGAGTTGTGTGCGGTGCGTCACAGGGTGCGTGATTTACGCGGCGGAAACACGGCGGTCTCGTAGGCGATCAACGGTCCCTCCAGAGTAGTCATCACGGAAGCCGCTTTCCGTATCGCAGAAGTCTCCCCTGGCTTCTGTGGCTCCCCGTCCCCCCAAGGAGTGCCCGTGCCGCCGTCCGTCCCGTCCCTGCCGCGACGCGTCGCACACATACTGCGTACCTCTCTCTTCGTCCAGGTCGCCGTGGCGCTGGTCCTCGGCATCGTCGTCGGAAAGCTGTGGCCCGGCTTCGCCTCGGACCTCCAGCCGCTCGGCGACGGCTTCACCCGGCTCATCAAGACGATCATCTCGCCGCTCGTGTTCTGCGTGGTCGTCGTCGGCATCGCCAAGGCGGGCGATCTCAAGGCGTTCGGCCGGATCGGGCTCAAGGCGCTGATCTGGTTCGAGGTCGCGAGCACCCTCGCGCTGGTCATCGGACTGCTCGCCGCCAACGTCGTCCAGCCCGGCTCGGGGATGCACGTCGACCCCGCGACGCTCAACTCCGCGGCCGTGGACGCCAAGACGGCCGGCGGACACCTGCCCTCGACGACCGAGTTCATCGTCAACGCGCTGCCCACCAGTTTCATCGGCGCCTTCGCCGAGAACTCCCTGCTCCAGGTGCTCATCCTGGCCTGTCTGGTGGGTGCCGCGCTGCTGCACCTCGGGCACACCAAGGTCCCGCGGGTGCTGCCTGCCATCGAGCAGGCCCAGGAGATCATCTTCGCGATCGTCGGCTTCGTGATGCGTCTCGCGCCGATCGCGGTGTTCGGCGCGATGGCGGTCCTGATCGGCCAGTACGGCCTCGGCGTCATCGAGACCTACGCCAAGCTGATCGTCCTGTGCTACGTGGCCGCCGCGCTCTTCATCGCGCTGCTCGCCGTCGCGCTCAAGGCGCTCACCGGGCTCAGCCTGTGGAAGTTCCTGCGCTACATCCGCGAGGAGATGCTGCTCGCGCTCGGCACCGCGTCCACCGAGTCCGTCATGCCGCGCGTGATGCAGAAGCTGCGCAAGGCCGGCGCGCGCGACGACGCGGTGGGCCTGGTGCTGCCGACCGGCTACTCCTTCAACCTCGACGGCGCCTCGCTCTACCTCTCCATCGGCACGCTGTTCATCGCCCAGGCCGTCGGCGTCGACCTCAGCCTCGGTCAGCAGATCACCGTGGTCCTGGTGCTGATGCTGACGAGCAAGGGCATGGCGGGCATCCCCGGCTCGGCGTTCCTCGCCCTGTCCGCCACGGCCGCCTCGCTCGGCGCGATCCCGGCCGGCGCGGTGGCCCTGCTCCTCGGTGTCGACCGCATCATGGACTCGATGCGTGTCGTGACCAACCTCCTCGGCAACTGCGTCGCGGTCTTCGCGGTGTCCCGCTGGGAGGGCGCCCTGGACATCGACAAGGCGAAGAAGGTGCTGGACGGCGAGGCCGTACCCGAGGCGGAGGAAGAGCCGGCCCCGGCTTCGGTCGTCAATGAGCCGGTCGTCAAGGAGCCTGCCGCCGAGGTGAGTTGACGCCCGCGACCGCGACGCCCCGCGACCGCGACGCCCCGCGACCGCGACGCCCTGCGACCGCGACGCCCCGAGGTCACCGCTCCCTACGACCGGAGTGGTGGCCTCGCTCGTTCCTCAGTGCTGCCCGTCCACGAGCGTGTCCAGCAGCTCTGCGAGTGCCGCGCGTTGCTCGTCCGACAACGGAGCGAGGATCTCCTCCGCGGCGGTCCTGCGTACGTCGTGCAGCTCGCGCAGGGTCTTGACGCCGTCCTCGGTCAGCTCGATACGGATCACCCGGCGGTTGGTCGGATCCGGCACCCGGCGCACCTTGCCGCCGTCCTCCAGCGCGTCGACGAGACTGGTCACGGCCCGCGGGACCACCTCCAGCCGCTCGGCGAGGTCGGCCATGCGCGGCGGTGCGTCGCAGTGTGCGAGGGTGCGCAGCAGCCGGGACTGCGCGGGGGTGACGCCGAGACCGCGCTGTCCCAGGTGGCGCTTCTGGATGCGGAACACCCGGCGCGTCAGTCTGAGCAACTGCTCGGCGAGCAGGCCGTCGGAATCTGGCGTGGTCATGAGGGAACAATATCAGGACCTGGTTCATTGTGAGTATAGGTAACAATGAGCTAAGCTCCGTTGGTCCTCACCACCTCACCTTCCGCAGGAGACCATGCCCCGCGATCACATCGACTGGACCCCCACGCCCGGCACCTCGACCGACCAGCCCCGGCAGGTGCGCCGCATCCTCCGGCTCTTCAAGCCCTACCGCGCCCGGCTCGCCGTCGTCGGCCTGCTGGTCGGCGCCTCATCCCTGGTCACCGTCGCCACCCCGTTCCTGCTGAAGGAAACGCTGGATGTGGCGATCCCCCAGGGCCGCACCGGACTGCTCAGCCTGCTCGCGCTGGGCATGATCCTGAGCGCGGTCCTCACCGGCGTCTTCGGCGTCGCCCAGACCCTGATCTCCACCACGGTCGGACAGCGCGTCATGCACGACCTGCGCACCGCGGTCTACGGCCGCCTCCAGCGCATGTCGCTCGCCTTCTTCACCCGCACCCGCACCGGCGAGGTGCAGTCCCGCATCGCCAACGACATCGGCGGCATGCAGGCCACCGTCACCTCGACCGCGACCTCACTCGTCTCCAACCTGACCAGCGTCGTCGCCACGATCGTCGCGATGATCGCCCTCGACTGGCGCCTGACCGTCGTCTCGCTGCTGCTGCTCCCGGTGTTCGTGTGGATCAGCCGCCGGGTCGGCAACGAACGCAAGAAGATCACCACCCAGCGCCAGAAGCAGATGGCCGCGATGGCCGCGACCGTCACCGAGTCGCTCTCCGTCAGCGGCATCCTGCTCGGCCGCACCATGGGCCGCTCCGACTCGCTGACCCGCTCCTTCGCCGACGAGTCCGAGAGCCTGGTCGACCTCGAAGTGCGGTCGAACATGGCCGGGCGCTGGCGGATGGCCGTGATCGGGATCGTCATGTCCGCGATGCCGGCCGTCATCTACTGGACCGCGGGCATCGCCCTCCAGGCCGGCGGCCCGGACATCTCCATCGGCACCATCGTCGCCTTCGTCTCGCTCCAGCAGGGCCTGTTCCGCCCGGCCGTGAGCCTGCTGTCGACCGGCGTCCAGATCCAGACCTCGCTCGCGCTCTTCCAGCGCATCTTCGAGTACCTCGACCTGCCGATCGACATCACCGAGCGGGAGGACCCGGTCCACCTCGACCGCGTGAAGGGCGAGGTCCGGCTGGAGGGCGTCGAGTTCCGGTACGACGGCGACGACAGCGGGCGCGCCCCTGTTCTCACCGGCATCGACATCGAGGTCCCGGCGGGCAGCAGCCTCGCGCTCGTCGGCTCGACCGGCGCCGGCAAGTCCACCCTCGGCTATCTCGTCCCGCGGCTCTACGACGTGACGGGCGGCCGGGTCACCCTAGACGGGGTCGATGTCCGGGACCTGGACTTCGACACCCTCGCGCGGGCCATCGGGGTCGTCTCGCAGGAGACGTACCTCTTCCACGCCACGGTCGCCGACAACCTGCGCTTCGCGAAGCCGGACGCGACCGACGAGGAGATCGAGCAGGCGGCGCGGGCGGCGCAGATCCACGACCACATCGCGTCCCTGCCCGACGGCTACGACACGGTCGTGGGCGAACGCGGTCATCGCTTCTCGGGAGGCGAGAAGCAGCGCCTCGCCATCGCGCGGACCATTCTGCGGGACCCGCCCGTCCTCATCCTGGACGAGGCGACCAGCGCCCTGGACACGCGTACCGAGCACGCCGTGCAGGAGGCCATCGACGCGCTCTCGGCCAACCGCACCACGCTCACCATCGCGCACCGGCTGTCCACCATTCGCGATGCCGACCAGATCGTGGTCCTCGACTCCGGCCGGGTGGCCGAGCGGGGCACCCACGAGGAGCTCCTGGAGCAGGACGGGCGGTACGCGGCGCTCGTACGCCGAGATGCCCAACTGGAACCGACAAGCTGAAAATATGCCGGGTTTGTGGTGATATGCGGGTTACCGTGCCCGCATGTACCAGAACACTCCGCCACGGAGCACGATCCGACTGACGCGCCGGGGGCGTCTCGTCCTCATCGCCACCGGGGCCGTCGTGGCCGGCACCGCCGTGGCGGTGCCGCTGCTGATGCTTGACAGCGGCCAGGGCGCCAAGGAGCCCACCACCCTGCTCATCCCCGAGGGCTGGCGGGCGGGGCAGGTCTACGACGCCGTCGACAAGGCTCTCGCCCAGCCGCCGGGGACCGCCAAGAGGTCCCTGGCCAGGGCGCACCTCAAGCTGCCGAACGAGGCGGAGGGCAACCCGGAGGGCTACCTCTTCCCGGCGACGTACCCGCTGGAGCGGAACGGCAGGAAGACGACGCCCGAGGCGCTGCTGTCGTTCATGGTCGACACCGCCAACAAGAGGTTCAACGGCGCCCCGATCGCGGCCGGTGCCCAGCGCAACGCCATGAACGTCTACCAGGCCGTCACCATCGCGAGCATCGTCCAGGCAGAGGCGGCGACCAAGGCGGACATGGCGAAGGTCGCCCGGGTCGTCTTCAACCGCCTGGAGCGAGGGATGCCGCTCCAGATGGACTCCACCGTCAACTACGCCCTGAACCGCTCCACGTTGCGGACGACGAGCGCCGACACCCGCATCGACAGCCCCTACAACTCGTACCAGCGCATGGGCCTGCCGCCCACGCCGATCGACAACCCCGGTGAGGAGGCGATGCGTGCGGCGATCGCCCCGGCCGCGGGCAACTGGCTGTACTTCGTGACGGTGAAGCCGGGCGACACCCGCTTCACCGACAACTTCGAGGAACACCGGCGCAATGTGGCCGAGTTCAACAAGAATCAGAAGAACTCGGCCAAGCAGAACTGAAAGTGACGAGACGTCACCCCGAGCGGAAGGCGACGCAGCGTCACCCGAAGCTGAAAGCGTTGCAGCGTCAAGCGGCCACCGGCTCCTCTGCCAGCAGCCGCTTGATGTCGCGTACGGCGGCGCGGCCCGCGCGGTTGGCGCCGATGGTGCTCGCCGACGGGCCGTAGCCGACGAGATGGACCCGGGGATCGGCGACCGCGCGGGTGCCCTCGACCCGGATGCCGCCGCCCGGCTCGCGCAGCTTCAGCGGGGCCAGGTGCTCGATGGCGGCCCGGAAACCGGTCGCCCACAGGATGACGTCGGCGTCGACGCGCCGTCCGTCCTTCCACTCCACGCCCTCCGGCGTGATCCGCTCGAACATCGGCTGCCGGTCCAGGACGCCGTCCGCGAGGGCCTGGCGTACCGCGTCGTTGAGCGGCAGCCCGGTCACCGACACCACGCTCTTCGGCGGCAGCCCCTGCCGCACCCGCTCCTCGACGAGCGCCACGGCCTCCCGGCCGACGTCCTCGGTGAAGGGGCCTTCGCGGAACACCGGCTCGCTCCGGGTGACCCATGTGGTGGCCGCCGCGTAGGGGGCGAGCTCCATCAGGTGCTGGGTACCGGACGCGCCGCCGCCCACCACGACCACCCGCAACCCGGCGAACGCCTCGGGTCCCGGGTACTGCGCGGTGTGCAACTGCCGTCCGCGGAAGGTCTCCTGGCCCGGATAGCGCGGCCAGAACGGCCGGTCCCAGGTGCCGGTCGCGTTGATCAGCGCCCGGGTCGACCAGGTGCCGTCCGAGGTCTCCACGAGGAGCCTGCCGTCGACGCCCTCGCGCACGGCACGGACGTCGACCGGGCGTCGTACCCGGAGGTCGAAGGCGCGCTCGTACGCGGCGAAGTACTCCGCGATCACCGCCGACGACGGCCGCTCCGGATCGGCGTCCGTGAGCTCCATGCCCGGCAGCGCGTGCATGCCGTGCACCTTGCCGTACGTCAGCGACGGCCACCGGAACTGCCAGGCGCCGCCGGGCGCGGGGGAGTGGTCCAGGACCACGAAGTCGCGCTCCGGCTCGAAACCGGTGCGGCGCAGGTGATAGGCGCTGGACAGACCCGCCTGACCAGCACCTATGACGACGACCTCGACCTCGCGCGCGTTGTTCACGTTTCTACTAACGGCTGCGGGGTCCTGGATCTTCCCCACCTGGATCATCGCCGTGCCGGCCCCGCCCCGGATACAGGGCCGGCATCCGCTGCTGCCCCCGTCAGTTCGTCTCCGAGGGGCGCGGCGCGGTGGTGGAGGCCGGGAGGCCGTTGTTGAACCGGGGGTCCGTGAAATCGCCGAAGTCGACCTTGCGCGGGATGAGCTTCAACCGGGTGAAGGTGTCGGCGATCCGCTGCTCCGAGGCGATCAGCTGCTGGTCGACCGCGACGGCCACCCGCGTGGTGTACGTCCGCTTCACCGCGGCGAGTGCCACGTTCTCGGGCAGGCCCGTCTCCTTCGCCCAGACCTTCGCCCACTCCGACTCGTGGGAGTAGACCCACTTGTAGGCGCGCCGCAGCCGCTCCAGGTAGTCCTTGATCGCGGCGACCTTCTCCGGGTCCTTCAGTGCGCTCGGCGAAGCCACCTGGAAGGTCAGGCCGTTGGTGATCCCGTCACCGGTGGTCAGCACCCGCCCCTGCTTGGCCTGAAGGATCTGCGAGGTGTACGGGTCCCACACCGCCCACGCGTCGACCTTGCCGGAGGTGAACGCGGCCAGCGCGTCGGCCGGCTGGAGGTACTTGACCTTCACGTCGCTCAGGCCGAGCCCGGCCTCCTTCAGCGAGGCGACCAGCTGGTAGTGGGCGGAGGAACCCTGCGCCACGGCCACCGACTTGTCCTTGAGCTGCGCGGGATCGGTCAGCTTCGAGCCGTTCGGTACGAGGAGGGCGTCGCCCTTGGAGGTGCCGTGCCAGGCCGCCACCACCGTGATCTTCGAGTCGGCGCCGGCCGCGAAGACCGGCGGGGTGTTGCCGACGCCGCCGATGTCGACGGCCTTGGCGTTGACGGCCTCCAGGAGCGGCGGGCCGGAGGTGAAGGTCGACCACTTGATCTTGTAGTCGAGGTTCTTGAGTTCTCCGGCGGCGTGCAGGATGGCCTCCGAACCGCCCTTCTGGTCACCGACGTTCAGCGTCAGCGAGCCCTTGCCGTCGGTGTCGGAGCCCGTCCCGGCGGTGGCGTTTCCGCCGCAGGCGGTGAGCAGGAGGGCGAAGGGGAGGAGCAGTGCGGCGGGGGCGAGGCGGCGTCGCATGGGGAGTCCGTTCTGTGAAACCGAGGTCGGGTGTGGGGGAGTTCAGGCGGCTTCGGCGGCGGTGTCGACGCCGAGGCGCTCCAGGAGCTGTCCGCGGATCTCCGCGAACCGGGGGTCGGCGATGTCCCGTGGCCGGTCGAGGTCGATCACCTGCTCGTGCGCGATGACGCCCTCGTCCATCACGAGGACCCGGTCGGCGAGCAGGACGGCCTCCTCGACGTCATGCGTCACCAGGAGCACCGCGCAGCCGCGGCGCTGCCACAACTCACCCACCAGGCGCTGGGCCTTGAGGCGGGTGAGGGCGTCGAGCGCGCCGAACGGCTCGTCCAGCAGCAGGAGATCGGGCTCGCGCACCAACGCCCTTGCCAGGGAAGCGCGTTGGGCCTCTCCGCCGGAGAGGGTCTTGGGCCAGGCGTCACTGCGGTGACCGAGTCCGACCTCCTCCAGGGCCTGGTCGGCGACGGCGCGCGCGGGCTTTCCGGGCAGCCCGAGCAGGACGTTGCGCCACACCTTCTTCCACGGCATGAGGCGGGGCGCCTGGAAGGCCACCGCCTTGCGGCGCGGGACCAGCACGGTGCCCTCGATGTCCCGGTCGAGCCCGGCGAGTATGCGCAGCAGGGTGGACTTCCCGCAGCCGCTGCGGCCGAGGAGGGCCACGAACTCGCCGGGGCGGACGTCCAGTCGGAGGTCGTCGATGACCGGGCGGCCGTCGAAGGAGCGGGTGAGGCCATCGACGCGGACGGCGTACGCGGGGCGGGGTGCCGCCGCGGCCGCGCCGGAAGAAGCGGTGACTCCGGCGGTCCCGGCGGCCTCGGCGGTTCCGGTGACAGTGGCTTCGGTGGTTCCCATGACGGTGGCCTCGGCGGTCCCGGTGACTTCTGTGGCCGCGGCGACGTCGGTAGCCCCGTCGACCCCTGTGAATCCGGATCCGGATGTCCGCGCCGCTTCGGACGCCTGCGGGCTCACCGGCCCGTGAACGTGGGTCGCCATTGCAGCAGCAGCCTTTCGAGAGCGCGGACGACGAAGTCGGCCAGCAGGCCGAGGAAGGCGTAGACGATCAGGCAGACCACGATGACGTCGGTGCGCAGGAAGTCCCGCGCCTGCACCATCAGGAAGCCGATACCGGAGTCCGCGTTGACCTGCTCGGCGAAGACGAGCGCGAGCCAGGCGATGCCGAGGGAGTAGCGCAGACCCGTCATGGCGCCGGGCAGCGCGCCCGGCAGGACGACATGCCGTACGAGTCCCCAGCGGGAGAGCCCGAGGGACTCCCCGGCCTCGATCAGCTGGGAGTCCACCCCCCGGATGCCGGCGTAGACGTTGAGGTAGAGCGGGAAGGTCACGCCCAGCGTGATGATGGCGATCTTGGGGGCCTCGCCGATGCCGAACCAGATGATGAACAGCGGGATCAGACCGACGAACGGCACGGTCCGCAGCATCTGGACCGGGGCGTCCACGATGTCCTCGCCGACCCTGAACAGGCCTGAGACGAGGGCGAGTCCGGTGCCGATGATCACGCCGAGCAGTAGCCCGCCGGCGACTCGCTGGAGCGAGGTCGTCAGCGCGGAGGCCAGCGAGCCGTCGGCGATCAGGTCCCCCGCGACCTGGGCGATCCGGCCGGGGGAGGCGAGCACGTTCGGGGTCAACACACCGGTGGCACTCAGGAGTTGCCACAGGACCAGCAGCAGCACGGGGCCGGTCGTGCGGCGCAGCCAGCGGGGGACACGGGTGCGGCGGGAGGAGGCGGGGACGATGGGTTCCAGGCCGAGGGGACCGGCATCGGGGTAGGCGTCCGAGCCGACGGCGTCCCCGGGGCTGCTCGGCTGTTCCGATATAGCGTAAATATCGGGTTCTTGGGAGTCGGGCGGGGCATGGCTGATGCTCATGGGAGCTCCACGGAGGGGAGAGCGGCGTGGTGAAAGAAGGCCGGGCGCCGCTGAGTTCAGCCGCGCGTCAACGGTCGTTCAGCGACCGGAGATCAGCGCGAACCGGGCCAGGCACGGTGTAGTGAGAGAAAAAAGGCGTCAGCGGCCGCGGCGACACGCGGCGGAGGCCACCCGCAGCAGGTCGATGTGACCGCGCGTGGTGAGCAGAGCTGAACGCAACATGCGGCAGAAGCTAGCCAGTGCGCGCGACCATGGTCAATGGTGTCTCGCGGAGTGGACCTGCCGTATCGCAGGATGGGCCGTTGGTGACGAATGAATCCGGCCGGAGGGGTGAGGATGGGAGCATGTCAGACGCTTTCACCACCCGAGTCCTGAACGTCTCCTCCGGTTCGTCGGAGCGGATCGTCGACCTCACCGGCGACTGCGAGGCCTTCCTGAGGGAGGCGGCCGCCGGCCGTGGTGGCCTCCTCAACATCTTCGTGCCGCACGCGACGGCCGGTGTCGCCGTCATCGAGACGGGCGCCGGCAGCGACGACGACCTCCTCGCCGCCCTCCACACCCTGCTCCCCGCCGACGACCGCTGGCAGCACCGCCACGGCAGCCCCGGCCACGGCCGCGACCACGTCCTCCCGGCCCTCGTCCCGCCCCACGCGACGCTGCCGGTCCTCAACGGGCGCCTGGAGCTGGGGACGTGGCAGTCGGTGTGCCTGGTCGACACGAACAGGGATAATCCGCAACGCAAGGTGCGTTTCTCCTTCCTGGCAGGGTCCTAGCCCTTCCTGGCAGGGTCCTAACAGAGCGCCGGAAGCGGTGAGTGCAGATGAGTCCGAGTTCCGCCGATGCCGCGCATCCCGCGCCGACCGGTGGCGGCAACGGGCCCGCCGTCTCCCGTCGGGAGTTCGACGCACTCTTCGAGGCGGTGCGCACGTGGGGTCGCTGGGCCCCGGCCGACCGCGGTGCCTGGAACCGGGTCACCGCGGACCATGTGCGGCGGGCCGCATCGGGCGTGCGGACCGGGACGGTCGTCCCGCTGGCGCTGCCGTGGAACACCCGGCCCGGCCCCGGCAACCGCAAGCCTGCCCTGCACCGCATGACCGACCTCGGGGACGTGGAGACGCCGGAACCCTCCACCCACAAGGACTTCATCGCCGCCGACTACCACGGCAAGGGCATCACCCATCTCGACGCGCTGTGCCACATCGCCTACCGGGGGCAGCTCTACGACGGCTGCGCGGCGCACGAGGTCGTCGATGCCGCAGGCGCCCGCTTCGGCGCGGTGTCGACGCTCGGGTCCCTCGTCACGAGGGGAGTCCTCCTCGACCTGCCCGCCGTCCTCGGCATCCACTGGTTGGAGCCGGGGCGAGCCGTGCACGCCAGGGACATCGTCGCCGCGGAGAAGGCGCTCGATGTGACGATCGGCGAGGGAGACGCGGTACTGCTGCGCTCCGGACAGGTCCGGCGCCGTGAGGAACTCGGCGCGTGGGACCCCGACACGGCCAGCGCGGGCTTTCATGTGGACGCCCTGCCCCTGCTGGCCGAGCGTGGCATCGCGCTGCTCGGCGGAGACGGCGACAGTGACGTACGGCCCTCACCGGTGGACGGCGTGCACTCGCCGGTCCACGCCCTGGCTGTCGCCGCGATGGGAGTGCCGCTGCTGGACAACCTCGACTTGGAAGCGCTGTCCGCCGCGACCGCGACGGCGGGGCGCTACGACTTCATGCTCGTCGTGGCCCCGCTGAACGTCCCGGGCGGGACGGGCTCGCCCGTCAGCCCGGTCGCGGTCCTGTGACACCGGTCCGGTTCAGTCCGAGTTCGGTTCGGGTCCGGCCCGGTCACCGTGGGTGAGGGTCCTCGGGAACGGTGACGCGCGCCCCCAATGCCCGTATCCTCGTCCATATCAGACATTTCGGAAGGGTTGACTGGCGAAGGCGCGAGTGAGGCGGAGCGTGGTCCGGGCCGGCGAAGATCCGATACCGACGGGGCGTGCGCCAGGCGGCACGGGGCCCGCCGGTTTCCGTGAGCGGTTCCTGCAGGGTGAGCCGGTCGGGACGGGTGTGCGCACGCCGATCCTGGATTCCTGGCGACGCTGCCGGACCCTGGGCCTGTCGCCGGACCAGTCCGACCTTCCCTTCCGGGAGGACTACGAACCGGACGGGCGGATCGTCCGCGCGGCCGCTCCGGTGCTCGACCGGTTGGAGGCCACCTTCGCCGGCAGCGCGATGAACATCTCCCTCGCCGATGCGAGCGGGACGGTTCTCCTGCGCCGTTTCGGACAAGCGTCGCTGGCCAGAGCTCTCCCGGCCATCCAGAGTGTTCCCGGGTTCGTGTTCGCCGAGAAGGTCGCAGGGACCAACGGCATCGGTCTCGCCCTGGCCGAGCGCCAACCCGTCCGGGTCTACGGTGCCGAGCACTTCGCCGAGCGCTCCCAGGGCAGTGCCTGCCGCGCCCTTCCCGTCCGCGACCCGCTCAGCGGCCGCATCGAGGGCGTCCTGTGCTTCGGCTATCCACGCAGCGCCGAGGACCCGGCGCTGGACAGCGTGATACACAAGGCGGCCGAGACCATCGAGCGGCGGCTGCTGGCGCAGAGCTCCGCGCGTGAGCGCGCCCTGCTGCGGGCGTACCTGGACAGCGAAGCCGAGGCCGCCGCAGGTTTCCGGCACCGCACAGGGGTGCGGGAACTGGCCGTGGAGATGAGCCCCCGCGACCGGGCGATCCTCATGGAGCAGGCCGCCGAGCTGATCGCCTGCGCACAGCGGGCCTGTCTCGACGTGCCCCTGTCCGACGGCCGTCGGGTCACGCTCGTGAGCCGGCCGATGACGAGTGCCTCCGGAGTGGAGGGCTTCGCCATCGAGGCCGTTGTCCCCGGTCCCGCACCGCGCGAGGGTCCCGCACCCCGCGAGGGCCCCGCACCGCGCGAGTCCCGCACCTTCCCGCGTCAGGTCCACGAGCCGCTCGCCCTCCCCGCCGAGCTTGCCGTCGCGACCTCCCTCCCGTTCTCCGGGGCCGTCCCCGACGTGGCGCCGGGCCGGCTCCCCGTCAACCCGCCGTCGGAGCGTCCCCCCGGCACGGACCACGGCCCTGTCGCCGTGGGCGTCGAGCGCGTCACGGCCGGCGACGGCACGGCCGGCGAGCAGTCCGACTCCCGGCCCCCGGCGAGAGGGCTCGTG
The DNA here is from genome assembly GCF_000383655.1 of Streptomyces sp. 351MFTsu5.1. Classification (NCBI taxonomy): domain Bacteria; kingdom Bacillati; phylum Actinomycetota; class Actinomycetes; order Kitasatosporales; family Streptomycetaceae; genus Streptomyces; species Streptomyces sp. 351MFTsu5.1. The sequence goes on along the minus strand of NZ_KB911782.1, from coordinate 330,004 downwards.
ATGGTGGGGGAGCCGCACGTCGGGACCTACGCCCTGGCCGCGCGCCGCCGCCTTGAACTGTTGTCCGAGGCCGGCGTCCGCATCGGCACCACCCTGGATGTGCGCAGGACCGCCCGGGAGCTCGCCGAGTCGGCGGTGCCACACCTGGCCGACTTCGTCACCATCGACCTGCCGGAGGCCGTGCTCCGCGGCGAGGAGTCCGCCGATCCCGGCAGTGACCTGCGCCGTACGGTGGTCCACGGCATCCACGACGACTGTCCCTTCCACCCGGCAGGCAAGCGGATCGACTACGGACCGACGATGCCGCAGTCGCGGTGCCTGACGAGCGGCCAGGCAGTGCTGGAACCCGACCTGAAGGACGCGGCGGGCTGGTTCGGGCAGGACCCTGAGCACTCCGCACAGCTGCTGAGCCACGTCAACTCCCTCATCGCGGTGCCCCTGGTCGCCCGCGGCGTCGTCCTGGGCGTGGCCGGCTTCTACCGTGCGCAGGACTCGCCGCCGTTCGGGGACGACGACCGGTCGCTGGCCCAGGAACTGGCCACCCGAGCCGCACTGTCCATCGACAACGCCCGGCGCTACACACGCGAACGCACCATGGTCCTGGCCCTGCAGCGCAGCCTGCTCCCGCAGGGCGTACCGGACCAGGACGCCGTCGAGGTCGCCCACCGCTACCTGCCCGCCGAATCCGACGTCGGAGGGGACTGGTACGACGTCATACCCCTGTCCGGCACCCGCATCGGGCTCTTCGTCGGCGACGTGGTCGGCCACGGCATGCTCTCCGCCGCCACCATGGGGCGGCTGCGCACCGCCGCCCGCAGTTTCGCCGAACTCGACTTCCCCCCGGACGAGGTCCTCACCCACCTCGACAAGCTCGTGGGACGCCTGGACCGCGAGGACCCCGCCGCCGTGGACGCGGGCATCGTCGGCGCGACCTGTCTCTACGCCATCTACGACCCGACCACCCAGCGGTGCACCATGGCCCGCGCCGGCCATCCCCCGCCCGCTCTGGTCCGCCCCGACGGCACCGTGTGGTTCCCCGACCTGCCCGCCGGACCCCCGCTCGGCCTCGGCGGTCTGCCCTTCGAGGCCATCGAGTTCGAACTCCCCGAGAACAGCCAGGTGGTCCTCTACACGGACGGCCTCATCGAGGACCGTCACCGCGACGTCGACGTGGTCCTCGACGAGCTGAGCGCCGCCCTGACCGGCGCCGGAGGCACGCCCGACGAGACCTGCGAGGCGGTACTCGACACCGTGGCCCCCGCCCACCCCTGCGACGACATCGCCCTGCTCGTCGCCCGCACCCACGCCCTGGACCCCCGGCGGATCGCCACCTGGGACCTGCCCGCGGATCCGGCCCGGGTCAGCGAGGTCCGCGCCCGCGCCACCCGGCAACTGGCCGACTGGGGGCTCGACGAGGCCTCGTTCGCCGCCGAACTGGTGCTCAGCGAGCTGGTCACGAACGCCATCCGCCACGGCGCGGGGCCCATCAGGGTGCGCCTCCTCCACGACCGCACCCTGATCTGCGAGGTCTCCGACACCAGCAACACCGCCCCGCACCTGCGCCAGGCGGCCGGCACCGACGAGGGCGGCCGCGGCCTGTTCCTCGTCGCGCAGCTGGCGCAGAGCTGGGGCACGCGCTACACCCCCGACGGCAAGGTCATCTGGGCCGAATGCGGGCTCGACGGACCCTGAGGCCCCACCCCGGTGATCCACTGCTCCGTTGGGGTAACAGACCGCGGCAAGACACCAGAAAATGTGCGATATGTGCGACTAATATCGCTGATGCACATCGGGAAGAACACACCAGGTCCAACCCCGGAGAGATCCGTGCACGAGGCCCACGCCACCTCTGCGCATGCGGTCCCGCCCTGCGGGGCGGAACCTCTGGTCCGTGTTCGTGGACTCACCAAGCGGTTCGGCGGAACCCTCGCGCTCGCCGGGGTCGACCTCGACGTCCACGCCGGCAGCGTCCTCGCCCTCCTCGGTCCCAACGGGGCCGGGAAGTCCACGCTCATCAAGGTGCTCGCCGGCGTCCACCACGCCGACTCGGGGCAGGTCACCGTGGCCGGGCACCCGCTCGGGAGTCACGCCGCTTCCCGGCGCATGTCCTTTATCCACCAGGATCTCGGCCTGGTGGAGTGGATGACGGTGGCCGAGAACATCGCCCTGAGCGCAGGCTATCCGCGCCGCGCCGGGCTGATCTCGTGGCGGCTAACGCGAGAACACTGCACCGAGGCCCTGCGGATCGTCGCCGGACATCTCGACCCCGACGCGCCGATCGCCGGCCTCGCCCCGGCCGAGCGTTCGCTCGTCGCCGTCGCACGAGCCCTGGCGGCGCGGGCGGACCTCATCGTCCTCGACGAGCCGACCGCCCGCCTGCCCGCCGCGGACTGCGCCCGGCTGTTCCGCGTCCTGCACACCCTGCGCGACCGGGGGCACGGCATCCTCTACGTCAGCCATCGCCTGGACGAGGTGTACGAGGTCGCCGACGCCTTCGCCGTGCTGCGCGACGGACGCGTGGTCAGCCACGGCTCGCCGGCGAGCCACGGCCCCGCCCGCCTGGTGCGCGACATCACCGGCGAGGAACCGACCGGCCACCGACCCTTCACCGCCCCGCCCGGCGGCCCGGCCGTGCTGACCCTGGACGGGGTGCGCACCGCCGGCACGGGACCGGTCGCTCTGGAGCTCGGACAGGGGGAAGTGCTCGGCCTGGTGGGCCTCACCGGCGCCGGGCACATGGAGCTGGCCCGGGCCCTCGCGGGCAGCCGCCCCCTTCTCGGCGGACGGGCCCTTCTCGGCGCTCGCCCGTACCGGCCCGGTACGGTCGCGGAGGCCGTCGGACGCGGCGTCGCCCTCGTGCCCGGCGACCGGCAGCGCGAGGGCTGCCTCATCGGGCTCACGGTGAGGGAGAACCTGCTGGCGAACCCCCGTGCGGGAGGCCTGTCGGCGCTGCGCTGGATCAGCCCCCGCCGCGAACGCGCCGAGGCCGGCACCCTGATCGAACGGTTCGCGGTCCGTCCACGCGACAGCGAGGCCACCATCGCCACCCTGTCCGGGGGGAACCAGCAGAAGGTCATGATCGGCCGTTGGCTGCGGCCGTCCCTGCGCCTGCTGATCCTCGAGGAACCGACGGCGAGCGTGGACATCGGTGCCAAAGCGGCGATCCACCGCCTGCTCGACGAGGCGCTGGCCGCGGGCCTCGCGGTCCTGCTCGTCTCCAGCGACTTCGAGGAGGTCGCGAGCGTGTGCCGACGCGCCCTGGTCTTCGTCCGCGGTTCCGTGACGGCCGAGCTGACCGGGCCGGCCCTCACGGTCACCGGGCTCACCCGGGCCGCTTCGGCCCTGCCCTCCTCCGGAACCGCGGCGAGCCCGTGACCGGCACCCCCTCCCCGGCCGCGCCCCCGCCACGACGGCGTCGCCCGGGCACACCGAGCCGACTCGCCCGACCGCACGGCCGCGGCGGGCAACTCGTCGGCGCCTACGGCCTCCTGGCCCTCACCGCCCTGCTCCTCCTGATCTTCTCCCTCACCCTGCCGCGCACCTTCCCCACCCGGGACACCGTCGACTCGATCCTGTCGAACCAGTCGATCCCGGCCGTCCTCGCACTCGCCGCGATGGTCCCCATCGTGACCGGCGCCTTCGACCTCTCCATCGGCTACGGCCTCGGCCTGGCGCACGTCATGGTGATGCAGCTCGTCGTGGTCGAGGGATGGCCCTGGCCGCTCGCCTGCCTCACGGTGATCGCCGGAGAGGGTGTCGTGGGCGTCCTCAACGGTGTCGTCGTCGAATTCGGACGGATCGACTCCTTCATCGCCACGCTCGGAACCGGCAGCATGATGTACGCGGTGACCGGATGGGTCACCGGCGGCGGCCGGATCGTCCCCGGCCCGCAAGGCCTCCCGGCCGCCTTCACCGACCTCTACGACTCGTCGTTCCTCGGCCTGCCGGTTCCCGCCTTCTACGTGCTCGCGCTCGCGGTCGCCCTCTGGGTGGTCCTGGAGCGGCTGCCGCTCGGCAGGTACCTGTACGTCGTCGGGTCCAACCCGCGCGCCGCCGACCTGGTCGGCATCCCGACCCGCAGGTACACCATCTACGCCTTCGCCGCGTCGGGGCTGATCGTCGGCTTCGCCGGAGTGCTGCTCGCGGCCCAGCAGCAGATCGGCAATCCCAGCGTCGGCCTCGACTACCTGCTGCCCGCGTTCGTCGGCGCCCTGCTCGGCTCCACGGCCATCAAACCGGGCCGCCCCAACGCCCTGGGCACGCTCGTCGCCGTCGCCGTCCTCGCCGTCGGGCTCACCGGCATCGCCCAGATGGGCGGCGACTTCTGGACGGTCCCGTTGTTCTACGGCGGCACCCTGCTCCTCGCCGTCGGGCTGGCCGGCTGGTCCGCTCGTCGCCGGCTGCGCACCGGCGCGGCCGTCACCCGCGATCCGCCCGCCGTGACCTCGGACGGAGGCACGCAGGGCAGCCCTCCATGACCCACGCCGTGGGCACCGCCAGAGTGCCCGGACGGCATCCTCCGCAAGGAGCTTCCGTGCACCGCAACCGCAACACCCCCACCGTCCGCAACGCCAGGTCCACCGCCACCGCCCTGGTGGTCGGGGTCTTCGTGCTGGCCGGCTGTGAGCGCGGCTCGTCGGGCGGCCCGGCGCACCCGGCCTCGGGTGCGAGTGGCTGCCCCGCGGTCCAGGCCAGGGCACAGGCCGCCGTCAGCCGGGCAGAGCGGACCGACATCCCCTGGAACGGACCGACCAGCGGGCCCACCGCGGTGTCCGGCAAGACCCTTGTCTACGTCGCTCAGACCATGACCAATCCCGGAGTCGCGGGCGCCGCGGACGGCGTGCGCGAAGCCGCGCGCGTCATCGGCTGGGACGTCCGGGTGATCGACGGCGGCGGCACCCCCGCCGGCATCCAGGCGGCGATGAGCGAGGCCGTGGACGTCAGACCCTCGGGCATCGTCGTCGGGGGCTTCGACCCGGGCTCGACCTCGCAGCAGGTGACGCGTGCGAACGCGGCAGGCATCCCGCTCGTCGGCTGGCACGCAGTCGCCTCCCCCGGCCCCAGCCGACGCCCCAGGCTCTTCACCAACGTCACCACCCAGGTCGAGGAGGTGGCCCGTGCCAGTGCGCAGTGGGTCATCTCGAGCTCCGGCGGCACAGCCGGGGCCGTGGTCTTCACCGATGCCTCGATCCCCTTCGCCAAGTACAAGTCCGACCTGATCGGCAAGGAGCTGGCCACCTGCGCGGGGGTGGAGCTGCTGGCGTACGAGAACATCCCGATCCCGGATGCCGGCAGCCGCACGTCCCGGGAGATCTCCGCACTGCTCTCCCGCTTCCAGGAGAGATGGACCCACTCCGTCGCCATCAACGACCTGTACTTCGCCGATGCCGCCCCGGCGTTCCGCGCGGCCGGCAAGAAGGGTTCCGGCCCGCCCTTCAACATCGGCGCCGGCGACGGCGACCCCTCCGCCTTCCAGCGCATCAACAGCAAGCAGTACCAGGCGGCGACCGTGCCGGAGCCGCTGTCCCTGCAGGGCTGGCAGATCATCGACGAGTTCAACCGGGCCTTCTCCGGCCGTCCGGCCAGCGGGTACGTGGCTCCCGTCCACATCAGCACGGCCGACAACAGCCAGGGCGCCACGACCTGGGACCCGGTGGGATACCGGGAGGCGTACCGGAAGATCTGGGGCTCGTGACCGACGCCCCGCAGCAGCCCGTCGTCCAGCTCGTCCAGCGGCCCCGAGGGTGCACCGTCGGGCCCGCTGGTGTGGGCGAAGCGGCCCCGGGTGTTATTGAATGAGGTTTGCGGTCAAGAATCCCGGGACCCTGTCGCCCGGGTTCTGGTACGGCTCCGACGTGGTGCCGGGGTCGGCGAGCGAGCTGAGAGAGTCGCATGGACTCCACCCCACCCCCCTCGTCTGCGTCACCGTTCGACATGGTCAGCAGCGCTTTGGGTCAGTACATGCCAGCCGACGGAGCGGCAGCGGCCGCCGGTTCCGCCGACTCTCAGGGGGACAACGCCGCCCGCCCTGACGTGTCCGACGACCCGGCCCCCGCCGGTCAGGAGCAAATCCTCGGCGCGGTCAATCTGGACCGGGACCTGAGAATCACCCGCTGCAATCTGGACGCCCCGGTCTTCGCGGGAGTGGAGGCCAGGGCCGGGAGCCCTTTCGTCGATCTCCTGCCTCCCTCGGACGTACCGACGGTCACCCGGCGCCTGCGGCAGGTCCTCGAGACCGGTGAACCGCACGTGGCCCGGGTCCAGCGCCTGCGTCGCGGCGACGGTTCGGAGCTGGTGGTCTCGATGAGCATCCTGGCCGCCGCGGCGCCTCAGGAGGGCCTGACCGTCTCCCTGATCGCCATGGCCAGGAGGCTGCATCTGTATGCCGCCGAGACGGCGATCGGTACCTCGTTGGACATCGGCGAGACCGCGCAGTCGCTGGCGGAGTCCCTGCTGGCCTGGGGTGACGTGACCGCCATCGACCTCGACTTCGCCGTCTGGACGGGTGAGGCGGTCACCGAGCAGCCGCAGGGGCGCCTGCGGCTGCGGCGGGCGGCCCTGGTGCCGGACCGGGCGTGGCCCGACGGCTACGTGACCCCGGGCGACGATCTTCCCGGCGATGCGAGTCGGCTGCTGTCGCAGGCCATACGGCGTGACGACGCCGCGCAGGCCATCGTCATACCCGACCGGGAAGCGATCGAACGAGTGCTCGAAACTCCCCGGATGGTGCGTGCCCTGGTGCCCGGCGACCAGGCGGCGGCCGTCGCGTGCATACCGCTGGTCCTGGACGGCACGCCGCCCGTCGTCCTCGGTGTCGCTGAGGTCTGGCGGCGGGCGGACCGCCCCTTCGCGGACAGCGAGCTGCTGGATCTGCAGGAGCTCGTGGCCAGGACCTCCCACCACGTGGACCTGGCCCGCCAGCACCAGCGCGAGCACACACAGGTGCTGGCCCTGCAACGCCGACTGCTGCCACGGTCCGGCGGCGACACCATCCAGACGGCCGGCGTCTACCAGCCCGCCACCCCCGACAGCGCGGGCGTCGGCGGCGACTGGGTGAACAGCTTTCCGCTGCCGGACGGCCGCACCGCGCTGGTGGTCGGAGACGTCGTCGGGCACGGGCTGGGCGCCGCGGCGACCATGGGACAGCTGAGCATGGAGGCCCGCGCGCTGCTGTCGGCGGGGCTGGCGCCCGACGAGGTGCTGGAGCACCTGGACGAGACCGTGTCGCTGCTGGACGACGCGGAGTCCGGGCTGGCCGCCGGTTACAGCGCCCTCGGGTCGACGTGCTGCATCGCCGTGTACGACCCGGTCAGCCACCACGTGGAGGTGGCCAGCGCCGGCCACCTCCCCCCGGTCCTGGTCCCCCCGGAGGGGCCCGCCGGCCCGGTCGCGATACACCCCCACCCCGGGCTGGGCGCCGAGTTCGCGCTGCGGGAGCCGTACGACGTGCACGCGTTCTGCGCGCCCCCGGGCTCCCTGCTCGCCCTCTACACCGACGGCCTGGTGGAGGATCCCGCCCTGTCGATCGACGAGGGCATCGACAGGCTGACGGAGGCCGTGTCCTCGGTGCATCCCTGGGACGCCCTGGACCAGGCCGCGCGGCGCGTGGTCTCGGCGGTGGCGCCGAAGCGCCGGCGCGACGACGTGACTCTGCTGATCGCCCGCATGATCGGTTACCGCAAGGGGGACACCGCGACATGGCGTCTGCCCGCCCGCGGCGACGCGGCCGCCCGGGCCCGCGCACTGGTCTCCGAGCTGCTGGGGCAGTGGCGCACCAGAGAGCACACCAGGGACAGCGTGTTGCTGGTGGTCGACGAACTGGTCGCCAACGCGGTCCGCTTCGCCGGCGGACCCATCACGGTACGGCTGATCAGGACCGGTCACGGGCTGCGGTGCGAGGTAGGCGACACCGGCAACGGCAGACCACGGATCGGGCCGGGCGGGCTCCTCGACGACGCCGGCCGTGGCCTGCACGTGGTGCACGGGCTCACCACCCGCTGGGGGGTGCGGTGGACGGACACCGGCAAGGTGGTGTGGGCTTCGGTCGAGCGGTGACGGGGTGGCGGCCTGGCGGTGACGAGGCGTCAGTGAACTGGTGGCGAGGCTCTGGCCGGGTGGTGGCGTGGCTTCGGCCGGGCGGCGACCGGGCAGCGCGGGAGCTGTTCGTCGGGCGACGGCACGGGCGTCACGAGGGACGCGAGTCCGTCCCCGCTACAGCCACTCGCCTTCCAGAGCGGTGGCGGTGAGGCCCGGGGCGGCCGCGTACAGGACGGCACGGCTGCCCGCCTTCTGCCCGGCGTCGTAGGCCCTGCGCATGATGTCGAACACGGCGGCGCCTCCGCGATTGCCGCTGGTGTAGCCCTCCCGGCTGTAGCGCAGGAGCCCCGACGGCCAGCCGTCGGGCATGGTCTGCTCCATGTACTCCAGCACACGCGTCCCGCCGGGGTGGGCGAGCAGGACGTCGGGGTGCCAGGAGCCGGGGGCGTTCCGGTATCGGAGGCGCAACCACTCCCACATCGCGGTGACCGTCTCCTGCACGGCGCGCGGCCCGCGCCGGTCCATCACGAAGTGGGTGCCGTCCTCCCGTGTCTCCAGGCGGTGCAGGTCCTGGGTGCCGGGCAGCGTGTGGTGCCATGCGGCGTCCAGCCGCAGCACCGACTCGGGCCTCGGGCGGCCCGTGACCACCGCGGCGACCGCGGTGTCCGCGAACAGCAGCCGGACGATCAGGGACTCCAGAGTGTCGTCCGCGGGCTGGTAGGTCGTGCTCAGTGCCTCCGCGATCACGACCAGGACCACCCGGTCGGGGTCCGCGGCCACGAGATCCGCCGCCAGTGCCAGGGAGCGGGTCCCGGCTATGCACGCCCACTGCGTGGCCGGCAGCAGCAGTACGTCGCGGCGGAGCGGGAGTCTGTTGGCGAGGGAGACGTCCAGCCCCGGCAGTGCCGGGGTGGTGGAGTGACTGGTGATCAGACAGTCGACGTCCGCGGCGTCCAGCCCGGCGATCTGCAGGGCCCCGCGCGCCGCACGCTCGCCGTAGGACTGCACCGCCGACCAGGCCGGCGCGGTGCGCTCCTGGACGGTCTGCGGCGCGGGTACCGCCTCGAGGGCGGCGATCACGCGATCCACCTCCTGTTCGGTGAACCCGTCACCCGCCAGTGCCTCTCGGGCGGGCCCGCTGCCGGCGGCCGTCAGGACGCTTCCGTTGCCGGGCGCGACGGCGGCCTCCAACGGCAGCATCCAGCCACGGGTTTCGATGCCCGTGCTGGCCGCGATGCCGTCGATCCGCGGCGCCCACGCCGCGTTCGGGTGCCGACCGCGCACTTCGTCCACGATCTGGCTGGTTCGGACGGCGTGCCGGCCGTGTATCACGGCGGGCGGGCACAGGTAAGCGGCCATGACGGGCGCCTTTCTGGAGGGAGCGGGTGGGGTTGCCACGGGCGCTGTGTCATAGGCCACTTGGAAGTGATTCATCCAATTCGACGACGGTGCGCACCGTTTCAGGGCTCAGTGTCCGTTTCGAGCATGGCTGTCGCAGGGGTGTTCGCGCTGTGATGTGGGCAACTCGGGAGGTGCCGCGATGCGTGAGACCGCGCACACCGCCGACGTCGGCGACGCCGAGCGCGGGGTGCGGCTGAGGTTCCCGGGGTGAGCCACAGGTCCGGTCAACGTGTGGCCGGAAACAACTATTCGTATTCGTGTTCGGCGTCTTGGTCGCTACTGTGCTGGACCGTGGAGGAAAGCGCACCGCCCAGCCTCCGGTTCGCCCTGCTCGGCCCGCTGCGTGCCTGGCGGGGGCCCGTCGAACTGGCGCTTGGGTCCCCTCAGCAACGTGCGGTGCTCGCGGCGCTGCTGCTCGGCCGGGGGCGGCCGGTCGGGGTGACCGATCTCGTGGACGGGGTCTGGGGCGCGCGGCCGTCTCCAGGTGCTGTCGCGATGGTGCGCACCTACGTCTCACGGCTCCGCAAGCTGTTCGAGCCCGAGCGCAGGCCTGGGCGGCCGTCCGGGCTGCTGGTCTCCGTCGGGGACGGATACGCCCTGCGCAGCGACCTGATCTCCAGTGACCTGGCCGAGTTCGAGGAGGCGTTGACGCAGGCCGAGCGCTGCCGGGCCGTCGGTGACACGACCGGCGCGGTGCGGTTGCTGCGTGCCGTGCAGACCGCCGGGGGCGGTGCGCCACTGGCCGGCGTGCCCGGTCCGTACGCCGAGTCCGCGCGGACCGAACTGGCTGAACGCCGCCTGGGCGCAATGGAGTTGCGGCTGTCCATGGAGCTGGAGCTGGGCCGTCACGAGGCGGCGGTGCCGGAACTGCTGGCGTTACGCACTGCGCATCCGCTGCGGGAGTCGGTGGTCGAGCTGCTGCTGACCGCCCTGTACCGGTGCGGCCGGCAGGCCGAGGCGCTGGAGGCCTACGCGAGCACCCGCCGCCTGCTGGTCGAGGAACTGGGCATCGAGCCGGGACCGTCCTTGCGTGCCGTACACGTACGGCTTCTCGCCGGAGACCCCGCGCTCGCCGCGCCGACCCTCGCCGGACCGGCTGCCGACACCCACACCCCGGACAGCCCCGGTGCCGCGCCGGCTCCGGAGTCGCAGGCCGCCTTGCCCGGCCGCCGGGCCGGAGCCGTGAGCCCCGCCCAACTCCCCGCCGATCTTCCCTTGTTCACCGGTCGCCGCGCCGAACTCGACTCCCTCGCCGCCCTGCTGCCCGAGGGGGACGGCCCGCCCGGCACCGCGGTCGTCGGCGTCATCGACGGGATGGCGGGGACCGGCAAGACCACCCTCGCCGTGCACTGGGCCCACCGGGTCGCCCACCGCTTCCCCGACGGCAGCCTCTACGTCAACCTGCGCGGGTACGACCCGCAGGGCTCCCGGATGCTTCCGGGCTCCGCGATCGAGATGTTCCTCGTGGCGCTCGGCATGGCCCCCCAGGCCGTCCCGGAGGAACTCGACGCGCAGGCCGCCCTCTACCGCAGCATCCTCGCCGACCGGCGCTTCCTGATCGTGCTGGACAACGCCCGTGACGCCGAACAGGTACGGCCCCTGCTGCCCGGCACACCCGGCAGCCTCGTCATCGTCACCAGTCGCAGACGGCTCGGCGGTCTCGTCGCCGGGCACGGTGCCCATCCGCTCACGACAGGTCTGCTGAGCCCCGGGGAATCGCACGAGTTGCTGTGCCGGCGGCTGGGCGGCGCACGCGTCGACGCCGAACCGGAGGCCGTCGCCGCGATCACCGAGCTGTGCGCCCGGCTGCCGCTCGCCCTGGCCATCGTGGCGGCCCGCACGGCCCACCGTCCCGGCTTCCGGCTCGCCGACGTCGCCCAGGAACTCCGGGACCACCACGGCAGCCTCGACGCGTTCGTCGGCGACGACGCCGGCACCGACGCCCGGGCCGTGTTCTCCTGGTCGTACCACGCCCTGTCGCCCGAGGCGGCCGGACTCTTCCGCCGGCTCGCCCTGCATCCGGGGCCCGACATCACCACCGCCGCGGCCACCGCACTGACCGGCGCACCACTGCGTGAAGTCCGCGCGCTGCTGACCGAACTCACCGGGTCGAGCCTGCTCAACGAACACGCTCCGGGCCGGTTCGTCTTCCACGACCTGCTGCGCGCCTACGCCGCCGAACTCGCCGAGGCCGAGGACGGCGAGAGCACCCGCGGCGCGGCTCTGCTGCGGATGCACGACCACTTCCTGCGGACCGCCCACAACGCCTTCTCCGTCCTCGGTCCGTTCCGCGAGCCCATCGCTCTGCCGCCGAGCACAACGGGCAGCGAGCCCCTTCGGTTCAACGACCGTGCACAGGCGACCGGTTGGCTGCGCACGGAGCGGTACGTCCTGAGCGCGATCGTCGAACACGCCGCCGCCCACGGTTACGACGAACACGCCTGGCGCACCGCGGCGGCCCTGGACGTCTACTTCAACCGGCTCGGGTTCTGGCACGACCTCCTGAAGATCAACAGCGTGGCGCTGGGGGCGGCACGGACACTCGGCGATCCCCTCGGCCAGGCGTACTCCCTGTGCGGTCTGGGCGTGGCCCACTCGCAACTTCACCACGCGGAGCCCGCGTCGAGGTGCCTCGCCCGCGCACTGGAGCTGTTCCGTGACGCCGGCGACCCGTTCGGTCAGGCCCGCGTCCACCGTGCCCTCGCCTACCTGGCCAACCGGACCGACCGGCGCCCGGCCGCCCTCGACCACTACGCACAGGCCCGCGCCCTCCTCCGGGCCGAGCGCGACCGCAACGGCGAGGCCGGTGTGCTCAACGAGGTCGCCTGGACGTACATCCTGATCGGCGACCACGAGAAGGCCCTCGACTGCTGCCGGGAGGGTCTGGCCCTCCACGAGGAGATGGACGACCCCTACGGAGCGGCCTCGACGCAGGACACCCTCGGCTACGCCTTCCACCACCTCGGCCGGTACACGGACGCCATCGAGCATTTCGAGCGGTCGGTGAGCCTGTTCGCCATGATCGGCGACCGCTATCTCGAAGCCGACGTCCTGCGTCATCTCAGCGACGCCCGCCGTGCCACCGGTGACCGGGACGGGGCCCGCGAGGCGCTGAGGTCGGCCCTCGCGCTGCTGGAGGAGGTGGGCCACCCGGAGGCCGAGGAGGTGGGCTCGGCCCTGTGTGAACCGGACACCGGTGAACCCGGGGCGCCGAGGGGCCGTTGACGCCCTCACGGCTTCGGCCGCTCGCTCAGCAGGCGATGTCCGGCTCCGCCCTCTCCTGCCATGCCTCCTCCACCACGACTCCGTGCTCCCGCAGGGCGAGGCGCAGGCTGCGCAGCGCGTAGTACACGCGGGACTTGACGGTGCCGCGCGGAATCCCCAGGTCGTCCGCGGCCTGCTGGGTGGTGCGGTCCGCGAAGAACGTCGCCCGGAGCACCTCGCGGTGCGCGGGCGTGAGCGTCTCCAGGGCCTTGTGCAGCACGATGGACGACAGCATCCGTTCTATGTCGTCCACCTCGGAGTGCATGTCGCCCAGCCAGGTGGTGTCGCTGATCTCCAACGGGCGGGCCATCCGGGTCCGGTGCGCGTCGATGACGAGGTTGCGGGCGACCCGGAACATCCAGGGGCGGACGGCCATGCCCTCGGCGTCGGCCAGGTTCCCGTTGCTCCAGCAGCGCAGCAGCGTCTCCTGGAGGATGTCCTCCGCACGGTGGGTGTCCCAGTCCAGCATGCGCAGCACGTACGAGTACAGGGCCGGGCCGTGTTCCAGGTAGAGGTCGCGCAGTGCCCGTTCCTCGGACGAGACGGCGCTGGCCGAACCGATGGCCGTCACGTTCATGGAAGTGCTCCTGTTCCTCGGGTCGACCGCCCCGGCCGGCTGCGGGCCAGGGCGGTGCTCTTGGGGAACGGAGTGTTCCGAGGGGCGGTCCACGTCTGTTTGACGCCCGGTGTACGAGGCGATTGACGCGCCGGTCAGGGGGCGGGCGCCGGACTGCGCGTGGTCGCCCGCGAAGGGTCAGACGTACGCCCCCTCCAGTGTGTCCACGTGGGTGCGGACCTGTTCGGCGATCTCGGTGTGGCCGGGCGGCAGGGCGCCCTCACGGCTCAACATGTCCCACATGTGCAGCAGTTCGCGGCCGTGGGTGACGGCGGCCCGGGAGTCGTCGAGCCGCTGCCAGGCCGCGGCCGCCCGTGCCACGTCCATCGGGGCCCGCACGTCGCGGTCCCGGCACCGGATCCGGGCCACGGCCAGTGCCAGCACGACGGCCTCGCGGTGGTCGCCGCGCAGGTGGGCGAGGTAGGCCTCCAGGGCCCGCGCCTCCAGCGCGTGCGGATGCTCGGCGCCCACCGAACCGGTCAGGCGCTCGCGCAGCGCGGTCGCCCTGACGAACGCCTCGTCGAGCCGGCCGGCGACCCCCAACTCGTTGATACGGCCGATTTGTTCGGACAGCGCGGCGGGGGGCGCGTCGATACCGGGGACGGGTTCCCGCACGGTCGGACCGGGGGCGGGTCCGCGCACGGTCGTACCGGTGACGGCGGTGGCGCGGGCGCGGGCGATCGCGCCGGCGATGGCGGACGTGGAGACGGAGGCGGAGCCGGAGTCCAGGGGGACGGGCGCCGCGGTCACGGTGGGCGAGGACGCGGCGTCGGCGGACGGCTCGAAGGCCGGCCCGGGTTCCGGCTCGGAGGCCGACCGTGGTTCGGGTTCCGGTGTTTCCCCGGATCCGGACGCGAGGACGTGGCTGGAGCCGTCCGGCAGCACCCGCAGGACGAAGTGGGCCGTGCCGGGGCCGTCACCGACCGTGGCGTCCACGGCCGTGCCCGACTCCTCGGCGTACCGGTGCAACGCGTCGAGCACGGCCTCGTGCACGGACTGACCGGGGGCGGGGACGAGCGGGTCGCCGTTGATCTCGGCGAGGCCTTCGTCGGTGACGTACACCTTGAAGTGGTCCAGGTCCATGGCTGTCTTCCTCATGCGGTGGGTCCGGTCGGGTGGGGGAGCGTCAGTTCGTGGCGGTCGGTGTCGAGGTGGGGGTGACCCCGGGGGTGGCGCCCGACGGCGGGGCCGCGATGCCCTGGTACTTGGCGAACTGGGCGCGGACGGCGAGGACGTAGCTCAGGGCGTCGTTCGACTGCGGGACGCCCTTGGCCGCCTTCACGGCGTCCATTCCCACGGCATGGCCGGCCAGGGCGAGGTCCAGGACGCTGTTGGTGGTGTTGCCGTCCTTGTCGGTGGTCTTCACGACCGTGCCGTTGTCGAGCAGGGCCTGTCCCTGGCTCGCCAGATCGCACATGGAGCGGGCCAGGGCCATGATCGAGTCCTTGTTGTCCGTCGCCTGTGTCTTGCCGTTGTCGTCGTCGTCCTTGCCGTACTTGCTGAAGGTGTCCGGCGTCAGCTGTGCGATGCCCGTCTCGCCGTGCGGGCCGACCAGCGCCGAGTTGAAGCCGGACGCCTTCTCCAACTGGGAGGCGATGACGATCGGGCCGATCGCGTCGCACTGCTCGCCGGCCTTCTTGATGGGGTCCACCAGGTCCGAGGGGACGGTGGCGGTGTCCAGCTCGCCCTTCCCGTCGCCCCGGAGGACGGCCACCATCTGGTTCGCGGTGTCGGTGTCGCCGCTGTAGTCGTCGGCGCTGCCGCCACCTCCTCCGAAGAGCAGGATCAGCGCGATGAGCGGGGCGAGCAGGACCCCCAGCCCGCCGAAGATGATGATCAGGGGAACGGCGCCCGCCACGGCGAGCGGGATCATCACGCAGCCGCCCACGCCGGCGCTCGCCACGCCGTACACGACGGCGTTCGAGCCTGCGCCGTTCTCGCTCTCTCCGGCACCCATCCGTGTCCTCCGCCTTCTTCGACTCGTCTTGAACCGCTGTGGCCACATGGCCCGTTGTGCTGTCCGACGGACCCGCCAGACCGAAACGGGGCCCGTGGCAAAAAGGTTCAGAACAGCGGAAACCGGATGAGTCAGAGCAGCGGAAGCACGAGCCAGGAGGGGGGCGGGAAGAACATCGTGGGCACTCCTTCGGCACCACAAGCGATCCCGCAGTCATGGGTACGGGGCCCAAAGCCCACACAGTCCACGCAGCCGGCACAGCCGGAGACGGACGGCGGCACCACCGCCCCCGTGCGGCAGGAGGCACCGGCACCGCGGACGCGGAACGCCGTACCGTCCGCCCCGCGCCAGATCGCCCCGGCCGTCTCCCGGCCCCCGGCGCCCGCCGCACGGCAGACCACCACCAGGGCACCCGCGGTACGGCAGGTCACCTCGTCCTCGTCCAACTCACCGGCACGCAAGGCCTCTTCGGGCCTCCCGGCGGAACAGGGCCGGGGTCGGTCGAAACGAGCCGGGAGGGCGGCGGGCGGCCGGTCGCGCGAGGAGGTCGGGTGGGTCAAGGCCCACGGCGGCTCCGGCGCGAGCTCGCTGGTCGAGGCCCTCGGCGGCGTGGACGTGGGCGAGCGCTGGCCCGAGCCCGCGCGGGGCGAGCCGTACCGGATCGTCCTGGTCGGCCGGACCAGCGCGAGCGGTCTGCGGTCCGTGTCCCGGGCGCTCGGCGCGCTCAAGGACGGCAACGCCCCGCAGGGGCTCGAACTGCTGGCCGTGGTGCTGGTCGCCGACGCCCCCGGGCGGCTGCCGATCGCTCTGCTGCGCCGCATCCGGGTGCTGCGCTCCGTCGCCCACGTGCACCGTGTGCCGTGGATCCCGGCGTGGCGCACGGACAGCACGATGAAGTACGTCCCCAGGCAACTCGTCACGCTCTCCCGGCTGGTGGGCAGCGACGTCTACGGCGAGGGAGCCAGGTCGTGAGGCAACTCCCAGCAGCCGCGCGGTACCTGGCCGACGGGTACGACCCGGGCGACGACGGCCACCTGATCATCAACACCCTCTGCTGGTGCGCCTCGGCCTGCGGCGTCGCCGGACTGATCATCGTCGGCATGCAGATGGCGCTCCAGCTGCGCCGGGGCGACCCGGGCGAGGGCGGTGAGCACTTCCGCGGGGTCTTCTTCGTCGTCCTGGGCTGCGTGATCGCCACCACGGCCGGTCCGCTCGTCACGTTCCTCGGCGACCTGACCCTTCTGGGTCCCTGAGACCAACAGGCCTTCCAGTACAGCCAGTTCACCGCCCGGCCCGCCATTCGGGCCGGGCGCCGACTCCTCGGAGAATCCTCATGTCCGCACTGCTCCACGAAGCCTCCCAGTACCTCGCCGCCGCCGTCCCCGCACCGTCGGGCGGCGCCAACGTCCCGCAGCCGACCAGCAACGCCCCCGGCCCGCTGACCACCAAGGTCAACCTCGTCCTCGGCATCCTGGCCTGGGCCGGCACCGCGGCCGGTGTCTGCGGCGTGCTGGTCACCGGCGCGATGATGGCCATCTCCGTCAAGCGGGGTGAGAGCTCGGAGCACATGAGCCGCCTCGGCATGGTGCTCGGCGGCTGTGTCCTGGTGGCCACGGCCGGCCCGATCGTCCAGTTCGTCTTCAACTAGAGAGCGCGGGACAGTGGGCATCTTCAAGCGCGGAGGACAGCGGTCCGAGGAGTCCGGGCCGTACTGGAAGCAGCGCAGTTGGCAGGCATCGGCGGGGTTCCTCGCGCTGGTCGTGGTCCTGGGCGTGATCACCACGGTGACGTCGGGCTCGGGCTCCGGCGGCCAAGCCCAGGCGCCGGTGTCCAAAGGCCCGCTGTCCGGCACCGCCACCCGGAAGGACGGCCGTCCCGGCGGCTGCCGTACCGACGACAGCGCGGGCGACGCGATCCCCCCGTCCGTGCCGAAGGACATCAGCTGGCACCCGGTCAGCATCGGGCGGGTGCCGGTCTCGGCCTCGGCGGGGCCGACCAGAATCGAGGGCGCCGTGTGGTGGTGCTTCGCGCACACACCCATGGGCGCCGCGCTGGCCGCCACCGGCATCCCCACCCAGATGAGCGGAACGCGCTGGCGCACCGTCACCGACCAGCAGGTGGTCGCCGGGCAGGGACGCGACCTGTTCGTGTTCCAGCGCACCGCCGTGCCGGACACGGACGCCTCGAACAGCGCCCCGGCCACGTCGTCCTACGCCGGGTTCAGGGTGACCTCGTACACCAGTGAGGCGGCGACCGTGAGACTGCTGATCAGGAACGAGCAGGGCTACGCCGCGACCAGCGTCTCGGTGCGCTGGAGCGGCGGCGACTGGAAGGTCCAGCCCGACGGAAGCGGAGGCCTCTACTCGCAGCTGGCCACCGAGCAGAGTGCCGTCGGCTACACACTCTGGGGGGCCTGACGTGGCGGCGTGCAGCAACGGGAATCCGCTCGCGGACGCGGTCACCGGATTCTTCAGCTTTCTCGGCGACCCGGTCGGGACGGTCATCGGCCTGATCGCGAAGTCGATCCTCGCCGCCGCGATCGCGGTGTTCGCGGGGCTGGCCGACAGCGTCCCGACTCTGGACGACACGACCACCTCGAACGACCTCAGTGACAAGACGTCGTGGATCGTGGTCTATCTGGCCGTCGGTTCGCTGCTGTTCGCGGCCGGCAAGATGGCGCTCGAGCGCAGGGGCACCGCCGGTGTCACCGCGCTGAAGGGCATCCTGCGCGTCGTCCTCGTCGCGGGCGCGGCCACCACCGTCTGCCTGGCGGCGGCGAGGATCGCGGACAGCTACTCCACCTACCTGTTCAACGACTCCGTGCAGAACGCGCTGGACAACATCGGCGCCTGCGGGGACAACAGCGACATCCAGTCCTTCCTGCTGCTGATCCTGGCCTTCCTGCTGCTGCTCGCCGGCATCCTGCACACGATCCTGATGTACATCCGGCTCGGCGTCATGATGATCATGCTCGGCACCCTGCCGCTGGCCGCCGCGGCGTCGATGACGGACTGGGGCGCCGGCTGGTGGCGGAAGCACATCGGCTGGATGATCTCCTGGCTGCTCTACAAGCCCGCGGTCGCGCTCGTACTGAACGCCGGCATGACGATGATCAGCCAGGGCAAGACCGGTGCGAACCCCAACGTGAACACCCGTATCGCCGGCATCGGCGTGATGCTGCTCTCCGCCATCGCACTTCCCGCGCTGCTGAAGCTCGTCGTACCCGCCACCGCCGCCATGGGCACCGGCGACCCGATGGCCGCCATGGGCCAGGCGGGCAGCCAGCTGGCGACCGGTGCCGTGCAGGTGGGTGCCATGAGCGGCGGGTCCGGCGGGGCCGGCGGAGAGAGCGGGCAGAAGGGCCCGAGCGGAGCGAGCGGCACCGGTGGGGCGTCCGGTGGCTCCGGTGCGGACGGGGCGTCCGGCGGAAGCGGTGCGGGCGGCGCGTCCGGCCCGGGCGGTCCGAGCGGCGCGAGCAAGGGCGGCGGCGGTGCGGGCAAGGCCGCGGGCGGTGCGGGCAAGGAGGCCGGAGCGGCGCTGGGCGGCCCCGCCGGTATCGCGGTCCTCGCTGCCGTGGCCGCGGCCCAGACCGCGGGTGCGACCGTCTCCGGTGCCGTCGAGGGCGGCGACGGAGACCTCGGCAACAACAAGTGAGTCCGGGGGAGTCCACGCCGTCCGGGCCGTACGCCCGTACCGCGGCCCGGTGTTGTCGCCTCCCCTGACCGACGGCCGCCGGACGCCCTCCCCCCAGGGCGCCCGGCGGTCTCCCCTCGGCCCTCGACCCATGCCGTACCCCCATCACTTCACGAAAGGAAACCGGTCACATGTCCACGGAAGCCGTCTCCCATCCGACCTACGGGAACTGGCGCAGGCCGAGGCGGGCGGGGCTCGGACCGCTCGGACTCGTCGGCACCTTCGTGATCTTCGGCGGCCTCGTCGCCACCCTGCTGGCCTCCCTGATCTCGCTGTACGCGGCGATCATCGTGTTCGTCCCGGTCGTCCTGTTCCTCATCCCGCTCGCCATCCGCACCCAGGACGGCCGCAACGTCTACCAGCTCTTCGCCCTGCGCGTCGGCTGGTGGCGCCGCAAGGCCGCGGGAGCGCACCTCTACGTCTCCGGCCCGCTGTCCGCGCGGCCCGGCGGCCGGTTCCGCCCGCCGGGACTGCTCAACAAGGTCACCGCGAGCGAGGGCCGTGACGCCTACGACCGCCCCTTCGGGATCCTGCACCACCCGCAGCGCGACCTGTACACGATCGTCCTGGGCTGCGACCCCGACGGCGGTTCGCTGATCGATCCGGACCAGGTCGACGTCTGGGTCGCGCTGTGGGGCGAGTGGCTGGCCCGGCTCTCCCACGAACCAGGCCTCAAGGGCGCCACCGTGATCGTGGAGACCGCCCCCGACCCCGGCACCCGGCTCGCCCACGAGGTGCTGCCCCGCATCCACCCCGACGCGCCGGCCGCGGCCCGCGCCGTGATGGAGGAGGTCGTCGACCGCTACCCGAGCGCCTCCTCCGAGATGCACACCTACGTCACCCTCACCTACGGCAACCCGGCGGGCCAGAAGCGCAGGAAGGAGGACGTGATGACCGAACTGGCCATCCGCATCCCCGGCCTGCTCAGCGGGCTCGTCGCGGCCGGCGGCGGGGCCGCCTACCCGCTGTCGGCCGAGCGGATCGCCGAGGTCGTCCGGGTCGCCTATGACCCCGCCGTCGCCGCCGACGTCCTCAACGCCCGTGCCCTGGAAGGCGGAACGGGCCTGGAGTGGGACGACGCCGGTCCCGCCGCCGCCGTGGAGACGGTGAACGCCTACCAGCACGACTCGGGTGTCTCCCGCACCTGGATGCTGACCCTGGCACCCCGCGGCACCGTCCGCTCCTCGGTACTGCGGGGCATGCTGGAGGCCGCCCCCGGCACCCGGCGCAAGCGGGTCGCCCTGGTCTACCGGGCCATCGACCCCGCCACCTCGGCCCGTATCGTCGAGTCCGACCGGCGCAGCGCCCAGTTCATGGCCACGTCCGGCAAGGGCATGGTCCAGGCGCGCGCGGCCTCCGAGGTGCGGGCGGCCGAACAGACCGCCGCCGAGGAGGCGTCCGGCGCCGGACTCGTGGAGTTCTCCCTGATGCTGACGGTCACCGTCGACACCATGGAGGAACTCGCCGACGCCAGCGTCACCGTACGCAACCTGACCGCGGCGTCCCGGGTGCTGATGCGCCCCGCCGACCGGATGCAGGCCGCCGCGTTCAGCTGCACCCTGCCCGCCGGAATCCTTCCCTGGGAACAGACCCTCGTCCCGCACGAACTCCAGGAGGCGCTGTGAGCCGCCGAAGCGAAGAGAAGCTCGCTGAGCGCGCGGACCGGCTGGCCGAGGAGGAGGCGCTCCGGGACCTGGCCGCGGGCGGCTCGGGCCTGGTCGGCCTGGACGGATTCGGCGCCCTGGCCGCCGGGAGCAAACCGGCGAAGAAGTCCGCGAAGGCGCAGGCCGCCCGGTCCGACGCCCAGCGCGGCGGCAAGCAGAAGGGGCCCGCCAAGCCCCGGGAGCTGTACGTCCCGGCCCGCGGCTGGCAAGGGGCCGGCGGGGGCCGCGTCGGCTACATGGACCCGCCCACCATGTGGCGCGCCACCACGGTCCAGGCCTGCGGCATGTGGCCGTTCGCCGCAGGTTCGGGCTCTCCCATGACCGGGGTGCCGCTCGGACAGCACCTGTCCACCGGCGCCACGGTCTGCGGCGACCCGCTGAACTGGTTCACCCGGGCCCGCTACATCTCCAACCCCTCCCTGTTCATGCTCGGCATGCCGGGCCTGGGCAAGTCGACCCTCATCAACCGGATGCTGATCGGGCTCGCCGCGACCGGTGTCGTCCCGCTGGTCCTCGGTGACCTCAAGCCCGACTACGCCGACACCGTCCGCGCGCTCGGCGGCCAGGTCATCTCCATCGGGCGCGGCCGGGGCGGCATCAACGTCCTGGACCCGGGCGCCATGGGGGAGGCCGCCGCGAAGATCGGCGGCGAGGCCGGCGAGGTGCTCAAGGCGGAGGCCCACGGCCGCGTGCTGAACATGGTCGCCGCCCTCATCACCATCGTGCGCGGCCGGACCATGGACGACCACGAGCAGTCCGTGCTCTCCGCCGTCCTGCACCACCTGCGCGAACGCACCCCGCCCGGCCGCACGGTGCTGCTGCCCGACGTGCTGCGGGTCCTCACCGAGGGGCCCGACCGGGTCCGCGCGGTCACCCTCGACCGCGGCGACGACGCCCGCTACCGGGACGCCGTGGACCCGCTGCACCGCTCCCTGCTCGGCATCCTCGACGGCCCGCTCGGCGACACCTTCGCCTCCGAGACGTCCACCCGGATCGACGCGAACGCACCCGCCGTGTGCATCGACATCTCCGGCATCGGGGAGGCCGACACCCAGCTGACCGCCGCCGCGATGCTCGCCGCCTGGTCCGACGGTCTCGGCACGGTCGCCGCCTCGCACGCCCTCGCGGACGCCGGACTGGCGCCCCGGCGCTGGTTCTTCACCGTGCTCGACGAGTTGTGGCGCCCCCTGCGCGCCGCCTCCGGCATCGTCGACCGCATCGACGCGCTCACCCGTCTCAACCGCTCGCTCGGCCTCGGCGACGCCAAGATCACCCACACCCTCAAGGACGCCGAGGCCCTCGGCACCGACGCCGACCGCGCCAAGGCGCGCGGCTTCGTCGAACGCGCCGGCATGGTCGTCTGCGCCGGGCTGCCGAAGACCGAGATGGAGGACCTCGGCAAGGTCGTCGGACTCTCCCGCCGCGAGATCGAACTCGTGTCGTCCTGGTCCTCGCCGCCCGGCTGGGGCGTGCGGGGCGAGGACGAGGAACCCCCGGGCCGGGGCCGCTTCCTCATCAAGGTCGGTGGCCGCCCCGGCATCCCGATCAAGGTCGCCATCACCGACGCCGAGCGCGAGCTGCACAACACCAACACCCGCTGGACGACCAACGAGGCGGCCATCGAGCGGGCCGCCGCCCGCGCCGCCCAGGAGGTCGCACGGCTTTCCCAGGACGGGCCGCTGCCCCTGGCCTTCCCGGGTGACCCGGGCTTCCCTGCCGTGGAGGAGTCGGCCAGGGGGTGGACGGCGTGAGCGGACCCCGCAGCACCGACCTCGGCGACCAGACGCAGTGGGCCATCGCGGCCCTGGCCGCCTTCGGCATCCTCGCGTTCACCATCGTGTGGGCCGGCGGCACCTGCGGCGCAGGCCTCTCCGGCTACGGCTGGGACGCCCCGCCGTTCGCCATGTCCACCGTCTCCACCCTGACCTCCCACGGACCGACCGCCCTGTGGCCGGGCGCCCCGGCCGGCGTGCTCTACGCGGGCATGTTCGGCATGCTGGCGCTCATAGCCGTGCCCTCGGCCCTCGCCATCAACTTCTTCATGGAGCGCGGCAGGGCACCCAAGGGCCTCGCCGGGAAGCGCGAACTCGCCGCCATGTGCCCCGCGGGCATCGAGGCCCGCGCCCGCGAACTGCGCCCCACCCTCAAGGGCCGCCAGGAACTCCACCCCGACGAGACCGGCAACCTCCTCGGCGACCTCGACCCCAAGGGGCCCGAACTGCGCAGCAGTTACGAGGACGTGGAACTCGACCTGATGGCGCCCCGTGCCGGCAAGTCCACCGGCATCGCCGTGCCCCGGGTGCTGCGCGCCCAGGGCGCGGTCCTGCTGACCTCCAACAAGTCCGACGTGTACGCCGTCACCCGCGCCCAGCGCGAAAAAGCGGGCAGGGTATGGACGTTCGACCCGCAGGGCATCGCCCACGCCCCGCGCGCCATGTGGTGGAACATCCTCGGCGAGTGCCACACCATCGAGGGCGCCCGCCGGATGGCCGGTCACTTCGTGGCATCCGTCAACGACGACACCGCCAAGAAGGACTTCTGGATCTCGGCCGCCCAGAACACCCTGACCGCGCTCTTCCTGGCCGCCGCCCGCGGCCGGGCCCCGCTGACCGAGCTGCTGGCCTGGCTCGCCGACCCCGCCGACCGCACTCCGGTCGACCTGCTCCGCGAGGTCGGACTGGTAGCGATGGCCGAGCAGTTGCAGGGCACGGTGCGCGGCGCGGTGGAGACCCGGGACGGCATCTACGAGACCGCCCGCCAGACCGCGTCCTGCCTCCTCGACCCCGAGATCCTCGCCTGGGTCACCCCCGATCCCGAGCTCCCGGAGTTCCGCCCGAGCGAGCACGTCCTGGGCACCGACACCCTCTACCTGCTCTCCAAGGACGGCGGTGGTTCCGCGGCCGGCGTCATCGCGGGTCTCGCCGACGCGACGATGCGGGCGGGGGTCGTGGCCGCCGAGCGGATGGGCGGCCGGCTCGACCCGCCGCTGACCGCGGTCCTCGACGAGGCGGCCAACGTGTGCCGCATCTCCGATCTCCCCGACCTGTACTCCCACTTCGGCTCGCGCGGCATCAACGTCGTGACGCTGCTGCAGAGTTACCGCCAGGGCGCCCGCGTGTGGGGCGACGTCGGCATGGACGCGCTGTGGAGCGCGGCGACCGTCAAACTCCTCGGCGCCGGATTGGACGACGCCGACTTCGTGCAGAAGATCTCCACCCTGGTCGGCCAGCACGACGTGAAGACCCCGAGCGTCTCCCGCAGCAAGGACGGCACGTCACGCTCCTACTCCTACCGCCAGGAGTCCGTCCTGCCGCCCGACCGGATCCGCGCCCTGCCCAAGGGCACCGCCCTCCTCCTCGCCACCGGCGTCAAGCCCGCCCTCATCCGGCTGCGCCCCTGGTACAAGGAGCCCGGTGCCGCGGAGATCTCGGCGGCCGCGAAGGCCGAGACGGCGGCCATCACGGAACGCGCAGCGGCTCGTCCGCTGCCGGGTCCGGGCCCGACCCTGCAGAAGGGGAACGTCGTGGAGATGGAGAGCTACCGGGACGCCGCCCGAGCGTGACGGTCCGCAGCACCAGCTCGGCCGGCGCGTACCGCACCCGTCCCATGAGCCACGCGCCCAGGGCGAGTTGGACGCCGTACAGCACCGGACACCAGGCGAGGACGACTGCGGTGCCGACCCGGTCGTAGAGACCGAAGCCGTAACCGGTGAAGACGAGCGCGAGGACCAGTGACTGGGAGAGGTACTGCGTGAGGGCCATGCGCCCGGAGGCGGCCAGCACTCGCGCCGCCGCCGGGCGCACGGCGCTCAGCAGCAGAAGCAGGCCGCACGCGTACGACGCCGTGAGCGCGGGCGCGGTCAGCAGCGACACCGCGTGTCCGACCAGGAACCAGCGGCTGTCCAGCGGCCCGTTCGCGCAGCACGCGGTGACCACACCGCCGGCCAGACCGACCGGCAGCCACCTGACGACGACAGCCCTGAGCCACTTCCGGTCCCGGCCGCGCCGCTCCACCAGGCCCACCTTGGCCGCCGCGAGGCCGGCCAGGAACGCGGCCAGGATGTCGGGGGCGTACAGCACGTTCGCGCCGACGCCCGTCGGCAGCTCGTGCAGACGGGCCCCGACCACCGACAGGAAGCCGCCGCGATAGGCGGCCACACTGTGCGCGGCCTCGGGGGCGAACTGCGCCGGGGTGACCGGCTGCGTGAAGGCGACGGTCAGCATCCCGTACCCGAGCAGCAGCAGGGCCAGGCCCACCACCAGACAGACCGCGACCCGCAGCGCCGCCCTCGGACTCAGCCCGCGCAAGCCGTACAGGACCAGCCCCAGGGCGGCGTACGTCATCAGGATGTCGCCGCTGTAGAGCAGCACCGCGTGCACGAGCCCGAGGCCGAACAGGCCTGCCGTACGCCGGAGATGGCGTCCGGCGGACCCGCCGCCCGACTGCCCGGCGGCACGTTCCTGGAGGACGAAGCTGTAGCCGAAGAGGAACGAGAACAGCTGGTAGAGGGTGGTGGTCGCGGTCACCGCCCAGGCGGCGCCCCGGTCGACGCCGGAGGCATCAGGACCACCGCCGAACGCGGTGTAAGGACCTGCCATCAGCTGGGCGTTGACGAGCAGGATGCCGAACAGGGCGAATCCGCGCAGCACATCGACGTCCTGGACCCGCCGGGGACCGGCGGTCTCGCGCCCGTTCACCGGGTCAGCCGGGTGCCGCACGCGAACACCACGGTCGACGTCAGGAACCACCCGAACGCCGGCGACAGCAGATACCGGGGGGTCCAGAGCCGAGCCGCCGTGGGCCGGTTGCGCGGGTAGCACACGGGCACCGTTTCGCCGACCTCGGGCAGTCCGCGCAGCGGGCCGTACGCGCCCGCGTCGACGACGACGGGCCGCCCCAGGTGGTCGGTGAACAGCACGAGCCCGCTCCGCCGCGGGTCGCCCGCGACACGCGGGATCACCGTGCCCGTCACCAGCACTCCCCGCACCCACAGCCGCGCCACGGCCGACAACTGCCGTACGGCGAGAAGGAGAAACCCGACACCCACCCCCGTGCACAGGGTGAGCAGCAGCAACTTGGCGTCCATACGGTCCCCTTCACCGGCCGTCCTACGTCTTCGCGCACAACGTCTGCCGCGCGCCACGGGTTCATGCCGGGACCCTGTCGCTGAACCGCCTTACGGGTGACGCCCGTTGTGCGTACGCATCCTCACCCACGCCTACCAAGGGAGCTTCGGCCCAGATGAGACGGCCCCTGCGCACACACGGCTACCGGGCGGCGACAGCCGTCGCCCTGGCCTGCGCCCTGACGGCGGCGAGCCAACAGGGCGCCCGAGCCGACCCTCGGACCCTCACCGAGGTGCAGAACGAACTGGAGAGCCTGTACCACCAGGCGGAGGTGGCGACCGACAAGTACAACGCGGCCGACGGCAAGGTGAAGGCACAGAAGAGACGGGTCGGCGCGCTCGACTCCCAGGTCCGCACGGCCGAGGCGAAGCTGGCCCGCCTCAACTCCGCCGCCGGAGCCACGGCCAGGGCCCAGTACCGCGCCGGTGGCGTGCCCGCCGAGCTCCAGTTCGCGTTGGCCAGTGACCCCTCCCGGGCTCTGGACAACGCGGGGTTGGCGCTCCAGGCCCAGCAGAACGCACAGAACCTGCTGACCGAGCTGAAGACGACGAAGTCGGTGCTGAGCACCCGATCGGACGAGGCGGCGGCGGAACTCGAGCGGTTGCGGGCGAGCCTCCGCGCGATGGCGACGCAGCGCAGGACGATCGAGCGCCACATTGCCGAGGCGAAGGCGTTGGAGTCCTCGCTGGCGGCGAAGGAGCGGGCCCGCCTCGCCGAACTGGAGAAGAAGGAGTCCGAGCGGGCCCAGGCGAAGTGGGAGAGCACGGGCATCCTCGAGAAGGTCGGCACCGACGCGACGGCCGCCGGCCGGAAGGCCCTCGCCTTCGCCGCCCAGCAGATCGGCAAGCCCTACGTCTGGGGCGCCGAGGGACCCGACTCCTACGACTGCTCCGGCCTGACGAGCCAGGCATGGCTGGCGGCGGGCGTCACCATCCCCCGCACGTCGGAAATGCAGTGGGCCCGGCTGAAGCACGTCCCTGTCGAAGAGATGCGGCCCGGGGACCTGATCATCTACTTCTCCGACGCGAGCCATGTGGCGATCTACGCCGGGGGCGGGAACATCATCTCGGCGCCGCGGCCGGGACGGTACGTGTACGAGTCGCCGGCGGCTTCGATGCAGATTCTGGGGGTGGTGCGGCCGGACGCGTGACGCCGGGTACGCGACGAGGAGGGGCGACCCGCGTCAGGGTCCGCCCCTCCTCGTCACGTACCCGGCCGCGTCCGTCAGTCCCTGCCGGGTGGCTGAGGCGGCGGTCCGAACGGATCGACCATGTCGACGGGCGGAGCCTGCTTCGAGCGGTGCGTACCCGGCTTGCAACCGGCGAAGGGGCCTGCCGGGTCCCGCAGGATCTGCATGGTCGGGTTCAGATAGTCGCGGTGCCAGCCGGCGGGCCCGGTCATGCCAGAGTCCGAGGCGGTGTCGCTCAACTCCGCCCAGGCGAGCCACAGCCCGTGCAACTGGGCCACCGCCTCCGGGTGTTCCCACCAGCGGGAGCACCACGGGGCGTGGGAGGTGACCTCGCGGCCGTAGACCGGCAGCAGCACGTGATGGACCCACAGGGTCAACTGGCGCAGCGAGCGGCCGTATTCGAGCCCCTCCGAATAGAGGATGAACTTCGGCGTGGAGGGCTGTTCAGGGGCCTCGGTACGGGGTCCCTCCGGCGCGTGTGTCCGGAGGCCCGCGTCGGATGCGGGGACCGTCGTCATGGCTGTCCTCTCTGACGTGCGGTGGTGAAGGGGCGGCTCTTTTTCTGGCTGCAACGCATCGGCCCGGCACCCGGTTCACCGGATTCCGTGACGACCTGAACCGCGGGGCAGCGGGGGCCCGTTGCACCACCGAGACCGCCCTTGCGGCGGAATCGGATCAGCCGAATCTCCGAAGAGGAGGGCCTCGCCATGGTGGCGACGTTCGATCGGGATCAATTCAACGCGGATCAAACAGCCGTAAGGAAACGGCTGGAGAAGTACGGGCTGCACAAGGACCCCACGTTCATGACGGCGTTCGACGGCTACATGCACCAGCTGTCCGAGAACGGCCGTTGGATCGAGCAAGGGCACACACCCAACGCAAACTGGGCCGGTACCGCTGCCGACGACCTGATGGCCCAGTTCGACCGCCTGAACGCGCTGCATGTCCCGGCGCAGAAATGGAAGGACGCGTACAGGGACCACAAGAAGAACATCAGCAAGGCCGGGCGTTTCACCAGTGCGTTCACCAACAAGCTGACACAGATCGCAGACGAGGCCAGGAAGCACAAGTACCTCTGGAGCAAGACGGAACCGTACTATCCGGCGAAGAAGGCGGCGGAGGACGGTGGCATGATTCTGGAGACCTCGCCGCCCGGAGAGATCCTCAACGGGAAGAACTTCGGTTTCGGGTCCTGGTCGGACGCTCCGGTGCAGGCCCGGCTCTGGACGCAGATGTCCGACCACTACGTGGACGGCGCCGAAGGACCGGGACCGGTCAAGGCGATCATGCTCGGCGGGCGGGTGGCGGGCAGCGTGCTGTCGCGGTACGAGTGGCCGCACCTGGAGAAGATGATCAAGGCGGGGACGGTTCCCCACATGCACGTCAAGCTGATGGGGTGGCGGAACGAGTCGGAGGACTCGGCCAATTGGTCGCTGACGACCAGGGACAGTTTCAACGTTCACTCCCAGGGAACGTTCGACCGGATCCCGTCCCCGGACTCGGACTTCGCGGACAAGCAGAACCGGTGGCGTGGCAAGGAGAAGGCGCGGAACGCCAGCAGTGCGTCCAGTTCTCCGAGCAGTTCAGGACAGAGCAGCTCGTCCGGCGGCGCACTGCTCGAAAGCTTCCACGAGGTGTTCGACGATCCGACCGCGGTCGTGTGCATGTCGGACCCGTACGCCGCCGGGGCGGACATCTCGCTGAGTCCGGAAGAACTGTCCAGGGCGTCATCCGGTGGCGGTGTGCTGCTGAGCACCGAGGGGCTCACGGGAGAAGACCTGACCAGGGTGAACGTCCTGAACGAGATGGCCGCGCTGGAAGCGGGCAAGCAGTCGCTGAGGGAGAAGATCGCGAACTTCGAGTCGCAGCAGCAGCGGCGGATGAGTGCGGCCACCGAGCCATGGAACACCGCGCAGCTGACCCAGGACATGTCCAGGATGTCCCCCTACGGTCCGTCCAGCGGGGACATCTCTCCGCGGACGGCAGTTCCCCGCACCGGGTACTTCCCTCAGACGACGGCGCCTTCCCCCTTCCCGACGAGCCGGTACGGCGTCGATCCGACCCTGATGGCCTCCTACGGTGCTACGGCGCCGGTCCAGGGCATCCAGAGGTTCAACCCCACTGCCGGCACCTACGACAACAGGGGGTACGCCGCCTCCAACTCCTCCGGAGGCGTCCCTCTGGGGAGTGCCTCCTCCTACTCCGACTCCTCGGGAGGCGTCCCTCTGGGGTACTCGTCCTCGGAGGGCGGGGTATCGGTGGGGAACAGGACTCCCAGTCCGCCGAAGGAGGTCGAGCAGCCGGCGCCGGCGCCGGCGGAATCGGCCTCCAAGCCGAAGAAGAGCCGGGGTGGCGGGGGTGGCAAGAAGCAGGGGGAGCCGTCCGCCGCGTTGAAGTGGCTCGCGGGGGCGTCGAAGGGACCCCGCCGCTGACCACCCGCCCCTCCCGGCCGGCACGGTTCAGGAACTGACGAAGGGGGTGGGCGGCGAGACCGACAAGGTCTCGCCGCCCACCCCCTTCGTTTCGGCCCTAGCGTCCGGCCGGCATCCCGGTGGTCGCCGCCCGGTGCACCGCGGGCCGCGGCTGCTCGGCGACCTTGCCGGTCGCGTTCGGCCCTTCCGGGGACGGAGTCCGGGGCATCTGGAGATTGGCCACGCCGGCCGCGATCTGGCTCATGCCCTCCCCTTCGGAGGAGGCCGGACTCGGCGTGCGGATCGGCGAGCCGCCTTCCGAACGGGCCTGGCGGTGCACGTCGTAGGTGATGCGCGACGGCTTGTTCAATCCTTCGAAGCCCAGCTCGGCCGCCTGCCGCACCCCGAGGTTGGCGGCCTGGACGAGGGTGACCCGCTCGCCGCGGATCCGGCTCAGGTCGCCCGGGTCGTTCGTGGCGTCCGTACGCCACTCGCCCTGGTTCGTCTTGCCCAGGCTCAGCTGCGGCAGGACACGGGAGTTGCCGACCTGGAACGCCTGCATGCTGATGTCGCTCATCACCTCGGGGCGTACGTTGATGACCGGCATGTCCTCGGAGGTCCGGCCGGGCGGCGTCACTGCTTCGCCGTAGACGAGGTGGATGCCGTCGGCGAGGGCGCTGACCGCCATCCGGCCGATGATGTCGGCGCGGCCCGGGTCCTGGGTGTTGTACTTGGCGGCCAGCAGGTTGTTGTCCGCGAGGTTGATGGTCTCGGGCCGGAACCGCGTGCTGGTGTCGTTCGGCCGGAAGGTGACGTTCCCCTTGCGCACCTCGTCCTGGGACATCTGGGCCAGATAGCCGATGTACTGGCTCGCGGCGGCCTGCGCCACCTGCTGTCCCCGGGTGCCCTCTCGTGTGTACATGGCGAAGACATCGAGGTGCGGCATCATCTGGTAGTCGATCCCGGCCTCGTCGTGCCGCTCCGAGAGCGCCTGGTAACCCGCGTGCAGGACATGCCGGTAGTTGGCGTCCTGGCCGTGCGAGAGGTCGACGATCTTCAGCTCCGCGGTGGAGAAGTCCACGGGAGCCACCACGGCTTCGGAGAAGTCGGGGTCGGCCTGGACCGCGTCCCACTCCTCGCCCGTCATGTGGTGGTGCGACAGGTCCAGGGTGAGGCCGGTGCCGGTGCCGCGCAGCAGGTACTGGGTCAGGTCCTTCGCGGCGATGTAGCCGTGGTTGCTCATCTCCATGGTGTAGATGTCGTTGATGGTGTCCGCGGTGTACTTCCCCTCGACGGCCTTGGCCAGCTGAGCGGTCCGGCCACGGACGTTCACCACCTCGACGCCGTGCTGCTCCGCCTCCGCGAGGTATCCGGCCATCAGCTCCGCACGCCGCTGCTGCCCGGCTTCCCCGGGCCGGCTCCGCGGCATCACCACGAGCTCCTTCTTCGAGTTCGGGAACCTGAGGCTCAGCTCCCGCAGGCCTGTCTTCGCGCTCTGGCTCATCTCCTCGCCGAACCAGATCATCTGGACCGCCTCGGGCTCGTTCGCCGGATCCTGAAGAGGCATGTCCCGTTCCTTCCTGCCCCGGTGGCCCGGTGCCACCGGCTGCCCCGCACAACGGGCCGCGCACGTCAGGAGGTTCAACACCTCGACTGAACCGGGAGTCGCGTCGCCCCGTCGTGCTGGTGACGCAGAGCCCATCGAGCGGACGGAGCACAGACATGACCACCCTCGCGCCGGAGACGACGCAGGAGCAGCCGAAGCAGCCCGCCTTCATCCTCTACATGGACGGTGCCGAGTACCAGGACGGCCTCAACCGCCTGGTCTTGTGGGTGCGTCACCTGCTGTTGCCCGTGTACGGCAGAGAGGTCACCTCCAACGCCCCCTGGTGCAACCGCTGGTGGGAGCACAAGGAAGCGGTGGCGCAGCTGTACGGGCTGTGGATGGCCTGGCAGGAGCTGACCGGCCCGGAGTCCGCCGGAACCGGACCCGCGACCTGGCACCGCGACTACCTCACGCACATCATGGCCGCGCTACGGGATCCCCAGGGCCCGTTCGCCGGCTGCAAGCCCGGCGCCCATCGTGCCAAGGAGGCGCCGGGCATGGACCAGTACCCCGGCTGAGCCGTATCCGGTCCGGTCTGATCCGGTCCGGTCCGAGAGACACCCCGCTCCGGTGGGGACCTGCCACCGGGGCCCGGATGAGCGTACCGCCGTTGAACCGTTCGGCGTGCCGGATCCGTTGGGCATCGTGCATCGGCGTCGGTGCGCAGCCGACCGGGCCCGGTCGGCGGATCGGGGAGGAACGCACATGTCCGAAGGAAACGCAGCGGTACCACCTCCGGGCCAAGTGCCCGCGCTCCACGCGCCCGGCACCGCCCTCGACCGGGTGACCGAGCACCAGGACCGGCCCGTCACCGGTGCCGGCCGGTTACCTCCGCGCGGGCTGCTGCGACGGCGCCCGCCCGGCGCGGACGCGGCGGAGCTCTACCCCCGCCGGGACCTGCCTCGCACGGTCGGCGACGCACCGAGGCCGCCCGAAGTCCCGCTGCCGGCCCGGCTGCTGCTCCTGCCCGCAGGGTTCGAACCCGCGTCGCCGGCGGCGGTGCGGCCGTCCTGCGACTCCACGGTCACGACTCCGGCCCGGATCCTGCTCGACGCGGTGCCCGCCGAACGGTGAACCACGGGCCGCGGCAGCGGACCGTGCGGGCGCCGTCCGGGCTCAGGGCGGCGCCTCCGACGTGAAGGAGAGACGACGTGGCGTTCGACGGCGGGGCAGGCCGGCGGCCGAACAAGGTGAGGATGGATCCCCCCGGACCGGCACAGGAATCGTCGCTCGGCCGGAGACTCTCGGCCGAAGTCGAGCGGCTCATCGGGGCCTTGTGGAACTCACTGCGCCGCGTGGTGAACCGTGCCCTGGGCCGGCCCTCGTCAGGGTCGGGCGGGGACTACTCCGCGTTGCCCGGCGACGAGGGCCCCGGTCTGTCACCCGAGCAGGCCGCGCACGCGTACGGCGGGGAAGGGCAGCCCTATCCTAAGGCGCAGGACCGGAGCCGGGTGAGGTCGAGCGAGGCCTCGCAACAGAGGCTGTCCCCGGAGGAGTTGGCGCTGCTGACCCTGGCCCAGGAGGGCGCCCGCGGGCAGCTGGCACACGCGGAGCTGACCGGGGGACCCGGTTGGACGAATCCGACGCTCGAACACGAGGCCTTCGAGAACGAGATCATGCGCCTGGTCATGTCCGACGAGAGGTGGAAGGAGGCCTACGAGAAGTACCCGGAGCGCATCCGGACCGTCGCGCGGTACGCCGCCAACGCGCAGGTGCGGGAGCTGCTGGAAGGGAATCCCCAAGCGGACGCCTTCGATGACCCGGCCCCCGAACGCGGGGCGATACGGCTCCCGTTGAACCGGGAGGACAAGCCGTGGGAGGCCGAGTCGGTCGACAGCCATGCCTTCGAAGTGGCGGAGCAGCGCCGCAACGCCACCGCCGGCCCGCACGGCGACACCAGCACCCATGACAGCAACGCCCTCATCGCACAGCAGGCGTCGGCGCACCTCATGGATGCCCCCCTGGACGACATGGGAGTCAGCCCGATGACTCCGACGTCCCCCGACGGGCCGTTCCGGCCGCACGTTCTCGACGAAGCCGGACGGGACGTCCTGCGCGGTACTCCCACCCCCGTCTCGCCCGTCTCCCCGCGCGCGACTCCGGCAACTCCTCCCAGAACTCCGTCCCTTGTTCAGAAGGCGCCTCCGACCACGCGGCGATGAAGACTTCCGCGGCCGGATGAACCGTCCGCCACCTCCCATCCGTCGTGCCACCGGCGGTGAGAACCGATCATCGGTCGCCCCGCACAACCCCACCCCCAATGGAGAGGCCCGCCCTGTGCGCAGACGCACCTCGTTCCTCCTCGCCCTGCTCCTGGTCATCGTCGGAGTCACCGGCACCGCCGTAGTCATCCAGACCCACCGGTCCAGCAGTGGTACGAACATCGACGGAACACCGGCCGCGGACGTGGCCGACCACACCATCACCCTGCAGAACCGCACCAGCAGCCGTATCTGGGTCGGCAGCGAGGTCAACGCGGACGGCTCGACCGCGATCACCGGGCTGCCCGCGCTGGACCCGGGCCAGTCCGCCACGATCAGGGTTCCCGAGCACGAGGGCGCCGGGCACTGGCGCGGCACCTTCTTCGCCCGCCAGGGATGCAGTGGCGACGAGGGGAGCACGTTCCACTGCGCGGTGGGCGACTGCGGACCCTACGCCGACCACTGTTCCCTCGGCCAACAGCCCACCGGGCTTGCAGAGTTCAACTTCGACCCGGCCGACTCCGCGGCACCCTGGTACGACGTCAGCTACGTCGACGCCGTCGCCGCGCCCATCACCATCACGCCGAACGACCTGACGCCTCCCGCGAGCGGCGAGTGCGCGGTCGCGGGCTGTGCCGAGGATCTGCTGTCCGCCTGCCCGGCCGACAACCTGACGAAGGACCCGGCAGGGCAACCGTTGGTGTGCACCAACCCGAACCGGGACGCGAAGACCCCGTACAGCGACATGGTCAACCAGAAGTGCCCGACGGCGTACGCCTGGTCGAAGCAGGACGCCGAGCCGGGGAACAAGGTCATGTACCAGTGCACCAGGTGCAGCGGTCTGACCGTCGCCTTCGGCACCGGCGCCACCGCCCCGGCCGACCCCGCCACCGCCCGGCCCGCCCCCGTCCCCACGGCCGCCCCGGCCCGCAAGGGCGTCAGCCTCAACCCCGTCGACGGGGCCTCCGAGGCGCTCGCCGCCTCGGGCGCCTCCTGGTACCTCAACTGGGCCTCCTCCACCGGCGCGGTCACCAAGCCGGACGGCGTCGACTACGTCCCGATGATCTGGGGCCCCGGCTCCGTCACCGACGCCGAACTGAGCGCCGCGACGCAGGGCGGCACCAAGGAACTGCTCGGATTCAACGAACCCGACAACCCCAAGCAGGCGAACATGACGCCCGAGCAGGCCCTCGACCTGTGGCCCCGGCTGGAAGCCACCGGCCTGCGCCTCGGCGCACCCGCGGTCGCCGCCGGCGCCGACCTGGACGGCGGCTGGCTGGACCGCTTCATGAAGGGAGCCGCCGACCGCAACCTGCGCGTCGACTTCATCCCTCTGCACTGGTACGGCTCCGACTTCGGCCCGGACGCGCCCGACCAGCTGCGCGGCTATCTGCAAGCCGTGTGGGACCGCTACCACAAGCCGGTCTGGCTGACCGAGTACGGACTGATCGACTTCTCCCAGGACACCCCCCGCTATCCGGGCGAGCAGGAGCAGACCGACTTCATCAAGTCCTCGACACGGATGCTGGACAGCCTGGGCTTCGTGGAGCGCTACGCATGGTTCACCCTGTCCACGGTGACCAGCCCGACCGGCCTCTACGACGGCACGACCGCCAATGCCGGCGGCCGTGCGTACCAGGACGCGAGCTGAGGGGAGTTGAACCGTGATGTCAGGCGGCGCGCTTCGGCGCTGCGGCGGCCGTCGCCTCCGCGTCCGGCGGTGCGTCCGCCGGACTGCCGAGGCGCTCGCGGATCTTCGCGGCGTCCTGATGGTCGAACTCCACGAAGATCGCCAGAGCCTGCCGCCAGCTGTCGCGGGCGGACTCCGGCTCGCCGGAGGCCAGTTGGGCGTCACCGAGGTTGCCCAGGGTGTGGCCCTCTCCCCACCTGTTGCCCACGTCCCGGTGCGTCCTGAGGGCCTGGTGGTAGTAGTCGACGGCCTCGTCGTAACGCTGGAGGCGGCGATGGGCCGTACCGAGGATGTCGAGGGCGACGCCTTCGACCCACGGGTTGACGCTGGCGCGCAGCACGGTCAACGCCTCCTCCAGACAGCCGATGGCCTCGTCGAACCGGCCCTGCCGCTGGTAGACGTCGCCCAGGTTGGTCAGGCAGATTCCCACTCCCCAGGGGCTGCCGATGACGCGCTCGACGGCCAGGCCGCGGCGGATGTACTCCGCGGCCTCGCGGAGTCGGCCGCACTGGAGATAGCAGTCGCCCAGATTGGTCACGGCCGACGCCCTGCCGTCCGTGTCCCCGAGGTCCCGGTAGGCGACCATCGCCTGGTGGAGGTGTGCGATGGCCTCGTCGAACCGGCCCGAGCCGCGCAGCGCGGCGGCCAGGTCCGCGAAGCCCTGAGCCCGGCCCCGGCGGTCGCCGGCGGCACTGGCCGCGGCCAGGCCCGTCCGCGCGGTGTCGACCCAGTCGTGCGTATGGCTGCGGAGGTAGAAGAACCCCCACAGCACGGCAGGCAGTCGCCACGCGACACCCGGCCGCCCGGACTCCGCCGCCTGGTGGACCGCGGCGACCAGGTTGGCCCGCTCGGTCTCGCACCAGTCCAGGGCCTGGTCGTGCGTCGTGAACTCCAGGGGCGTGCACAGGTCGGGCAGCGGTTCGAGGGGGATCCGTCGACGGTGCGGGGTGATGTGCGGGTAGGCGGCGTCCGCGGTGTGCAGATACCAGGCGAGCAGCCGCCCCAGGGCCCGCTCCCGCTCCGGGGGCGTCTCCTCGGCGTGGACCCGTTCGGTGGCGTAGACGTGCAACAGGTCGTGGAGTGTGTAGCGGCCCGGGAAGTGCTCGGTGAGCAGGTGGGCGCGGGTGAGCTCGACGAGCAGGGCACGCACCTCCCGCAGCGGGAGCCCGGCGAGGGCCGCGGCGGCAGGTGCGGAGATGTCGGGTCCGGAGTGCAGGCCCAGCAGGCGGAACAGACACGCGGCGGGATCCGACACCGCTTTGTACGACCAGGAGAAGACGGCCCGCACGTCGGTGCTGATGTCGTCGCCGGAGGCGAAGGCGTCGAGGCTGCCGTGGCTGTCACGCAGTTCCCCGGCAATGGCGCTGAGCGGGAAGCCGGGGTGGGCGACGGCATGGGCGGCGACGATGGCCAGCGCCAGCGGCAGCCGGGCGCACCGGTCGATGATCTCGTCCGTGGCCTGAGGTTCCGCCGCCAGCCGGTCGGTGCCGAGCCGGCGGGCCAGGAGATCGTGTGCCTCGGCGGAGCTCAGCTGGTCCAGCGGCAGCGGGTGGGCCCCGTCGCCGGCGACCAGGCCGGTGAGCTGGTTGCGGCTGGTGACGATGACCAGGCTGCGGGAGGAACCGGGCAGCAGTGGACGGACCTGGTCCGTGTCACGGGCGTTGTCCAGCAGGATCAGCATCCGCCGCTGGGCGAGCATGCTGCGGTAGAGCGCCGTCTGGGCGTCGAGGCCGGCGGGAATCCGCATCGGCGGGACGCCGAGCGCGCCGAGAAGAGTACGGATGGCCTCGTCCGGCGTCACCAGGGAGCCGGTCGGATCGAAACCGCGCAGGTTGAGGTAGAGCTGTCCGTCGGGGAAGCGGTCGGCCATCTCGTGCGCCCAGTGCACGGCCAGGGTGGTCTTGCCGATGCCTGCCATACCGCCGATCGCGCTGATCACCACGGTGGCAGGAGGTCCGTCCTGGCCGGACAACAGAGCACGCGCTCGGTCGAGTTCGGCGTTCCGGCCGACGAACGTCGGCAGATCGGCTGGCAGTTGGGCCGGGCGGCCCGCGGGTAAGACGGGGGGCGGAGGGGTGGGTGAGGCGGCGGGCACCGAAGGGGCCGACGGCACCGGACGCCCCGGCGGAACGGCGTCCAGGGACGCGTCGGCCGTCAGTATGCGGTCGTGCAGGTCCTGAAGCGGCGGACCGGGTTCGATGCCCAGCTCGGTGACCAGGGTGCTCCGCGTACTGCGGTAGGCCGCCAGTGCCTCGGCCTGCCTCCCGGACCGGTAGAGCGCCAGCATGAGCAGGCGGCACAGCTGCTCCCGCAGCGGATACTGACCGGTCAGCGCGATCAGTTCGGCGACGACGTCGCTGTGGCGTCCGCGTTCGACCTCGATGTCCAGCCAGGTCTCCAGCGCGACCAGTCGCTCCTCGTTCAGCCGGGAGCTCTCGGACTCGGCAAGGGGGCCGGAAAGACCGGCCAGTGCCCCGCCCTGCCAACCGTCGAGCGCCGCGCGCAGCAGTTCGGCGGCGGCGGACAACTCCCCGGCGGCGCGCAGCTTCCTCGCCTCCGTGACCCGTTGCTCGAACACGCTGAGATCCAGGCCGTCTTCTGGCACACGGATCAGGTACCCGTCCCCGACCGACACCACCACACTCCCGGCCCCGGTCACCTCCCGCCCCGCATCGATCACCTTGCGCAGGCGCGACACATAGGTCCGCAGCACCGACACCGCAGCCGCGGGCTGCTCCTCGCCCCAGACCGCGTCGAGGAGTTCGGAGAGTGCGACAGCGCGTCCCCGCCGCAACAGCAGCGCTGCCAGGACGGCCCGCTGCTGTGGCGAACCAAGGTTCAGTTCCTGTTCGCCGCGCCAGGCCCGGACCGGCCCCAGGACGGCGAAACGCACGGAAGTCTCGTAGCCGTTCATCCCCAGGACTGTACTCAACATCCAACCCGTCACAGGCGCCCCCTGACGGAATGTCATCTCTTGGTCGGATCGCCGCAATTTGCTGGTCCGCGGGATTGAACCATTCCCGCACGAGCGCCCGTTGCGCTACCCGGGGACCGCCATACCGTCCCCGGTCGGGCCGTTCGGCCGGGACGCGTCAGAAAGGAAGAGCCATGAGCCGGGGTGAAGAGGAAGAGACGGACGAGCCGGTCACGGGGAGCGATCCCGCCGTGCCGGGGCCGCGCCACGCGGTGGTCATCTCCGGAGACGGCTCGGCCACCATCGACGGAGAACCCGTACAGGTCGCGGACGGGGAGTCGGTCGACGCCGCGATCCTCGACAGACTCCAGGGATACGCACGTGACCTGAACGCCGGCGTGACGGCGACCATCTCCGACCCCTCCGCGGGCTACGTGGCGTTCGTCGAGGTCGCCCCGGACGGGTCGAGCAGCCTTCTGGAGCAGCAGGAGCAGCAGGATGACGCGCCGCCCGAGCCCGCACAAGCTGATGTGGGTACGGCCGCAGCGGTGCCCGACCCTGCCGAAGCTGAAGCCGACGACGCCGACGTCAAAGAAGCCGAAGCCGACGAGGACGAGGACGAAGGCTCCGACGTCGACGCGTACACGCAGCAGCGCCAGCAGCACCAGCAGCACCAGCAACGACCCCCCGCGCCACCCCCGTCCGTCGTTCGCCTCACCCCGAAGGTCGCCCCGAGGGGCGGAGCGCGTCAGTCGGACGACGAGTACAAGTCGCCCGGTCTGCTCCACAAACCCCTGGTCGTAGGACCGGTGGCCATCGGCGTGGCCGCCCTGGTCATCGTTCCGCTGGTGATCCTGGGCAGCAGCGCACCGGACGACGGAGGGCGCCAGAAGGAGGCAGCCCGTTCGAGCACGGAGACGAAGACCCCTCTGGCCGAGGACACTCCGTCGGCGACCCCTTCGGCCGTGAGGACGACATCGCCCAGCGCGACAGCCGCCTCACCGTCCGCCAAGCCGAAAGCCTCCAAGAGTGCTAAGGCCCCGAAGAAGAAGGGCGGAGAAGCGGGGGGAGCCGGAGGCGTGGGTGGGGTCACCGTCACCGTGACCGCGAGGCCACCGCGGGCCACCGTGACGGCGAAGCCCCAGCAGGAGACGGCCGCCACGGCGGTGAACCGGCTCCACCGGAGCGACCCGTCCGGGCGGCACATCTGCTACCGCGCGTACCTCTCCGGGCAGGGTTGGCAGAAGCCCGTGTGCGACGGCACCCTCGCCGGAACGACGAGCGGAACGCATCCGATCAAGGCCCTCAACATCGCGGTGTACGGCGGGGCCGGCTCGGCCGCCAACGCCTTCGTCCACGATGCGAAGTCGACCGACGGCCGGGGCAAGTGGAAACCCCGGTGGACAGCCGTCATCGGGGACGGAAAGAACAACTACATCGGCAGCACGAAGTCGGGCGCCCCCTACATGACGGGCTTCGCCATCAACATCGGCAGCGGCCAACTCTGCCGGTCGGCCAAGGTCCACGGCTACGACTGGGGCAGCTCGGACTGCACCCAGCCCCGCCCCGGCTACATCTTCGGAGGCGCCCTGGAGAACACCCGCTGGCTCCAGGCGGTCAAGCTCTGGTTGTGAGCATCGAGGGACGCTCAGTAGACCGACAACCCGTACGCATCCAGTACTTCCTGGATCGGCTGGTAGTACGTGGTCCCACCGGTCGTGCAGTCGCCCGAGCCGCCGGAGAGGATGCCGATGACCTTGTCGCCTGCGTACAGGGGGCCGCCGCTGTCGCCGGGCTCTGCGCAGATGTTCGTCTGGATCAGGCCGGACACGACGTCTCCGCCGCCGTAGTTGACGGAGGCGTTCAGGCAGGTGACCACGCCGCAGCGGACGCCCGTGGTGGAAGCGCGGCGGCAGACGCTCTGGCCGACGCGGGCCGTCGCGATGCCGGTCACGTCGACGGAGCCGATCGTGCCGGGGTGCGGGACGGTCGGGTTGGAGTATCGGACGACGCCGTAGTCGTCGCCCGGGAAGCTGGTGGCGACGGTTGATCCGACCGTCGTGGTCGGGGTGGAGCCGGTGTACCAGGTGGACGCGCCGTCCGTGCAGTGGCCCGCGGTCACGAAGTAGTAGGCGGAGCCGCTCTGCACATTGACCCCGGCCGAGCAGCGCCACCCGGTCGTGTGGACGCCGTCGCCGCCCGACAGGAGGGTGCGCAGCCGGCCGTCCAGCCGTTCGAGGCCCGCGGCACCCGCCCAACGGCCGGTGGTCCGGCGGACCTCGGCCAGGTCCGCGGCCGTGACCGTGGAGACGGCGAACACCCGCAGTTTCCCGGTGCGTTCGTCCACCGCCCAGCTCGTCCCGGGGATCCCGAGGGACGCGACGGCGGAAGCCGCGCCGGTCACCGAGGGACCGGAGGGGGCGACGGACGCGGCTGTCGCCGCGCCCGCGTCGGACACCGCGAGCGCGGCGGCCATGAGCACGCTGATCACCGCCCCAGTGTCCCCGCCCCCGCTCGCCACGGGTAGGGCGCCTTCCGTCGTGCTTCCCCGGCGCGAACGGTGAATCGGGCGCCCTCTTGGGGCAA
Organism: Streptomyces sp. 351MFTsu5.1; assembly: GCF_000383655.1. Taxonomy (NCBI): domain Bacteria; kingdom Bacillati; phylum Actinomycetota; class Actinomycetes; order Kitasatosporales; family Streptomycetaceae; genus Streptomyces; species Streptomyces sp. 351MFTsu5.1. The sequence goes on along the minus strand of NZ_KB911782.1, from coordinate 289,649 downwards.
TTGTGGCTCTTGCTTTGCCGGTGTTTGCGTTGTGTGCTTCGCTGCCCCGACCTAGCCTGACCGCCGGAACCGTGGGAAGGGCCGCCATGCTGAAGACCGTCGGAGAGCAGGCACGAGGTCTCACCAAGGACCAGCGCAACGCGTTCCTCGCCGCCTACCTGGGCTGGGCGATGGACGCGTTCGACTACTTCCTGGTGGTCCTCGTCTACAGCGAGATAGCCGACGACTTCCACGTCTCCCTCACCGACATGGCCTTCCTCACCACCGCCACCCTCGTGATGCGGCCGGTCGGCGCCTTCGTCTTCGGGATGTGGGCGGACCGCCGGGGCCGCCGGGTACCCCTCATGGTCGACGTCGTCTTCTACTCGATCGTCGGCTTCGCCTGCGCCTTCGCGCCCAACTACGCCGTCCTGCTGGTGCTTCGCCTGCTGTACGGCATCGGCATGGGCGGCGAGTGGGGACTGGGCGCGGCCCTCGCCATGGAGAAGATCCCCGCCGAGCGGCGCGGATTCTGGTCGGGGCTGCTCCAGAGCGGCTACTCGCTGGGGTACCTGCTCGCCGCCGTGGCCTTCTTCGTCATCGAACCCGTCTTCGGCTGGCGCGGGTTGTTCGCCTTCAGCCTGGTCCCCGCCCTGGTCGCGCTGTGGGTGCGCAGCCGGGTCGAGGAGAGCGAGGTGTGGGAGAAGAGCGTCAAGTTCAACCGCACGCCCGCCCACCAGGTGTTCAGGAACCCGGCGGTGCTCAGGCGCTTCGTGTACCTGGTGGCCCTGATGACGGCCTTCAACTGGATGTCCCACGGCACCCAGGACGTCTACCCGACCTTCGTCAAGAAGGGCCTCGGCCTGTCCCCGGACACCGCCATCGCGATCGCCGTCGTCTACAACATCGGCGCCATCATCGGCGGCGCGCTGCTCGGCGCCTTCTCGGAGGGGCTGGGCCGCCGCCGCACGATCATGATCGCGGCGGCCGCCGGCCTGGTCGTGGTGCCCTTCTTCGTGCTCTCCACGACCACAGGCTGGCTGATGCTCTCCTCCTTCCTGATGCAGCTGTGCGTCCAGGGGGCCTGGGGCGTGATTCCCGCCCACCTGACCGAGATGAGTCCGGACGCGATCCGCGGTTTCTACCCCGGCGTCACCTACCAGCTCGGCAATCTCATCGCCGCCCTCAACCTGCCCATCCAGGAGGCCCTCGCCGAACGGCACGGCTATCCCGCGGCGATGACCTGGACCGTCGTGCCCGCCCTGGCCGTGGTCATCCTGCTGAGCGCCGTCGGCAAGGAGGCCAAGGGCATCCGGTTCGGCGGCCCGGCCGCACGGACCGCCGACCCGGCAGCCGCCGACAGTGCGTAGGGCGACCCCGCAGCCGCCGACAGCGCGTAGGGCCTATTCCGGCCACCGGCCCGGTCCGCGCCCGGCCCTCAGCCCCTACGATGGCTCCTCGCAGTGCCTGTACATCAGCACGGTCGCGTACCACCGCAGGGAGACATGCCCATGGGTGCCACGGAGCCCGCAGGAACACCTACCGATCACGGACTCCTGGGCGGCGCGTCGGCCGGGCCCATGGTGCCGCGGCTGCTGCTGGGAGCGCGGCTGCGCGCACTGCGGGAACGCCGGGACATCTCCCGTGAGACCGCCGGACACGTCATCCGCGGTTCCCGGTCCAAGATCAGCCGCATGGAGGCGGGCCGGCACGGCTTCAAGCTGCGGGACGTGGCCGATCTGCTCACCCTCTACGAGGTCACGGACGAGGCCGAGCGCGCCACCCTGCTGACGCTCGCCGAGGAGGCCAACACCCCCGCCTGGTGGCAGGAGTTCCACGACGTCGTGCCCGCCTGGGCCCAGACCTATCTCGCGGCCGAACAGGCGGCGAGCCTCGTCCGCTGCTTCGAGGTGCAGCGCGTCCCCGCCCTGCTCCAGACCCCGGACTACGCCCGTGCCGCCCTGCGGCGGGCCCACGCCGACGTGTCCCCGGAGGAGATCGAGCGGCGCGTGGCCTTACTGCTCTCCCGGCAGCGGGTCCTGCACCGGCAGCCCGCGACCCGGCTGTGGGCCGTGCTCGACGAGGCGGCGCTGCGCCGCCCGGTCGGCGGAGTCGCCACCATGCGCGCCCAGTTGAGGCACCTCGTCGAGATGTGCCGGCTTCCCCAGGTGACCGTGCAGGTCATGACGTTCGACGGTGGCGGCCACTCCGCGGAGGGCGGCCCGATCACCGTCGTGCGGCTGCCCGGCAGCGAGTTGCCCGACCTGGTCTACCTCGAACAACTCACCATCGGGCTCTACCCGGACCGGGCCGCCGACATCGAGTCCTACTGGGACGCCCTGAACAGCCTCGCGGTGGAGGCCGAGTCACCGGACGAGACGCCCACGATCCTGCACCGCATCCTCCAGGAGACCTGACTCCTGGGTTCCGACCCCCGGGCCCGTTTCAGTTCTTGCGCGCGACCCCGCCGTACTGGTGGACCTCGGCCGGCAGACCCAGGGCTTCGGTGTCGGGGCGCCAGCGCGAGCAGGACGCCACCCCCGGTTCGAGCAGTTCGAGACCGTCGAAGTAGCGCGCGATCTGCTCGGGGCTGCGCAGGATGTACGGGATCGAACCGCCCTCGTTGTACCGCTGGATGGCCTCGAGGTAGGCCTTGCTGGTGTCCGTGCTGTCGTACTGCACCAGGAAGCTGCCGGAGGGCAGCCCGGCCACCAGTTCCCGCACGATGGAGCACGCCTCGTCGTGGTCCTCGATGTGGCCGAGGATGCCCATCAGCATGAGGGCGACGGGCTTGTCGAAGTCCAGGGTCCGCGCGGCCTCCCGCAGGATCGTGGCCGGGTCGCGCAGATCGGCGTCGACGTAGTTGGTGACGCCTTCCGGTGTGCTGGTGAGCAGGGCGCGGGCGTGGGCCAGCACCAGCGGGTCGTTGTCGACGTAGACGATCCGGGACTCCGGGGCCACCCGTTGGGCGATCTGGTGGGTGTTGTCGACGTTGGGCAGCCCGGTGCCGATGTCCAGGAACTGCCGTACGCCCTCCTCGCCGGCGAGATGGCGGACGGCACGGGCGAGGAAGTACCGGGCGGCGCGGGCGCCGGTCTCGATCCCGGGGAAGATCTCGCGGAAGGCGTCCCCGGCCACCCGGTCGACCTCGTAGTTGTCCTTCCCGCCCAGCCAGTAGTTCCAGATCCGGGCCGACTGCGGGACGGAGGTGTCGATCTTGGGCAGTGCCTCCGCTGCCGCGTTCTCCGCCTGATCAGCCATGGACGCTCCTCGTGTGCGCGATGGGGGAACCGCCGAACGGCCGAACACCGTTCGGGCCTTCCACGTTAGTCCCCGTGAGTCACCCCATGTGAATCATTGGCCCCAACAGACCGTCTTCTTAAGGTGGTTGAGAGACGCCTGTGCCCGGAACGGCGGTACGGCCGTCCCGGGCACAGGCGTGTGCGCAGGTCACTCGGTGATCAGGTAGGCCCTTTCGATCGTCTGGGTCACGGTGTTGCCCGCCCGGTCGGTCAGCTCCGCGCGCAGCGACACGGAACCCGCCTTCGCCGGGTGCTTCAGCGACAGGTGCGTGCCGCCGACGGACTTGGCGGGCTGCCACGTCCTGCCCTCGTCGTAGGACACCTGGAAGGCGAGCGCGGCCGGGCGCTGTCCGGCCGCCGCGCCCTCGACGGTGAAGGGCACCGCGAAGTGCCGGCCCGCCTTCGCCGTGCTCGCCAGGGTCAGCTTCGGGCTGAAGCGGACCGTGGACAGCGGCACCGTGGCGAAGTCGCCCTCGGGGGTCCTCGCCGAGCGGAAGGTCCACTCGGCGTGGACGCGGGTGCTGACCGGATACACGGCCGGGTCACGGGAGTTGTCCACGGTCAGCCGGTACGCGGTGTCCCCGGCGGGAAGGGTGTACTCCGTCGGGTCGGTGGTCGGCTGGATGCCGTAGTCGTCGGCTATCTCCTTGCCGTTCGCCTCCAGCCGGGACGTCACCGTGGCCGGCCGGCTCAGCCCCCAGTGCCCGGAGCCGTCGCCGAACAGCGGCAGGAAGACCCTGAGCGTGTTCCCGTCGCGGCCCACACCCGGGTAGCCCCGGCCCGGCCCGAGGTCGTCGGGGCCGTTCAGGACCGGTCCGAAGACGCCGACGCCGAATCGCTCGGAGTAGGTGCGGCCCGCCTTCCAGTGCCTCGGCATGCGCATCAGGAAGCCCTCGAAGACCGCGTCCTCGCCGTCACCGAAGCGCTGCCAGGTGCGCACCGACCACTTCACCCCGTTGTCGAGGACGTACTCGGTGCTCCGGTACGGCAGGTCACCGCGCATGTCGCTGCCGCCGGGCACCAGACGGCCGTCGGGCAGGTGCGGGGTCACCTCGGCCTGGACGCGCCGGCCGTCGACCGACTCGCCCACCTCCAGGTTCACCCTGGCCAGCTGTCCCCGCCGGATCTTCGCGGTGAAGCCGTCCAGGCTGCCCTCCCGGTACCAGCTCAGGTGGTAGTTGGCCGGCCTGCCGGCCTTGTCCTTGCCGGCCCAGCGGCCGGAGAACAGGGAGGTCAGGCCCGTCACCGAGCCGTCCGGGCCGAGCCGCCCGAAGCGGGAGCCCCCGAAGGTGGGCAACAGGAACTCGAGATGGGCGTCGTCGAGCCCCTCGCCCCGCCCGTACTCCACGGTGACCGTGGCGTCGTCGTTCACGGCCGCGGCGTCCGGCACGGTGACGTCCATCGGCTTCGCCTGCCGGGCGTCGACCTCCACGGTCGTGTCCTTGTCCAGGGTCAGTTTGGGCTGTACCAGGACCGCGTGCGTGGCGGAGCTCGTCGAGGGGTGGATCACCCCGTTGAGGAGGTAGTCCGCCTTCGGCAGCCGGACCGTCAGCTCGCCGTCCCGCTCGTCGGCGTACTCGGCGTAGAAGCTGCCGTTCAGGTCCGCGACGGAGGTCACGGCGTCGCCGGTCGCCGTGCCGTCCTCGTCGGTGTGCCTGAGCGTCAGGTCGTACGACTCGACCTCGCGGTCCACCCCGACCGCGGACCGCACCTGGATCCTCCCGTCGGCGGAGGAGGCCGTGACCGAGCCGCCGAAGCTGCCGTCCACGGTTCCGGCGCGGGTGTCCGCGGTGACCTCCGCGCTCGCCTCGCCGCCCGCGGGGACCGTGATCCGCTGCGGGGAGACGGTGAACATGCCCTCGGCGGCGGGCTTGCGGTCCACTCCGTACGCGTCCACGGACAGGTCGAGCGTGACCGGCGCGGTGCCGAGGTTGCGGTAGGTGAGCTTCTTGGTCCGGGCCGTGTCGTCGTCGTGCGGCCACTGCTGGACGCCGAAGTCGAGCGGGCCCTGCTCGGTGACCACGCTCTCGTTCAGCGCCCGGCCCAGATCGACCCGTCCGGTGCCCTGCTGGAAGGAGCTGTACGTGCCCGGCTTCGCGGAACCGGTCAGCACCGACTTGATCCGCTCGCCGCGCCAGCCGGGGTGCTGCTGGGCGATGATCGCCGCGGCGCCCGCCACATGCGGGGTGGCCATGGAGGTGCCCTCGATCGTCAGGTAGCCGGGGACGTCCGAGGGATACAGCTCCGCCAGGGCACTGCCGGCCGCGGCCGCGGCGGTGATGTCGACGCCGGGCGCGGTCAGGTCGGGCTTGACCCCGCCGTCGCCGACGCGCGGACCGCGGCTGGAGAAGGCGGCGAGCGCGTCGGACTTGTCGACCGCGCCGACGGTCAGGGCGGACGCCGCACTGCCCGGTGAGCCGACGGTCCGCTCGCCGTCGCCGTCGTTGCCGGCCGCGATGACGAAGAGGGTGCCGGACTCGGCGGAGAGCCGGTCGACCGCCTCCTCCATCGGGTCGGTGCCGGGAAGATCCGGGCCGCCGAGGCTCAGGTTGACGACGTCCGCGCCCTGGGCCACCGCCCATTCCATGCCCGCGATGATCCCGGAGTCGTCGCCCTCGCCCCAGTCGTTCAGGACCTTGCCGTTGAGGAGTTCCGCGCCCGGTGCGACGCCCTTGTACTTCCCGCCGGACTTCGCTCCGCTGCCCGCCACGGTGGACGCCACGTGCGTGCCGTGCCCGTATCTGTCGGCCGTGGTGCCGGTGCCGCTGAAGTCCTGCTCCGCGACCACCTTGCCCGCGAGGTCGGGGTGGCTGCTGTCGATGCCGGTGTCCAGGACGGCGACCTTGCTGCCGGTGCCGTCGAAGCCCGCGGCCCAGGCGGTCGGCGCGCCGATCTGGGGGACGCTCCGGTCGAGCGAGGCCCGGCGCTTCCCGTCGAGCCACAGCTTCTCCATGCCGGCCGCGGAGGCGAACCGCGCAGTCCCCGCGGCCGAGTTGTCGGTCACGGCCTTCCAGAACCCGGCACCGCGCTTCTTCGCGGAGCGCATCGCCCTGCCGTTGACGACCGGCAACTGCCGGCCCAGCCGCGCCCCGGCCGCGGTGAACGGGCTCGTGGAGGGAGCTCGCTTGCCGTGGAAGGTGACGATCAGCGGCAGGTCGGAACGGCCCGTGTCGTCGTAGCCGTCCTTCACCAACTGGGTTACGTCGAACAACCGCGGGTCCAACTTGCCCTGTGCGAGCAGTAGTTGGGCGTCACCGGGAACGACCCGGGTGTGCCCGGCGACGACCCGGACCGAGAACGGCATGCCCTCGCGGCCCTGGGCCCGCTGCACCCCGGAGATCTGCCCGGTGCCGTCCACGAGGACCCGGTCGCCGGTGACGAGCGTGACCGTCTTCACGGCGGAGGCCGTCCGGGCGCTCTTGCCCGAGGCGACGCCGACGGCTCCCACGCCGACCGTTCCCGTGCCGACGGCTCCCACGCCGACCGTTCCCGTGCCGACGGCTCCCGCCCCGGCCGGCAGCCCGGCGAGGACCAGGGCGGCGGAAGCCACCCCCGCGGCCAGGGCCGCGTGTCTTTGGCGTACGCGTAACTGCATCTGAACTCCAGTTGGTCGGTGGATCAGTGCTCACGGGGCGGTCGGGCCCGTGAGCAGGCGGCCGTCGCGGTCGTACGGCCAGACATTGGGGACGCAGCCGTGCAGGCCCTTGATCTGCTGCATCATCGCCGGGGCCGGAAGGCCCTTGCCGGGGCAGGTGACATGGCCGTGGCCGAGGAAGTGGCCCACCTCGTGGTTGATGATCAGGGAGCGGTACCCGACGACGTCCTCGCTGTAGAACTCGGTGGCCAGGACCCAGCGCCGGAGGTTGACCATCACGTCGTCGTGCACGCTGCAATTGACCTTGCCGCCGGTGTCGAGGCCGCCCTCGGCGCAGATCGCGTCGACGGTCCCCGGGGTGGCGAGGCGCACCCTGAAGTCGGTGGGCCCGCTCGAGACCCGCTGGAACGCGGAGTGGCCGTCGGCCGTCCAGCCGCGCGGGTCGGCCAGGGTCCGCTCCACCTGTGCGGCCACGTCCGCGGGGGAGATCGTGAGGCCCTTCTCCACCTCGACCCGGTAGCGCAGGGGCGTGCCCCTGCCGACCTTCTCGCCCTCGCCGGAGGCGGTGACGAAGGTCCCCGGGCCGCTCTCGGGCAGGGGGGTGCCGGACGGGCCGGCCGCCGCGCTGCTCCGGTCCGGTCCCGGCGGCTCACCGGCCCCCGGCGGCGCGGGAGTTGCGGAGGGCGCGGGGGAGACGGTCACCGGACTCCCGGAAGGCGCGGTCGCCGTGGGCGGTCGGTTCGCGTCGGACGGCAGCCACGCCACCACCGCGCCACCGACCGCCGCGAAGACCGCCAACGCGGCCAGACCGCCGGTCAGTCGGCCCTGCACGGGCCCCGCGGAGCGTTTCCGGCGACGACCGCCGCCGGGGTTTCGTTTGTGGGCTGTCACGGTCGTTCACGATGTGATCGCCATGTGATCGGACCTGGCCCGCAAGATAACGAAACGATAACCCTCCTCGTGGTCATGCCGATGTGGATACTGTGCGCATGTCACGCGTACTGCTGATCGAAGACGACCCGGCCGTCCGGGAGGGCGTCGCGCTGGCCCTGCGCCGGCAAGGCCATGACGTCGCCGCCGCCGCGACCGGCGAGGAGGGCCTCGACCGACTGCGGTCCTTCCGGCCGGACATCGTCGTCCTCGATCTGATGCTCCCCGGCATGACCGGTCTGGAGGTGTGCCGCACCGTACGGACCCTCGACCAGACCCTGCCGATCATCATGGCGACCGCCCGGGGGGACGAAGTGGACATCGTTGTCGGTCTGGAGGCCGGCGCCGACGACTACGTCGTCAAACCAGTCCTGGCCCGCGTGCTCGACGCGCGCATACGCGCCGTCCTGCGCCGGGCGGCCGGGGCCGCGCCCGGTGCCGAGGGCCTGCCGAAGATCCACACCTACGGCGAACTGGCCGTCGACCGGGCCGGGTTGACGGTCGTGCTGCACGGCGAGCCGATCGCCCTCGCCCCCTCGGAGCTGCGGCTCCTGCTCACCCTGACTGCCTCGCCGGGCCAGGTGTTCAGCCGTCAGCAGCTTCTGGAGGCGGTCTGGGAGCACGACTACCACGGGGACGCGCGCCTGGTGGACGCCTGCGTCAAGCGCCTGCGCACGAAGATGTCCGAACCGCCCCGCGCACCCCGGTACATCCACACCGTGCGCGGCTTCGGCTACCGATTCGCGGCGCCGTGAGGACGCGCCGGCTGCGCGGGCTCCGGTTCCGCCTGGTGGTGGCCTTCGGGCTGGTCGCCGCGGTCTCCGCGGTCACGACAGGTGCCCTGACCTTCCGGGAGGCCCGCACCGGAGTGCTCCAGCAGAGTCAGGACGCCACCATCAGACAACTGCGCGCCCAGCTCAACCAGCACGCGGCCGAACTCGCCCTCCCTCCCGAGCGGTCGGCGCTGGAGAAGTTCGCGGAGGACACGGCGGCCACCGAGTCCCAGGGCAGCTGGCGGGTCCTGGTGACCTACGGAGACCTCAGCGGCTCCTCCGCCTCCGGGGACCCCTTCACCGAGGTGACGCCCGCCCTGCGCCAGGCCGTCGCGTCCAGCCGCGCCACGGTCTTCCAGCGGGTCCGCCACGACGGCCGCACCTACCTCGTCGTCGGCATGTCGATCCTCTTCGGCACCCAGCGCATCCCGGACAGCGTCGAGACGGTCACCGGGGCCCGGGTGTTCCTGGTCGTCCCGCAGACCACCGAACAGGCCTACGTCGACGCCCTGGTGACCGCGGCCGAACGCGCCATGGTGGCCGCCCTGGCCCTCGCCGTGGTGCTCGCCCTCCTCGCCGCGCGCGGAGTGCTGGTCCCGGTGCGGAAACTGCGGCTCGCCACCCGCCGGGTCGCCGAGGGCCGGCTGGACACGCGGCTCGCGGTCAACGGCTCCGACGAACTCGCCGAACTGTCCCACACGTTCAACGAGACGGCCGCCGCACTGGAGACCTCGGTCGCCGAACTGCGCGAGATGGAGGCGCGGGCCCGCCGGTTCGCCGCCGACGTCTCGCACGAACTGCGCACCCCGCTCGCAGCGATGTCCGCGGTCACCGACGTTCTCGACGAGGACGCCGCCCGACTGGACCCGGACACCGCCACCGCGGTCCGGCTGATCAGCACGGAGACCGTCAAACTCGCCCGTCTCGTCGACGACTTGATGGAGATCTCCCGTTTCGACGCGGGCGCCGCGGTGCTCCACCTGGACGAGATCGACCTCGCCGAGTCGATCCGGCGCACCCTCGCCTCCCGCGGCTGGACGGACACGGTGGAGACCGAACTGCCGCCGCCGCACGCGGTACGCGCACGGGTCGACCCGCGCCGCATCGACGTGGTCGTCGCCAACCTGGTCGGCAACGCGCTGAAGCACGGCGCCCGTCCGGTCACGGTGCACCTGAGCGGGGACGACACGGTGGCCGTGATCGAGGTCCGGGACAGCGGCCCCGGCATCCCGTCCGACGTCCTGCCCCACGTCTTCGAGCGGTTCTACAAGTCCGACAGTGCCCGGATCCGCTCCGAGGGCAGCGGCCTCGGCCTGTCCATCGCCGCCGAGAATGTCCGCCTCCACGGCGGTACCGTGCGCGCTGCCGGCCACCCGGCGGGCGGTGCCGTCTTCACCGTGGAACTCCCGCTGCGGCGGGCGGAGCCGACCGAGGAGTACCGGCCATGAAGGTCCTCGACCGCGCCCCGCTGCTGGCGCTGCTCGCCGTCACCTCCTGCGGGATCCCCGCGACCGGGGTCGTCGAGGCGGGCGCTCCCGCGAGCGGGGCCCTGCCGCTCACGCAGGTCTACTTCGTCGAGAACGGCCGACTCGTCGCCGTGCCGCGCAACACCGGGCGCCCGGGCGACCCCACGGACGCGCTGCGGCTGCTGATGGACGGTCCGCTGGCCGGCGAGCGGGCCGTCGACGGTCGCGGCGGTCTCACCACCGAGGTGCCGGCCCTCCCGACCGCCCTGGCGCTGCCGTCGCCCGCCACCGACGAACCGGGGAGCCCGCTGACGGACACGTCCGGCGCGGCCGGGAACTCCGCGTCGGACACCCCGACCGCGACGGTCGCCGGGAACACGATGACGATCCGACTGCCCCCGGGCATGGCCGGGTTGAGCGAGCTCGGGGTACGGCAGCTGGTGTGCACGGCCACCGCCGCGTACCGCCTCACGCGTCCCTCCACCCCCTCGCCGGCCGCGGAGGTGACCGGCGGCGGAGACACGGTCAGGGTGCCGGACGCGCGCTGCCCCGCTCGGTGAGCAGGCTCCCCGCCGGGGCGGACGCGGTGTCCGCCTGCTGGAGCTGGCTCAGGAGCTGGTTCTGGCCGGCGAGGAGCTCGGTGAGGATACGGCGGGCGGCGCGCAGGAGTTCGGCGACGTCACCGCCCGCCAGCGCGTAACTCACCGTGGAGCCCTCCCGTATGGAGACGACGATGCCGGACCGCCGGAGGACGGCCAGCTGCTGGGAGAGGCTGGACGGCTCGATGTCGATGTCGGCGAGCAGGTCACGGACGGGCACCGGCCCGTGCTGGAGCAGCTCCAGGACCCGGATGCGCACCGGGTGGCCGAGCATGCGGAAGAAGTCCGCCTTGGCCTGGTAGAGGGGGACCTGCATGGGGCGCTCGCTCCCTGCCGGACGGTACGGGGTCGTCGGTGCCGATCCTGCTGGTCGGGGACGCCGGGCGGCCACGGAATGGACTCATGTGGATGTGGCGACTTGAAGAAGTCTTCACATCGTGGGCGCACGACGACCCCGACCGGGGTGGGCCTATACCTCCAACTGCTCCTCGACCCGCTTGAGTTGGTGGCGGGCCATCGCCAGGTTCGAGCGGGCCTTGTCGAGGACCAGGTACAGGAACAGACCGTTGCCGTTGCGGCCGGTCACCAGACGGATCAGGTGGTACTGGTGCTCCAGCGTGATGAGGATGTCCTCGATGTTGCTCTTGAGCCCCAGCTGCTCCATGGTGCGGACCTTGGCCCGGATGACGTCGGTGTTGCCGGCCGCCGCGACCGTCGGGTCCAGGTCCTTGCCGCCGCCCAGGGTGCCCAGCGCCATCCCGCTGGTGTAGTCGACGACCGCGGCCGCCACCGCCCCTTCCGTGCCGGCCATCATCTCCTTCAGCGACACTTCCACACTCGCCACGGTGCCTCCCTTGTGCCTGTGGGTCGCGGCGGGCCCTGCCGGGTCCGTCCGCCGGATCCCCGGACCGTATGCGCCGAGCCGCGGCCGGCGGCCGGGGTCTTCGGGACTGCTCCCCGTTGACCGAACACCATCACGAGACGACCATCTGCCGGGCCACAACTGGCCTTCGGGGAACGGAAGATGACACCGACGGCGCGCGCGGTGCTCAGTGGGTGCGGGCCGCCAGCAGGGTCACGTCGTCCTCCGAACTGGCCGGGGCCAGGCGGTCGAGGACGCTGGTGAGGACGTCCGGCAGGGGACACCCGGAGGCCAGCGGAAGCGCGGTGAGCGCGGCGAGACCGGTGTCTATGTCCTCGCCGCGCCGCTCCACCAGTCCGTCGGTGTAGGCGAGCAGCAGGGAGCCCGGCGGCAGCGGGCAGCGCCTGCTCTCGTAGCTGTCGGAACCCGTGCCCAGCGGAGGACCGACGGGCAGGTCCGCCAGCTCGGGGGCGGCGCCCGGCCGTACCAGCAGGGGCGGGACGTGGCCCGCCGTCGCGAGGACCGCCTCCCCGGCGGCGGGGTCCAGCAGGGCCAGCACACAGGTGGCGACACGGTCCAGGTCGAGGGCGTGAGCCGTGCGGTCCGCCTCGGTGAGCAGCCGGTCGGGGTCGAGTCCCTGGAGGGCCAGCGCGCGCAGCAGTGAGCGGTACTCGCTCATCGCCGCGGCCGCCCGCACCCCGTGCCCCATGACGTCCCCGACCACCAGCAGGGTGCGTCCGCCGGGCAGGGCGACGGCGTCGAACCAGTCCCCGCCGACCTCGGCGCCCCGTCCGGCGGGCAGATAGCGGCTGGCGATCTCCACGCCGGGCCCCTGGGTGTGCGGGGTGGCCAGGAAGGCGCGCTGCATCTCCAGCGCGGTCTCGTGCTCGTGGGTGTAGCGCAGGGCGTGGCCGATGGCCGTCGCGGCCCGCCCGGTCAGCAGCTCCAGCAGCTCGACGTCCTCCGGCGTGAACTCGGGGGAGTCCGCCCGGCGGCCCACGATGACCGCACCCACGGGTTCACCGCCGGACATGAGCGGCAGATAGGCCACGGAGTGCACCTTGAGGGCCCGGTAGCGCTCCAGTCGCTGCCGGGTGGGGGCGAGCAGCCGCACGGTGTCGTCGTCCGGCCGGTTGAGGACCATGGGCCGGTGACCGGTCAGCACCTGGGTCATCGAGGAACTGGCCTGGTGGAAGATCACCTCACCGCTCCTGGTCGTGGGCGTGAGCGGTTCGGGCATGCCGGGCGCGGCGGCCACCGCCATGCGCCGCAGCCGTACCGGCACCGGGGTGGCCGGGGCCTTGCGCGTGCCCTCCGGGTCGAGGACGTCCACCGCGGCGTAGTCGGCGAACCGCGGCACCAGCAGATCGGTCAGCGCCCGGCAGGCCTCGGCCGCGTCCAGCGTGCTGCCGACCCGGGTGGCGGTCTCCTCCAGCAGCTCCAGGCGATCCTGGGCCCGCCGCAGCGACTCCCGCTGCCGGATGCCCTCGGTGACCTCCATGACGACCGCGGCGACCCCGAGGACCTCGCCGTTCTCGCCGTCGAGCCGGTGGAACGCGCCGAGCCACCACCGCGGTGTGTCCGCCACGTCGACCGGCACCCGGCCGTCGAACACGACGGTCTGCGCCCGGCCGGTGCGGATCACCTCGCGGGCCACCTCCGCGGAGGACCCGGAGCCCGGGATCACCTCCGGCATCGGGCGGCCCAGGTGGTCCTCGACGGACAGCCCGTTGAGCGCCGCCAAGGTGTCGTTGAGGTACAGGTAGCGCAGCTCCGGGTCCAGGACGGCGACGGCCGCCGGTGTCCCGTCCAGGAACCGGCGGTAGTCCAGCGCCTGCCCGGCCCCCGCCGCCCGGGCCGCCTCCGACAGCACCCTGAGGCTCTCCGTGGGGAGGGAGGGCGTGGGACGGGCGGACAGCGGGGGCTGGCTCATCAGGTGTGATTCCTCGAAGGGCGGAGTCCGTTTCGTCATACTTATGGCGTATTGGACCACATTTCGAGGCCTCGAAGCTATGAGCTGAATCTCATCCCGCGTCCTCCGCCGTCTCGACCAGCCGCTCGAAGAAGAACTCGTGCTTGAGGAACGACGTCTCGTGCTCGGACCCCGGGTACGGCGGGATCAGCTGCGACGCCTGGAAGAGCCGCCAGCCGTCCAGCAGGGCGTCGACACCCGTCCTGTACGGCGGCTCGTCGCTGTCCCCGGTGGTGGGTCGGGTGCGGCCGGTGCCGTCGTAGCGCGCCCAGCCCTTGACCCAGGAGTCGAGCGCGGAGGTCTCCAGGTACAGGACGAGGACCTGCTGGCGCACGGTGGTGGAGTGGGTCACGCGGTGCTCCTCTGTGCGGCGGGCCGGTTGTCGATCCGGGTGGCCCAGTGGTCGATGTCGAAGTGCGGGTCGCCGGTCAGGGTGCGCCACAGCCGGACCCGGTTCAGGATCTCCAGCCGTGCGGTGGCCTGCTCGTACCAGGGGAAGTAGCGCCCCAGCTCCTCCCGGACGGCCGGCGCGTCCAGGTCCGCGGTGTCCCACAGCCGCACCTGCGGCACGGTCGGGTTGAAGCGGATCTTGTACATGCGGCGGACGACGTCGCTGTCGTTGCGCCGCCCCCCGTGCCAGATCCCGTGGTGCACGAGCACGACCGTGCCGGCCGGGCAGGTCAGCCGGGTCTGGCCGAGCAGGTTCTGGTAGCGGCCGGTGTCGGACTCGTTGATCCGGCGCAGATGGCTGCCGGGGACGATGAGCGTGCCGCCCATGTCCGCGGTGACCTCCTGCGGGTAGTACATGAGCTGGACGTCGAAGGCGTCCGGCCGCACATCGATCAGGGCGTCCGCGTGCAGCGGCTGCGCGCTGCCCTCCCGCGGCTCACGGATGTGCAGCGCGTGGTGGTCGATCTCCGGACCGGGACCCACGAGGCTCTCCAGTGCCCCCGCGACGGCGGGCAGTTCGAGGAGCCGACGCGTGAAGGACCCCTCGGGGAACGCCTTCGGCACGGGGGTGCCGTACGGCACGGAAGGCAGCCCGGCGGCGAGGACCTCCAGCGCCTCCTCGTTCATCTCCTGGGGCACGATGCCGTCCAGGCGCAGGAATCCGTGGGCCACGAACCGCGCCACCTGGACGGAGTTCAGCAGCTGTCGTGTGGTTGACATACGGCAACCGTAGGAACTGCGGGTGTGCGAAGTCGTGGGCCGTAATCGGCGACCACTGGTAATTTTCCACCATGACGAGCCACGTCGACCTGGCCCTCGACCTGCCGCCCCGGGTGGAGAACGCCGGCGTCGGCGTCCACGGCTCCGCGGGCCCGCACGAGGTGTTCCGGCTCCCGCGGCTCTGGCAGCTCCATCTCTACGGCTACTCCGGCACCCTCGCCCTCGGCGGCACCCGGCACCCCATCCGCCCCGGCCACGTGAGCCTGGTCCCGCCGGACACCGAGGTCCACTTCCACTACGACTCCGCGCGCTGCGAGCACCTGTACGCCCACTTCCGGCTGCCCGGGGAGGGCGAGCGGCGCCGGGTCCCGGTGATGCAGGACGCCGGCGCCGAAGCGGGCGTGCTCGGCGGACTGCTGCGGCAGACGGTCGCGGCCGGCCCGCAGTCGAAGGCCAGGGCCGCCGCCGAGCTGTGGACCGTGCTGTGGCGCACCACGGGCCTCACCGCCGCCGAGAGCCGCCCCGGCTCCCGGCACCCCGCCCTGCGCACGGCCGTCGCCTACATCGAGGAGCACCTGGCGGGTCCCCTGACCGTGCCCGCCGTCGCCCGCGCCGCCGGGGTCTCGCACACCCACCTGACCCGGCTGTTCCGTGCGGACACCGGCCGTACGGTCGTCGCCTACATCCGGCGCCGCCGCATGGACCGTGCCCGGCATCTGCTCGTCGCCTCGACGCTCGCCATCCCGGCCGTCGCGGCCACCGTCGGCGTCCCCGACCTGCAGGCCTTCAACAAGGCGTGCCGCAAGGAGCTGGGGGCGTCGCCGCGCGCGGTGCGGGAGCAGAACGGATAGCGCCTGTGGCGAGTACTGGTCACGCCGGTGCCGGAACCGTTCGCCGCGCCCCCCGGCGCCGGGTGCGGTACCGCCCTGCCGCGCCGCAGACGACGTAGAGCGCGAACGAGACCGTCGTGACGTAGGGGCTGATCGGGATGCTGCTGCCCAGGGCGAGCAGGATGCCGCCCTCGATCGAGGCCGTCGCGAAGACCACGCTGAGCAGTGGCAACAGCACCGGGGACGCGGTGACACGGGCGGCGGCCGCGGCCGGGGTGATCAGCAGGGACAGCACCAGCAGGGCGCCCACCACCTGCACCGACAGGGCGACCGCGAGGCCGAGCACGATCATGAAGGCGAAGGAGAGACCGCGCACCGGCACTCCGCGGGCCTCGGCGACCTCGGGGTCGGCGCTCGCGAAGGCCAGCGGGCGCCACATCACCACCAGCGCGGTCAGGACCACCGCGGAGGTCGCGAGCAGCCAGGTCGTCTGCGGGGTGTCCACGGCGACTATCTGCCCCGTGAGCAGGCCGAACTTGTTGGCCGCCCGCCCCTTGTACAGGGCGAGGAAGAGCACGCCCAGGCCCAGCCCGAACGGCATCAGGATGCCGATCACCGAGTTGCGGTCCCGCGCGCGTGTGCCGAGCAGGCCGATGGCGCCGGCCGCGAACAGGGAGCCGGTGATGGAGCCCGCCACGATGTTCGTGCCCAGCAGCAGGGCCGCGGAGGCGCCCGCGAAGGACAGCTCGCTGATGCCGTGCACCGCGAAGGGCAGGTCGCGCATCGCGACGAAGACCCCGGCGAGGCCGCCGACCAGACCGAGGGCCGCTCCGACCACGAGCGAGTTGCGGACCAGGACTAGGAGTTCGCCGTAGTCGTCGAAGTCGAACAGTTGGTGCCAGACGCTCACGGGTGGACCTCCTCGGGCACGTGGTGCGCGGAATGGTCGAGGGCGCCCACCACCACGATCCGGCCCTCCACGTGGACGACGTCGACCCGGGTGCCGTACAGCCGGGACAGGGACGCGGAGGTCAGCACCTCGTCGGGGGTGCCGACCCGGTGGCCGCCCGGCGCCAGGTACAGCACCCGGTCCACCAGGTCGAGCACCGGGTTGATCTCGTGCGTCACGAACACCACCGCCGTGCCGTGGGAGCGGCGGCGGGCGTCCACCAACTCGGTGACCGCACGCTGGTGATGGAGGTCGAGGGAGAGCAACGGCTCGTCGCACAGCAGGATGCGGGGATCGGTCGCGAGCGCCTGCCCGACGCGGACGCGCTGACGCTCGCCGCCGGAGAGCAGGCCGACGGGCACGTCGGCGTACGCCGAGGCGCCCACGGAGGCGAGGATCTCGTCAACGCGCCTGCGTACGGCGGCCGTTCGCAGGCGTGGTCCGAAGCGGTGGCCGTCGATGCCGAACCGCACGAGGTCCCGGGCGCGGAGCATCGCCTGCGCGGACAGGGCGGCCTGCTGCGGGACGTACCCGATGTGCCGGGCGGCCTGCCGGGGAGGACGGCCCAGGACCGTCAACTCCCCGGCGGACAGCGGCTGCCGGCCGAGCAGGGCACGCACGAAGCTGGTCTTGCCCGCTCCGTTCGGGCCCAGCACGGCGAGGAACTCCCCTGGCCGCACGTCGAGTTCGAGGTCGTGCCAGACCGTGCGCGGACCGTAGGAGAGCGCGGCCCCGCGCAGGCTGATGACGGAGCTCACTTGGCCAGCGCGTTCGCGAGCGCGTCGACGTTGGAGGTCATCCAGCCGAGGTAGTCCTTGCCGCTGGGCAGGGTCTCCGTCACCGGGACCACCGGGATGCCGGCCGCCCTGGCCGCCTGCTCGGACTTCTCGGTCTGCGGGCCGGAGGTCTGCTCGTTGTAGACCAGCGCCTCGACCTTCCTGCCGGAGAACAGGGCGAGCGCCTCCTGGAGGACCTTGGGGGAGACGTCGGTGCCCTCCTCGACGGCTTCGCTGAACGCGGGAGGCGTCCTGTCGACCAGGCCGCTCGCCGCCGTCATGTACAGCGGCACCGGCTCGGTGATGGCGATCCCCTCCCCGGCGTGCTCCTTCTTGATCTGCGCCTCCTTGGCCTCCAGGGGCTTGAGCCGTGCCTTGAAGGCTTCGGCGTTCGTCGCGTAGAAGGCGGAGTTCGCCGGATCGGCCTTCCCGAGGGCGGCGGACATGCGGTCGGCGATCTTCGCGACGGTGGGGAAGTCGTACCAGACGTGCTCGTTGAGCTCGCCGCCCTCGGGGGCGGTCTTTCCGGAGACCTTCACCGCGTTGATCACCTCGGCGGAGGAGTTGCCGCCGCTCTTGAGCATGCGGTCCACGAAGTCGTCGTAGCCGCCGCCGTTCTCGACGACGACCTTCGCCTTCGACAGGGCCAGCTGGTTCTGGGTGCTGGCCTCGTAGGAGTGCGGGTCCTGGTCGGGGTCGCTGATGACCGAGGTGACGGAGACCTTGTCGCCGCCTATGCGCGAGACGATGTCGCCGTAGACGTTCGTCGAGGCGACGACGGCGATCTTGGACGAGGCCGCCGGGCCCGCGGACGCGCTCCCGCCGCTCCCGGAGGCGGAAGTGCTGCCGCAGCCGGCCAGCAGGGCGACGGAGGCGCCGGCGAGCAGCGCGATGCGGCGGGACGGGGACGGGGGCATGGATCCTCCAAGCGCGGTTCTGGTTGCCCCGTCACGCTAGATGGAAATGATTGTCGTAAACAGGCTCGGTGGCCGGTATGTGAAAACCGTTGCCATTAATTGACCTGGTCCTGGTCGCAGGCCCGACTGGCGTGGGCGGCCCGCTCATTCCTTCCCGGTGAGCAGCCTGCGGGGGTTGGCGATCCGGAAGGCGTAGGCCGCCGCTCCGCCGAGCCCGTGGCCGGGGTGCTGCGGCGGTTCGGCGTACGGCCGGTCCGAACCCTGGACCACGGCGTCCACGCCGAGGGCCCGGACGACGGACTCGACCGCGCGCGGCCCGTACGAGGACGTCTCCACGAACACCAGCGGGTCCGGCTCGCTCCCGCCTTCCCCGCGCGCGGCGAACCGCTCGCCGTGCAGCGGGGCGAGCCCGGCCAGCAGTGCGAAGCAGACCCGCAGGCTCGGGTGCCGGGGCCGGCCGAAGGCACGGAAGGCGAACCAGGCGGCGTGCATCTGCTGGACGTAGGGCACCATCGCGGGCCACCAGCCGGGCCCCGCGGAGCCGCCGGCCGCGGGTCCGGGATGTACCAACAGCGGCAGGTCGCGCTCCTCCAGCAGATCGAGCAGCGGGGCGCACCGGGCGTAACCCGCCGCGTCCACAAGGCTGTCGGCGGGCAGCTGGAGCCCGACGAACCCCTGGTCGAGAGCCTCGGCCGTCGCCCTGACGTCGATGTCGCGCACCCCCGCGGCCGCCCACGCCCCGAACGGCTCGGGCAGCGCGGCCGCACCCTCGTGGTAGGCGTCCAGCAGGGGCCGGGCCTCGGCCGCGGGCAGCCACTCCACGCCGATCGGCGCCGACAGCGAGACCAGCGCCAGACCGAGGCCGTCGGCGGCGGCGAGTTCCGCGCGCCGGGCCGCGTCATGGTCGGCGGGCGGGAGGTCGTAGGGCGGCTCGCCGTCCAGATACAGCGTCCAGCCGTCGAGACACGGCGGCTCGCGCCGCGCCCTCAAGGCCGTCACCAGCGAGGGGCTCCACAGATGCTGGTGCACGTCGACATTGGTCATGACGCTCCTCCCACCCAGGCGCGCAATGTGCTCCGGACATCGCAGGCACCCATGATCTCGTGGCCGACCACCCCCGCGTCCAGCCCACAGGACCCGCGGACCTCACCGGGCCGCGGACACCGACCCGATCTCGACCACGCGGGCCCACGCCGGCGGCGCTTTCGGCACGTACTCCGGATTGTTCTCCCGTCCCGCCTGGCTCACCCCCGGCCGGGAGAAAAGGCCGACGACCGTACGGCACGAGGGCCGGGCGCTCGGCCAGGGCGTCCCGCCGTCCGTCAGGACCACCACGACGTCCGGGCGGGGACTGGAGCGCAGCGCCTTCCGGAAGCCGGTGCGCAGGTCGGTGCCCCCGCCGCCGACCAGCGGGATGCCCTCGCTCCGGCACAGCGGACGCACGGCCCCGGCCGCCGCGTCGCACGACAGGACGTGGACCAGGTCACGGCGGCCGCCCACGGCACGGGCGATGGCGGCGACCTCCAGGAGCGCGCTGCCCAGTTCCTCGTCGCTGACCGAACCGGAGGTGTCGATGATCACGCAGACCCTCGGCGGCCTGCGCCGCAGACTCGGCAGCACCACTCCGGGCAGGCCCGCCGAGCGCCGGGCCGGCCGGCCGTAGCTGTAGTCGTCGCCCGCCCCGCCGGCGGAGACCGCGGAGCGCATCGCCGCGCCCAGCAGCTCACGCCAGGGCTGCGGCGGATGGAACGCCTCCTCCGCCCACCTCCGCCAGCCCTTCGGCGTGCGGCCGGGCCGCGCGTTGATGCCCTGCGCCACCCGGAAGCGCACCGCGTCGCGTTCCTGCTCGCTCAGCCCGTCGGCGCCGTCGGGCCCCAGGTCCCACTCCCGCTCCAGCCCGTCCGCGCCACTGCCGCAGTCCAGCCAGGACAGGTCCAGGGTGAGCGGCCCGAGGCTGATGTCGCTGACGTACTCCTCCATCAGCCGGTCCTCGGGCAGCCGCAGCTTCCAGGGTTCGACGGCATCGGCCGGCCGGACCAGCCCGTCGCCGTACACGTCGTCGTTGATCTCGCAGTCCGCGGCGATGTTCATCCGCAGCCGGTCCCCCAGCCCGGTCAGCCCGCGTTCCCGGGCCAGCCGGTCACCGCGCCCGTGGTGGTCGCGCAGCAGGTGCGACACCTCGTGCACCCACACCCCCGCCAGCTCCTCCACCGGTGTCCGGGCCACGAAGGCCGGGGAGACGTAGCAGCGCCAGTACCGGTCGACGCCCATGGTCGGCACGAGCCTCGACTCGACGGTGTGCAGGGCGAACAGCGCGGTGGCCAGGTAGGGGCGGGTCCGGGCGGCGTGCAGACGGGCGGCGAAGAGTTTGTCGCGGTCGAGGCGGCCTGTTTGCGGGGCGGTCGGCGGGGCCGCCTCCTGGATTGCTGCCGGGGCCGCCCGCCGGCCGGTGTGCGTGCCCGTCTCGTCGGCAGGGCGCGTGCCCGCGGTGCTGTGCCTGCTCATCGGCGGCCCTTCGCGGCGACCGCGGCCCGGTCCGCACGGCGGGACAGCGCCACCGTCCCGGCGAGCTTCTCGATCGCTGCGGGCACGTCCCAGTCCTCCTGGCGCAGCGAGGCAAGAGTGGTCGCGGGCACCACCACCAGGTCCGGCGCCCCCGTGTTCAGCGCCCGGACCAGCACCGCCCAGGCGGAGTCCCAGCGGGCTCGCTCCGGACGGGCGCGCACGGCGGCCACCACGCCGTCGAGCACCGCCTGCCGCAGATCGCCCCGCTCGGGCAGCACGGCCCCCGCCGGATCGGCGAGCACGTCCTCGGGGTCCGGCAGGTCCAACCGGTCCAGGCTCGCCAGCAGTTCGAGGCCGGGGCCGTCCCCGACCGTGCCCCGGACCAGCGCGGACAACACGTCCCGCGAGGAGCCGGCCGCGGTCGCGAAGGCGATCAGCGACAAGGTCATGTCCCAGCTGCGGGGCGAGGGCCAGGGCCCGCCCCGCCGGGTCTCCCCGGAGGGCAGCCGGTGCACCAGCGTCGGCCGCGCCGCGAGCAGCCCGCACACCGCGCGCCGGGCGAAGTCCACGGCCTCCGGCAACTTCGCCGGGTCCAGCCGCGGCAGGGTGGCCCGCGGCCAGGTCCCACCCAGTCCGCGGACGACGACGTCGTGGTCGTGGGTCCACTGGAGATGGACGAACCGGTTGGCCAGCGGCGGGCTCAGCTCCCAGCCGTCGGCCGCCGAGGAACGGGGGTTGGCGGCGGCCACGATCCGCACCCCGGGCGGCAGCCGCAGGGCGCCGATCCGCCGCTCCAGCACCAGCCGGAGCAGTGCGGCCTGGACGGCGGGCGGCGCGGTGGACAGCTCGTCCAGGAACAGCAGCCCCCGGCCGGCCCGCACCAGCCGTACCGCCCAGTCCGGCGGGGCCATCGGCACGCCCTGGGTCGCGGGATCGTCGCCGACCACGGGCAGCCCCGAGAAGTCGGACGGCTCGTGCACGCTGGCGATCACCGTGGTCAGCGGGAGGTCCAGGGAGGCGGCGAGCTGTGTCAGCGCGGCCGTCTTGCCGATACCGGGCTCACCCCACAGCAGGACGGGCAGATCGGCGGCCACGGCCAGGGTGAGGGCCTCCAGCTGGTCGTCGGGGCGGGGCTCGGTGGTGGAGTCGCGCAGGAGGGCCAACAGGTCTGCCGCGACGTCGAGTTGGGGGGTGGGGGAGGGGGCGGTCAGGGGCGTGGGCATGGGGCATCACCTTTGGGGCGTGAGAAGGGAGGAAGGGCGGGTACGTCGGGGCGAGCGGGTCGGAGTCCGCCGACCCGGGTGCGTTCAGCGCGGGGTCGCGTGGCGTGGACGGGTGCGGTGGTCCCGAGTGCGGCGGCCGTGCGGGCGCGGGCGGTACCAGGCGGGGCCCGGTCCCGTCAGGCCCGTTCTGAACAGGCCGTAGGTGATCCGCTGTCGCGCGGCCGCCTCCAGTGCGTCCCGGAGCGGACCGGGACGCAGCAGCGCCTCCGGACCGAGCAGCCCCTCCACCACCGCCAGGGCGCCGGTGAGGTCACCGTGCGCGAGGCGTTCGCGCACGCCGTCGAGACAGTGCGGGCGCCGGTGCGCCTCGTCGATGGCCCGGAGGCAGGGGAGCGGCGTGCCCGTGAGCGCGACCAGCAGTTCCTCTCGGCGGATCTCGTCCGGGTCGTGGTCCAGCGGGGCCAGCACCCCGTCGACCAGGCCGATGCGGTGGCGGGCACCCCGGCACTCCACGGTGTGCGGCTGCCCCGGCCGGTCGGGAACCGGGGGCGGACCGGTGGCCGCGCGTCCCGGGGCGAGGGCGGCCGCGACCAGGGGGTGCAGCCGGTCCGCCTCGATCGCTCCGGTGCGGAGCAGTTCGAGGTCGGGGAGGATCCAGGTCGCCGCGTCGGGCAGGACGGGGAGGAGGGGGAGGGGACCGTCGCACGGCTCGGGAACCGCTCCGTGCGGACCCACCTCCCACACCAGCCGCTGCCGTCCCCCGCACCGCACCAACACCCGCCCGGCGGAACGCCCTTCGGTACCGAGCAGAATCCGGGCCTCGGCGGCCCAGCGCTCCACGGCACAGCCGTCGGGCAGCAGGGCGAGCAACGCGGCACTGGATGGGGAAGCTCGACCGCCGTCGAACCGCTCCCAGGGCAGCTCTCCGTAACCGGGCCGCTGCTGTGGATCGCTGGGCTCGGCGCCCTGCCGGAACTCCCCGGCTGCGGACGGCCGCGGCGGATCCCCGGGTGCGGGCTGCTGCCGTAGCTCAGTGGGTGCGGACCACAGCCGTGGTTCACCGGCCGCGGCCCGCTTCAGCAACTCACCGGCCGCGGCCCGCTTCAGCAACTCCCCGGCCGCGGCCCCCTCCAGCGGCTCCCCGGCCGCGGCCCCCTCCAGCGGCTCTCCGGCAGACGTCAGCCCCGGAAACCCCCCACCCCCCGACGGCCCCAGCAGTCCCCCCGCCCCCGACCGCTCCCACAACTCCCCGGACCTGTCCGCATCCCACAGATGCCGGTGCAGATCCAGGCGGAAGCGTCGGTTCGGGCGGGGATGCGGGTGGCGTACGGCGTCGTCCGAGGCGCGGGACCACAGCGCGAGGCTGATCCGCTGACCGGAGTCCGCCCACGCGGGCGCGGTCCTGGCCACGAGGTGGACGGGGCCGTCGGCGGCCTCGTACCGCGCCAGCGTCAGGGTCAGCCCGGGCCGCAGCAGCCCGTCCGGGGCGATCCTCGGCATGTGCCAGCGCAGCAGGTCGGGAGCCAGGGCACGCAGATCGGCGCGGAGCCGGGACATGAGGTCCCGGCCGTGATCGCGGGCCACGGCACGGAGGGTGAGGTCGAGGTCGAAGCCCGCGGCGGCACACGCCCCCGCCCAGTCGCCGGCGAGGCGCCGGGCGGTCGCGGTCTCGATCATGGGGGGCGGCACGGCGAACTCGCGCACGCGCGGCCAGAAGGAGGTACGGGAGGAGTCCTCGTTCGCGGTCCAAGGGAGCATCAGCACTCACCTTGCGCGGACGGGGCCTCCGATCTCTGAGAGGTGTGAGTCGTCATCGCCGGGGAGCGTAACCCCGCGCGGACGCTCCCCGCCAGGCATTTACCGTCCGGCCGCGGACGGACGGGCGCCGGCGCCCGGTTGCTAGCCTCGACACCGTGATCGCATTCCCCCTCGGCGCCACGACCACGCCGGCCGAACTCGCCCGGGACCCGCACCCGCGCCTGGCCGAACTGCGGGCGCACGAGCCGGTGTCCTGGCTGCCCGCGCTCAACGGCTGGCTGGTGACCCGCCGCGATCTCGCGCTCGATGTGATGCGGGACGCGGAGACCTTCACCGTCGACGACCCCCGCTTCACCACCGCCCAGGTCGTCGGACCGAGCATGCTCTCCCTCGACGGCGCCGAGCACACCCGCCACCGCGAGCCCTTCGCCGCGCCCTTCCGTCCCCGTGAAGTACGGGAAGGATTCGCCGAGTTCATCGAGGAGGAGACCGACCGCCTCCTCACCGCGCTCGAACCCCAGGGCGCCGCCGAACTCCGCGGGGACTTCGCCGGCCCGCTCGCCGTGGCCGTGGTGACCAAGGCGCTCGGGCTGGTGGACGCCGACACCGGCACGGTTCTCTCCTGGTACGACGCCATCGTGCGGGCCGTGTCGGACCTGACGGCGGGCCACGCGGCGGACCCCGCGGGCCCCGAGGCGTACGCGCGCCTCCGGGCCGCGGTCGAGGCCACCGTCACGGGAGGGGCCGCCGCCTCGCCCCTCACCACCACGGAGGGCGCCACCGCCTCGCCCCTCACCACCACGGAGGGCGCCACCGCCTCGCCCCTCACCACCACGGAGGGCGCCGCCGCCTCGCTCCTCACCTCCGCCGCCGAACGGCTGACCCTGCCCGAAGTAGCCTCCAACGCCGCGGTGTTGATGTTCGGCGGCATAGAGACCACCGAGGCGATGATCACCAACGCCCTGCTGCACCTGCTCCGGCACCCCGGCCAACTCGCCCTGGTCCGCGCCGACTCCGCCCTCCTGGACGGCGCGATCGAGGAGTCCCTGCGCCTGGAGCCCGGCGCGGCCGTCGTCGACCGCTATGCCACCCGCGACACCACCCTCGGCCGGGCCGCGATCCGCAAGGGCGACCTCGTCATCGTCTCCCTGGCAGGCGCCAACAGGGACCCCGCGGTCTTCCCGGACCCCGACCGCTTCGACGTGCGCCGCGACAACTCCCGCCTTCACCTGGCCTTCGCACACGGCCCGCACTACTGCCTCGCCGCCCATCTGGCCCGTCTGGAGACGAGGATCGCCCTGCGGCAGCTGCTCGACCGCCTCCCGGACCTCCGCCTCGACCCGGACCGCCCCACCGCCCCGCAGGGCCTGGTCTTCCGCAAACCGCCCGCCCTGCACGTGCGTTGGGGCTGAACCGCGCCGGCACAGCGCCTCACCCGGCCCGCTTCACCTCCAGGGACAGGTCGTTGTCGACCGTGTAGTACGGCCGCACGACCGCGCCCCCGACCGTGGCGCCCGGGTAGACGAAGACCTCCTTGCGGTCCGCCACGTCGTCCAGGAGCCGGGCGAGCCGGATCGGCGGGGCCCCGGGAGAGGGCCGCAGGAACATGTCCCAGATGCCCGGGTCCAGGTCCAGCGTGTCGTCGACGGTGTGGGTGAAGGCGCGGCCGTCCGCCCGGACCTGGGGCTCCAGCGTGCGCGTGACCCCTGCGTCCCGGCGCAGCCGCAGCTCCACGCGGGCGCCCTCGGTGAGCGGGGAGCCGTGCAGCCGGGCCGCGACCGTCAGCGCCCGGTCCGTGACGTCGACGCGGCCGACCTCCGCGTGCGCGGGCCGCAGCCAGGTCCGCACCGCGAGGAAGCCGTCCTTGGTGGCATAGGGGACCCGCACGGCCAACGGCCCAGGCTGCTCCCGCAGTTGCCCGTCGACCAGGGCGCGCAGATCGCGCGGTCCCGGGCGCAGCCGGGTCCGCTCCGTGCCCTGGAGCAGGTACACGTCCCAGCGCCCCTCCGCAAGCACCGGATCGGCACCCAGCACGGCGTGCGCGCGCTCCTCGTCGGACGGATCCGCCTCCAGGTCGAGGACGTGCACACTCTCCTCCGGCTGTCCCTTCTTCGGACGCAGCCGCAGCAGCAGCCGCAGGCCCCCGGCCCGGGGCACCTCGAAGGTGATCCTGCCGTCCGCGTCGACCGCGCACCCCGCGCGTGGTGTGGTCATGACCGTCCCTTCCGTACGAGGCGCAGCGCGCCGCTCGCCGCGACCAGCGCGGTGTCCCTGGCGGCGGAGCCGCGGGCGGACAGGGCCGCGCCCTGGCCACCCCGCACCACCCGCCGGCCCGCCCTGCGTGCCGCGACCGCCTCCGCGATAAGACTCTCGGCCTGCTCCACGACAGGCTCCGGGGCGAACCGCCGCGCGTTCTCCAGCGCGGCCCTGCTCATACGGCGGCGCAGCTCGTCGTCCCCGACCAGCTCCAGCAGGGCCGCGGCCAGCGCGTCCCGGTCCCCGACCGGCACCAGCCGCCCGTCGACGCCGTCCGCGATGATCTCGGCCGGCCCGTGGGGGCAGTCGGTGCTCACCACGGGCAGCCCGCAGCGCATCGCCTCGACGATGGTCATGCCGAAGGGCTCGAAGTCGGAGGTGGCCGCCCCGATCGAGCCCTTGACCCACTCGGCCTCCATGGGGGCCGCGGGCCCCATCAGGAAGACGTTGTTCCAGAGCCTCAGGTCGGTGATCAGCCGCCGCAGCCGGTCCTGTTCCTCCCCCTTGCCGTAGATGCGCAGCTGCCAGTCCGGATGCTTCGCGGCGACCGCGGCGAAGGCCTCCACGAGCAGGTCGTACCGCTTCAGCCCGACCAGTCGCCCGGCCGCGACGACCACCTTCGCGGAACCGTCCGCGGGCGGCAGCACCGGATCCGGCACGCTGTTCGGCAGCGCCTCCACCCGGACGCCGGGCAGCCGCATCCGGCGCCGGTAGGAGGCCGCGTCCGCCTCGGTCACCGTGGTGAGCACGTCGAGCCCGCGATAGGCCCGGCGCAGCGCGGTGCGCAGCCGGGGCGAGTGCTTGTCCAGGGTGAGGTGCTCCTGTCCCACCCGGGCGACATGGCCGGGCGCCTCGCGCGCGAGATGCACGTTGAGCCCGGGCCGGGTGCCGATCACCGCGTCCGCGTCGGTCGTGGCCAGGGCCTCGGCTATGCGCTGGTCCGTCAACTCGCTGTACTGGCCGTACCGGTACTCGGAGCGCGGGAACACCCGCGCCGGTCTCAGATGCGAGGGGTGCTCCTTGTCCTCTCTGAGATCGACCAGGGACCGCAGCGACACCCGGGGGTCCAGGACGTACGTGGGGAGCTCCCGGTGCCGCAGCACCGAGACGATCTCCACGTGGTGCCGTCGGGCCAGGGTCTGGGCCAGATTGAACGTGGTGGTGATCGTGCCTCCGATCCCGTAGGCGTTGTGCAGCAGGAAAGAGATCTTCATGCCGGGCTAGACCACGTCACATTGCCTCTGGTTGACCTTCGTTACCCTTTCGTGGTGCCCTCGCCGCCTGGGCGTCACGCCGTGTACTGGTATGCGGGATAAGTGAGATAGCCGTTGTCGCCGCCCTCGAAGTACGTGGCCTCGTCCGCGGGGGCGATCGGCAGTCCGGTGCGCAGCCGCTCGACCAGGTCCGGGTTGGCGATGAACGCCCGGCCGAAGCTGATGAGTTCGGCGCCCAGCCCGAGCCAGTGGTCGGCCTCGCTGCGGCCGGTCTGCTTGGCGCCCAGCGGCAGCACCGGGTTCATGACGAGGGCTCCCGGCCACACCCGGCGCAGGGCGACGAGCGTCTCCTCGGGGGCGGTGGCCTCCAAGTGGACGTAGGCCAGGTCGAGTCGGGACAGTTCGGTCAGGAGCGCGGTGTACAGCTCGGGGACGTCGGTCTCCTCGACGCCCCAGAAGGTGCCGCCGGGTGAGAGCCGGATGCCGGTCCGGTGCGCGCCCACGGCGTCCACGGTCGCGGCGGCCGCCTCCACCGCGAACCGGATCCGGCCCGTCACCGAACCGCCGTAGCGGTCGGTGCGCAGATTGGCGTTGGTGGAGAGGAACTGCGAGATCAAGTAGCCGTTGGCGCCGTGCAGTTCCACCCCGTCGAACCCGGCGTCCACGGCACGGCGGGCGGCCTCGGCGTACGACTCGGCGTGCTCGGGCACCTCGTCCGTGCGCAGCTCCCGCGGCACCGGCGGGGTCTGCCGTCCGGTGGGGGTGAACAGCTCTCCGGTGGCGGGGACGGCCGAGGGGCCGACGGGCCGCAGTCCGGTGGTGTCCGGGTGCGAGACCCGCCCGCCGTGCATGATCTGGGCGAAGATCCGGCCCCCGTTGGTGTGCACGGCCTCCGTCACCTGCCGCCAGGAGGCCACCTGCTCGTCGGTGTGCAGCCCCGGAGTGCCCGGATTGGACTGCCCGACCAGGCTCGGCTGCACGCCCTCGCTGACGATCAGGCCGGCGGAGGCCCGCTGGGCGTAGTAGCGCGCCATGGAGGGCGTCGCCAGACCGTCCGCGGCGGCCCGCACCCGGGACATCGGGGCCATGACCACCCGGTTGGGCAGCCGCAGACCGCCGAGTTCGAATCCGGTGAAAAGCGTCGTCACGTCACGTCTCCTTCGTGATCCGTCGTCCCCGTGTCCGGGGCACGCGGTTACGCTAAAACCTGACGTCGACGTGAGGGTCAAGTCCTTTCTGGAGGAGCACATGCGCATCGGGGAGTTGTCGGCGCGGGCCGGGGTCAGTGTCCGGGCCCTGCGCTACTACGAGGAGCAGGGACTGCTCGCCAGCAGGCGCAGCACGAGCGGACAGCGGCACTACACCGAGCACGCTGTCGAGCGGGTCTTCTTCCTCCAGCGCATGTACGCGGCCGGACTGTCCAGCCGCACGATCATGGAACTGCTGCCGTGCGTCGACTCGCCCAGCGAGGAGACCTCCGACGCGGCGCTGGAGCGTATGGCCGAGGAACGCGACCGCCTCACCGACCACATAGCCGACCTGATCCGCACCCGCGACGCCCTGGACAACCTGATGGCCACGAACCGGGCTCACCGGGAGAGGCTGCGGGCGGGGTGACGGGGGTGAGAGGGCGAGACCAGGACCCGCGGAGGCCGTGACACGCTGAGGTCACCGTGGGTCACCACGGACGCGTGACGTGCCGGGACCACCGTGCGTCCCCGCGGACGCGTGACACGCTGGGAGTGACGGAACCGGTCGGACCAAGGAGCCCCACGTGACGTACGACATCGCCGCCCTCCGCTCCCACTTCCCGGCCCTGGACGCCGGCACCGCCCACTTCGACGGGCCGGGCGGCACCCAGACCCCCACGCCCGTCATCCGGGCCATCGCGGACGCGCTGGCGCAGCCCCTGTCGAACCGGGGGCACGTCACGCTGGGGGAGCGCAACGCCGAGTCGATCGTCACCGGGGCCCGGCGGGCCATGGCGGACCTCCTCGGCGCGGACCCGTCGGGGATCGTCTTCGGCCGCAGCGCCACCCAGCTGACCTACGAGTTCTCGCGCACCCTCGCCAAGACCTGGTCGCCCGGTGACGAGGTGGTCGTCACCCGCCTCGACCACGACGCCAACATCCGGCCCTGGACGCAGTCGGGCGCCACCGTCCGCTGGGCCGAATTCGACCCCACGACAGGGGAGTTGACGGTCGACGCGATCCGGGCCGTCCTGTCCGGCCGCACCCGCCTCGTCGCCGTCACCGCAGCCTCCAACCTGATCGGCACCCGCCCCGACCTCGCCGCCATCGCACAGGCGGTGCACGAGGCAGGGGCCCTCCTCTACGTCGACGGCGTCCACCACACCGCCCACTCGCTCGTCGACCTGGAGGAGTCGGGAGCCGACTTCTACGTCTGCTCCCCGTACAAGTTCCTCGGCCCCCACCACGGAGTCCTCGCCGCCCGCCCGGAGTTGCTGGAGACCCTGCGCCCGGACAAGCTGCTGCCCTCCACCGACGCCGTCCCCGAGCGCTTCGAACTGGGCACGCTGCCCTACGAGTTCCTCGCCGGGACGACGGCCGCGGTCGACTTCCTCGCCGACCGCCTCGACCCGGACGCCACCGGCACCCGCCGCGAGCGACTGGCCGCCGGGTACGCGGCGCTCGAAGCCCACGAACACGTCCTGCGCACCCGGATCGACAAGGGGCTGGCCACGCTCGACGGGATCACCGTCCACTCCAGGGCCGCCGACCGCACCCCCACCCTGCTGCTGACCTTCGACCACCACGACACGGCCGACGCCTACGGTTTCCTCGCCGAGCGCGGTGTCCAGGCCCCCGTCGGCTCGTTCTACGCCGTCGAGGCCTCCCGTCACCTCGGCCTCGGCGACACCGGCGGCCTGCGCGTGGGCCTCGCCCCCTACAACGACACGGAGGACGTCGACCGGCTCCTGACAGGGCTGAGCGACTTCCTGAAGAGGTGAAGGGAGAACCACCCATGACCACCTTCCCCACCGCACGCAACGTACGGACGACACCGGAGGGCCTGCTCTGGGAGCCCAGTGAGCGCTGGGTGCGCGGCCGCAAGGGGGACGTCACGGTCGTCGACAGCCGGCACCCCGTCCTCGTCTGGGAACCCGACGTCCCCGTCCCGCTGTACGCCTTCCCGCGCGCCGACGTCCGCGAGGACCTGCTGCGGCCCGCGAAGAACCCGCAGACCGGGAGCCACACCGGATCACAGGTCTTCTACGACCTCGAAGTCGACGGCGAGGTCGTGGAGAACGCCGCCTGGACCCTCCCCGCCGCCGACCTCGCCGACCACATCGCCTTCGCCTGGTTCCGGCGGTGGGGGACCGGCCTCGACCACTGGTACGAGGAGGCGGAAGAGATCTTCGTCCACCCCCGTGACCCGCACAAACGCGTCGACGCCATGGCCAGCAGCCGCCATGTCCGGGTGGAGATCGACGGCACCGTCCTCGCGGACACCCGTCGGCCCGTGCTCCTCTTCGAGACCGGCCTGCCCACGCGCTACTACATCCCGCGCGAGGACGTCCGCCTCGACCTGCTCGAGGCCACCGACCACCACAGCCAGTGCCCCTACAAGGGCACCGCCGGGTACTGGTCCACCGGCGGCCACGCCAACATCGTCTGGAGCTACCCGGACCCGCTCCCCGCCGTCGGAGTGATCAAGGGACTGCTCGCCTTCTACAACGAGGCCGTCGACATCACCGTGGACGGCGAGCGCCAGGAGCGACCGGTCACCTTCTTCACCGGCACCGTGAAGTGATCACGACCTGGTGACCGCCGCTGCCGCACCCAAACGGCCTGCGACACGTGACCTGACTCTCATGGCCACGGGCGGCCTTTGCCGACACCATGGGGGCGTCACCGGCAGGCCGAAGGGATCGGGAATGCTCCGCAAGGTACTGGTCGCCAACCGTGGTGAGATCGCGATCCGCGCGTTTCGCGCGGGTTATGAGGTGGGTGCGAGGACGGTCGCCGTCTTCCCCCACGAGGACCGCAACTCACTGCACCGACTCAAAGCCGACGAGGCCTACGAGATCGGCGAACCGGGCCATCCCGTGCGGGCCTATCTCTCCGTCGAGGAGATCATCCGCGCCGCCCGCCAGGCCGGCGCCGACGCCGTCTACCCCGGCTACGGCTTCCTCTCCGAGAACCCCGAGCTGGCGCGGGCCTGCGAGGAGGCCGGCATCACCTTCGTCGGCCCCAGCGCCGACATCCTCGAACTGACCGGCAACAAGGCCCGCGCGGTCGCCGCCGCCCGCGCCGCGGGAGTGCCGGTCCTGGGCTCCTCGGCGCCCTCGGACGACGTGGACGAGCTGGTCCGGGCCGCCGACGACATCGGCTTCCCCATCTTCGTGAAGGCCGTCGCGGGCGGTGGCGGACGCGGTATGCGCCGGGTCGAGGACCCGGCGCAGCTGCGCGAGTCCATCGAGGCGGCCGCCCGCGAGGCCGCGTCCGCCTTCGGCGACTCGACCGTCTTCCTGGAGAAGGCCGTCGTCGAGCCCCGCCACATCGAGGTGCAGATCCTCGCCGACGGCCAGGGCAACGTCATCCACCTCTACGAGCGCGACTGCTCGGTCCAGCGCCGCCACCAGAAGGTCATCGAGCTGGCCCCCGCACCCAACCTCGATCCCGGGCTGCGCGACCGCATCTGCGCCGACGCCGTCCGCTTCGCCCACGAGATCGGCTACCGCAACGCGGGCACCGTCGAGTTCCTCCTCGACCGGGACGGCAACCACGTCTTCATCGAGATGAACCCGCGCATCCAGGTCGAGCACACGGTCACCGAGGAGGTCACCGACGTCGACCTCGTCCAGGCCCAGCTCCGGATCGCGGCCGGCGCCACCCTCGCCGACCTCGGCCTCTCCCAGGAGACGGTCCGGCTGCACGGCGCCGCCCTCCAGTGCCGTATCACCACCGAGGACCCCGCCAACGGCTTCCGCCCCGACACCGGCCGCATCAGCGCCTACCGCTCGCCCGGCGGCTCCGGCATCCGCCTCGACGGCGGAACGACCCACGCCGGTACGGAGATCAGCGCCCACTTCGACTCCATGCTGGTCAAACTCTCCTGCCGGGGCCGGGACTTCACCACCGCCGTCAACCGGGCCCGGCGTGCCGTCGCCGAGTTCCGCATCCGCGGGGTGGCCACCAACATCCCCTTCCTGCAAGCGGTGCTGGACGACCCCGACTTCCAGGCGGGCAACGTCACCACCTCGTTCATCGAGCAGCGCCCGCATCTGCTGACGGCCCGTCACTCCGCCGACCGCGGCACCAAGTTGCTCACCTACCTGGCCGACGTGACGGTCAACAAGCCGCACGGCGAACGCCCGGAGCTGATCGACCCCGTCTCCAAGCTGCCCGAGACGCCGGACACCGAGCCGCCTGCCGGCTCCAAGCAGAAGCTCACCGAGCTCGGGCCCGAGGGCTTCGCCCGCTGGCTGCGCGAGTCCCCGACCATCGGCGTCACCGACACCACCTTCCGCGACGCCCACCAGTCCCTGCTCGCCACCCGCGTACGCACCAAGGACATGCTCGCCGTCGCCCCGGCCGTCGCGCGCACCCTGCCACAGCTGCTCTCCCTGGAGTGCTGGGGAGGCGCCACCTACGACGTGGCCCTGCGCTTCCTCGCCGAGGACCCCTGGGAGCGGCTCGCCGCCCTGCGCGAGGCCGTCCCCAACATCTGCCTCCAGATGCTGCTGCGCGGCCGCAACACCGTCGGCTACACCCCCTACCCGACCGAGGTGACCGACGCCTTCGTGCAGGAGGCCGCCGAGACCGGCATCGACATCTTCCGCATCTTCGACGCCCTCAACGACGTCAGCCAGATGCGCCCCGCCATCGAGGCCGTCCGCGCCACCGGCACCTCGGTCGCCGAGGTGGCCCTCTGCTACACCTCGGACCTGTCCGACCCGAACGAGCGCCTCTACACCCTCGACTACTACCTGCGCCTCGCTGAGCAGATCGTCGACGCGGGCGCCCACGTCCTGGCCGTCAAGGACATGGCGGGCCTGCTGCGCGCCCCCGCCGCAGCCAAGCTCGTCTCGGCGCTGCGCCGCGAGTTCGACCTGCCGGTGCACATCCACACCCACGACACCGCGGGCGGCCAGCTCGCCACCTACCTGGCCGCGATCCAGGCGGGCGCCGACGCCGTGGACGGGGCCGTCGCCTCCATGGCGGGCACCACCTCGCAGCCCTCCCTCTCCGCGATCGTCGCCGCGACCGACCACTCCGACCGGCCCACCGGCCTGGACCTGCGCGCGGTCGGCGACATGGAGCCGTACTGGGAGAGCGTCCGCCGCGTGTACGCCCCCTTCGAGGCGGGCCTCGCCTCCCCGACCGGACGCGTCTACGACCACGAGATCCCCGGCGGTCAGCTCTCCAACCTGCGCACCCAGGCCGTCGCCCTCGGCCTCGGCGACCGCTTCGAGGACATCGAGGCGATGTACGCGGCCGCGGACCGCCTGCTGGGCCACCTGGTGAAGGTCACCCCCTCCTCCAAGGTGGTCGGCGACCTCGCCCTGCACCTGGTCGGCGCCGGGGTCGACCCCAAGGAGTTCGAGGAGACCCCGGACCGCTTCGACATCCCCGACTCCGTCATCGGCTTCCTGCGCGGCGAGCTCGGCACCCCGCCCGGCGGCTGGCCCGAGCCCTTCCGCACCAAGGCCCTCCAGGGCCGCGCCGACGCCAAGCCCGTCCAGGAACTGACCGCCGAGGACCGCGAGGGCCTGGACAAGGACCGCCGCTCGACCCTCAACGGCCTGCTGTTCCCCGCCCCGACCCGCGAGTTCGAGACCCACCGCCAGTCCTACGGCGACACCAGCCTCCTGGAGAGCAAGGACTTCTTCTACGGCCTGCGCCCGGGCAAGGAGTACGCCGTCGACCTGGAGCCCGGCGTCCGCCTCCTCATCGCCCTGGAGGCCATCGGCGAGGCCGACGAGCGGGGCATGCGCACGGTGATGTCCACGCTCAACGGCCAGCTGCGGCCCATCCAGATCCGTGATGTCGCCGCCTCCTCGGACATCCCGACCACCGAGAAGGCCGACCGCTCCAACACCGGCCATGTCGCCGCCCCCTTCGCCGGCGTCGTCACGCTCGTGGTCACCGAGGGCGACGAGGTGGCGGCCGGCGCGACCGTGGCCACCATCGAGGCGATGAAGATGGAGGCCACGATCACCGCGTCGAAGGCCGGACGCGTGTCCCGGCTGGCGATCAACAAGGTGCAGCAGGTGGAAGGCGGTGACCTGCTGGTCGAGATCGGCTGACACCTCGGCCGGAACGGTGACACTCGCTTCCGTACAGCTCACCACCATTGCGGTCCGCTCCTCAGGGGCCAAGTCTGGTCACATGTCCCGGGCGGCGAGAGGACCGGCGGATGACCAACGGAAGCGGCACACCGGACGCCGAGCGCCGACGACTGGCCGAGGCGGACGCGGGCACGGCCCCCTGGCGACGCTGGGGGCCCTACCTGAGCGAACGCCAGTGGGGCACCGTCCGCGAGGACTACAGCGAGAACGGCGACGCCTGGTCGTACTTCACCCACGACCAGGCCCGCTCCCGCGCCTACCGCTGGGGCGAGGACGGCATCGCCGGAGTCAGCGACGACAAACAGCGGCTGTGCTTCGCGCTCGCCCTGTGGAACGGCCGCGACCCCCTCCTCAAGGAGCGGATGTTCGGCCTGACCAACGCGGAGGGCAACCACGGCGAGGACGTCAAGGAGTACTGGTTCCACCTCGACAACACGCCCACCCACTCGTCGATGAAGTACCTGTACAAGTACCCGCAAGGCGAGTTCCCCTACGGCGACCTCGTCGCCGGCAACCGGGCGCGCGGCCGCGAGGACGCCGAGTACGAACTCCTCGACACCGGCGTCTTCGACGAGAACCGCTACTTCGACGTCTTCGTCGAGTACGCCAAGGCGGGACCGGACGACCTCCTGATCGAGATCACCGCCCACAACAGGGGCCCCGACGAGGCCGTGCTGCACCTCCTGCCGACCCTGTGGTTCCGGCACACCTGGTCCTGGGCGGGCGGCACGGCGGTGCCGGGACTACGCGCCACGGAGGAGGCGATCCGCGCCGACCACGAGGAACTCGGGGCGCGATGGCTGTACCACCAGGACGGCGAGACGCTCTTCACCGACAACGAGACCGACAACGAGCGCGTCTTCGGCAGCCCGAACACCACCCCGTACGTGAAGAACGGCATCGACCGGTACGTCGTCCACGGCGCGACGGACGCCGTCAACCCCGCCCGCACCGGCACCAAGGCCGCCGTCCACCACGTGCTGACCATCCCCGCCGGAGACAGTGCCCGGATCCGCCTGCGCCTGTCGGACACCGAACTCCCGGACCCCTGGAGCGGTTTCGACGACGTCCTCCACCTGCGCCGCACCGAGGCCGACACCTTCTACGCCGGTGTCATCCCGCCCGCCACGGGGGAGGAGGAGCGGCGGCTCGTCCGCCAGGCCCTCGCCGGGATGCTGTGGAGCAAGCAGTACTACTACCTCGATGTCGAGCGCTGGCTCGCCGAGCACGGCGTGGACCCGCTCGCCGCCGACCCGCGGATCCGCAACAGCGCCTGGTACCACATGGTCAACGACGAGATCATGTCGATGCCGGACACCTGGGAGTACCCCTGGTTCGCCGCCTGGGACCTCGCCTTCCACACCCTGGCCCTGTCCATGGTCGACATCGGCTTCGCCAAGTCCCAGCTCGACCTGCTGCTGCGTCGCCTCTACCTCCACCCCAACGGCCAGATCCCCGCGTACGAATGGAACTTCGGGGACGTCAACCCGCCCGTCCACGCCTGGGCGGTCCTGTTCGTCTACGAACTGGAGAAGCACCGCACCGGCCACGGCGACCGCGCCTTCCTGGAGAACGCCTTCCAGAAGCTGACGAAGAACTTCACCTGGTGGCTCAACCGCAAGGACGCCGACGGCAACAACGTCTTCCAGGGCGGCTTCCTCGGCCTCGACAACATCGGCGTCTTCGACCGCAGCGCGCCGCTGCCCACCGGCGGCCGTCTCGACCAGGCCGACGGCACCGCGTGGATGGCCCTGTACTGCCAGAACCTCCTCGACATCGCCGTCGAACTCGCCGTGGACAACCCGGTCTACGTCGAGCAGGCACAGATGCTCTTCGAACACTTCGCGTGGATCGCCGTCGCCCTGAACCGCATCGGCCAGGACAACACCAGCCTGTGGGACGAGGAGGACGGCTTCTTCTACGACGTCCTGCGGCTGCCCGACGGCAGCGCGACCCGCCTGAAGGTGCGGTCCCTGGTCGGCCTGATACCGCTCGCGGCGACCAGCCTCGTCGGCGACCGGGCGAACCGGGCGTTCCCCGAACTGGTCGAGGGAGCACGGGACTTCATCCGACGACACCCGGCCGTCGAGGCCTTCGTCGCCCAGCAGGCAGTCGACCGCCCCGGCACCGACGGCCGCTACCTCTTCGCGCTGTTCGGCGAGGACCGGCTGCGCCGCATCCTGGCCCGCATGCTCGACGAGGACGAGTTCCTCGGCCCGCACGGCATCCGGTCCCTGTCCAGGTACCACGCGAAGCACCCGTACACCTTCGACGTGCACGGGCAGACCTACGGCGTCGGCTATCTGCCCGCCGAGTCCGACTCGGGGATGTTCGGCGGGAACTCCAACTGGCGCGGCCCGGTGTGGTTCCCGATGAACATCCTCCTCATCCGCGCGCTGCTGAACCTCCACGCCCACCACGGCCCCGAATTCACCGTGGAGTGCCCGACCGGCTCCGGACGGCTGCTCAACCTGTACGAAGTCGCCCGCGAGATCTCCGACCGGCTCACCGCCACCTTCCTGCCCGACACCGACGGCCACCGGCCGGTGCACGGCGGCAAGCCGGTGTTCGCCGAGGACCCGCACTGGAAGGACCTGGTCCTCTTCTACGAGTACTTCCACGGAGACAACGGCACAGGCCTCGGCGCCAGTCACCAGACCGGCTGGACCGGCCTGGTGGCGGCCACCGCGACCCTCTTCC
Source organism: Streptomyces sp. 351MFTsu5.1 (assembly GCF_000383655.1). Taxonomy (NCBI): domain Bacteria; kingdom Bacillati; phylum Actinomycetota; class Actinomycetes; order Kitasatosporales; family Streptomycetaceae; genus Streptomyces; species Streptomyces sp. 351MFTsu5.1. Next base: position 252,558 of record NZ_KB911782.1, on the reverse strand, counting down.
ACGCCATCAGCGAGGAGGACTGGCAACGGGGCGGACGGGAGTCGCTGTCATGACGGTCGTCTACGAGATCAACACCCTGGTGTGGCTGGGCGAGTTGAGCCGCCGGTACGGGCGGGACGTCACGCTCGGGGAAGTGCCGGACGAGGTCTGGGACTCCCTGGTGCCTCCCGGCGTCGACACGGTGTGGCTGATGGGTGTGTGGGAGCGCAGCCCGGCGGGACTGCGGATCGCGTTGCAGGACGAGGGGCTTAGGGCCTCCTTCAGTGACGCCCTCCCCGATGTCACCGAGGCGGACATCGCCGGATCGCCGTACTGCGTGCGGAACTACGTCGTCGATCCGGTGCTGGGCGGCCCCGAGGGCCTCGCCGCCGCCCGCGCCCAACTGGCCGCCCGCGGAATGGGGTTGCTCCTCGACTACGTCCCCAACCACATCGCCCCCGACCACCCCTGGCTCACCGAACGCCCCGACTGCCTGGTCCGGGGGAGTGCGGAGGATCTCGCCCGGGACCCGGCAGGTTTCATCGAGACCGAGGGCGGGATCTGTGCCCGCGGCCGCGACCCCTACTTCCCGCCCTGGCCGGACGTGGTCCAACTGAACGCCTTCAGCGAGGAGTTGCGGACAGCGACCGTCGAGACCCTGGCGTCCGTCGCCGACCAGGCCGACGGCGTGCGCTGCGACATGGCGATGCTGCTGATGAACGACGTCTTCGCCAGGACCTGGGGCGACCGCGCGGGCCCGGCCCCGGCCGAGGACTTCTGGCCGTACGTCATCCCCCGGGTACGGGAGCACCACTCCCGGTTCCTGTTCGTGGCGGAGGCCTACTGGGACCTCGAAGGGGCCCTCCAGAAGCAGGGCTTCGACCACTGCTACGACAAGCGTCTCTACGACCGCCTCCTGCACCAGGACGCCGACTCCGTCCGCGCCCACCTCGGCGCGGACCTCACCTACCAGCGCGGTCTCGTCCGTTTCCTGGAGAACCACGACGAGCCCCGGATCGCCGCGGTGGTCCCCGGGGGCCGGGAACGGGCGGCCGCCGTGGCCGTTGCCACGCTTCCCGGCGCCACACTCTGGCACGAGGGCCAGTTCGAGGGCCGCACGGTGCGGCCACCGGTGTTCCTGAGCCGCAGACCGCAGGAGACCGTCGACGAACCCCTGCACGCCTTCTACGGCCGCCTGCTGACCGCCGCCGCCGTCGTGCGCCGGGGGGAGTGGCGCCTCGTCACCCCCGAGGGCTGGCCCGACAACGACTCCCACCGCCGTCTCCTCGCCTGGACCTGGACCCGCGCCGACGCCCGCCACCTGGTCGTCGTCAACGACTCCGACGGCCCGGCCCAGGCCCGGCTGCCCCTGCCGTGGGACGACCTGCGCGGACGGGCACACCGCCTGACCGACCTGCTCGACGGGGCCGTGTACGACCGTGACGGAGACGAACTGAACGACTCCGGACTGTTCGTGTCCCTTCCGGCCTGGGGGTGCCACGTCCTCGAGTGGTGAGGCCCCCGGCACCGGCGTACGGTCGTACGGAGACCATGAGCAGCGACCCGCAGGCCAGTTCTGCAGCACGCACCACCCCACCGGACTCCGGCGGCGGTGGCAACGTCATGGCCCTGCTGGTCATCGCGTCCTGCCAGCTGATGGTGGTCCTCGACATCACCATCGTGAACATCGCGCTCCCGGACATCCAGCGCTCCCTGGACTTCTCCACGACGAGCCTGGCCTGGGTGGTCAACGCGTACACCCTCACCTTCGGCGGACTGCTGCTGCTCGGCGGCCGGGCCGGCGACATCCTCGGCAGACGGCGGGTGTTCATCTTCGGCGTGCTGCTGTTCGTGCTCGCCTCCCTGCTCGGCGGACTCGCCCAGAACGAGGTCCAACTCCTGTCCGCACGTGCCCTCCAGGGCGTCGGCGGCGCCATCGCCTCCCCTACCTCGCTCGCGCTGATCAGCACGACTTTCCGTGAAGGCCCCGAGCGCAACCGGGCGTTCGGCGTCTTCGCCGCGGTCTCCGCGGGCGGCGGCGCGATCGGGCTGCTGGCCGGAGGGGTCCTCGTCGAGTGGCTGAACTGGCGGTGGGTGCTCTTCGTCAACGTGCCCATCGGACTGCTCATCGCGCTCGCCACACCCCGCTGGATCCGCGAGTCCGAACGCCACCCCGGCAACTTCGACATCGTCGGCGCGCTGACCGCCACCGCCGGGATGGTGCTGCTGGTGTACGGCTTCATCCGGGCCGCACAGGAAGGCTGGCGGGACACGCTCACCCTGTGCTCGTTCGCCGCGGCGGTCGTCCTGCTCGTGGCGTTCGTGATGATCGAGAAGCGTTCCCGGCAGCCCATCACCCCGCTGCACATGTTCGCCGACCGCAACCGGGCGGGCACCTACGGCATCATGCTGTGCCTCGCGGCGGCCATCTTCGGCATGTTCTTCTTCCTGACGCTGTTCGTGCAGAACGTCCTGAACTTCAGCCCGCTGGCCACGGGGTTCGCGTTCCTGCCGGTCAGCGCGGTCATCGCGGTCGGCGCCGGACTGGCCTCCCGGTTCCTGCCCATCTACGGTCCCAAGCCGTTCATGGTGGGCGGTGCCATCCTGGCCGCGATCGGCCTCGGCTGGCTGACCCTCACCGACGTCCACTCCACCTACGCGGGCAGCGTCCTCGGACCGATGCTCGTCTTCAGCCTCGGCATGGGCATGGAGTTCGTCTCGCTGACCCTGATGGCACTCTCCAACGTCCCCACCGAGGAGACCGGCGCGGCCTCCGGACTCCTCAACGCCACCCAGCAGGTGGGCGGTTCACTCGGGCTGTCCATCCTGGTCACGATGTTCGGCACGGCCAGCACCAACGAGGCGGAGAAGCAGATCCCCCGCTTCCTCTCCCAGGCCACCCCGGCTGAGCAGCGGATCTTCGAACGCACCGGGCAACTGCCGGGCCCGTGGGGCGACGAGGTCCTCACCGCCGGCGCCTCGGCCGCCTTCGTCATGGCCGCGATCTTCACCGTGCTCGCCGCGCTCATCGCGATCGTGGTCATCCAGGTCCGCCCCTCCGACCTGGAACGCCTCAAGGGCGGGCCGCCGCTGCCGCAGGGATGAGCCCCAGCCGCTGTGCGTGCAGCACCGTGCTGACGCGGTCGTGCGTGCCGAGCTTGCGGTAGATGTTCGCGATGTGCTTGTGGACCGTACGCTCCGATATCCCGAGCCTGCGGCCTATCGACAGGGCGGTCAGCGCGTCGCCCAGCAGGACCAGCACGGTCGTCTCCCGGGGCGTGAGCGCCAGGTCCGCGGCCTGCCCGGACGAGGCGTCGAGCCGCCGCAGAAGCTGCCGCTGCTGCTCGACGGCGGCCAGCAGCGGCTGCAACTGCTCGGCCAGCCGCAGCTCGTCGTCGCTGAAGTCCCGGCCCGAGCGGTAGACCAGGCACCCGGTGATCGGGGTGGTCGAGCCGGGCAGGGGGATCCCCAGCACGTGGTCGACGTCCAGGAGACCGTCGAGCAATTGCGCCATCGGGCTCCCCGGCCAGGCACGGCCGGCCACCCGGCCGGCGGTCACCGGGGCCCGGTCCGCCCGGCCCGCGTAGTGCGCGGCCAGGGGGTAGCCCGCGCGCAGCAGACCCGTCTCCTCGTCCCCGAGCACGGTGAACTCGGCGGTGGCGGCGGGGGACACACCGAGGGTGCCCTCGCTCTCGTTCCAGTCGTCCAGCTTGTAGATCAGGGCGTCGCCACCGCACAGGGCCGGCAGGTCCCCCGCGAGAAGTGGCCACAGCTGCGCCGGGTCGCGTTCGTGGAGCGCGGCCACGGCGACCGACAGCACCCGCTCATACGCAGTTGTACCCATACCGGCCCCGTACCTCGCTGACCCACACTTCATCCGGGCAACATCGACGTTGTCGACATAACTCCAGCACATCGGCGCTCCGACGCCGCAGCGGGGGAGACCGGGCACGAGCAGGGATGCCTGAGTCTCTCCTTTTTCGTGCGGGCCGCCGGCACGGGGGACCGGCGGCCCGCACCACTCCTCACGGCCAGGGCGGGTGCCTCAGGGGCAGGTGCGGGTCAGGCGGGGCGGATCGCGCTCCGGATGATCGACTCGCCGGTCGGGTAGATCGACTCCTCGCGGATCGAAGCCCCGGGGCCGGGCGCGTGGATCATCATGCCGTTGCCGGTGCACAGGCCCACGTGGCTGAAGTCGTCGTGGAAGAAGACCAGATCACCGGGTTGCATCGCGTACAGCGGGACCGCCGTGCCGGTGCTCGCCTGGCCGAGGGAGGTACGCGGCAGGGAGACACCGGCGACCTTCCAGGCGGCCTGCGTGAGACCGGCGTTGTCGTACGACCCCGGGCCCGCCGCACCCCAGACGCAGGGCTTGCCGATCTGGGACCGGGCGAAGGCGAGCACCTGGATGACCTTCGAGTCGTAACCGGGGTCCGCGGTGGGCAGCGAGGCGGGGGCGGCGCTCTGCTGCGGGGCCTGCCACTGCGGTTCGGGGCTGCGGGGAGAGGGGATACCGGGGGCCGGGGCGACCGCGGTGAGCGGGCTGCCGAGGTCGGTGGAGTAGCCGGCGAGGGGGGTGGGCTGGGGGGCGTAACCGGGGAGCGGGGCGGCGAACTGGCCCGTGCTGTCGGGCAGCGGGGTGCTGAACTGGCCCGTGTTGCCGGGGAGCGGCGCTGTGAACTGGCCGGTGTCGTTCGGGAGGGCGGTGCTGAATTGGCCGGTGCTGTCGGGCAGCGGGGCGGCGAACTGGCCCGTGCTGCCGGGCAGCGCGGTGCTGAACTGGCCCGTGTTGCCGGGGAGCGGCGCTGTGAACTGGCCGGTGTCGTTCGGAAGGACGGTGCTGAACTGGCCCGTGCTGAACTGGCCCGTGGGCTCCGGGAATCCGGTGACCGGCTGGGCCGGGTACTCGGGCCGGCCCGTGGTGAGCTGCCCGGTGTACTCGGGCAGACCCGTGGTGGCCTGGGCGGCCTGGCTGGCGTACTCCGGTGTTCCGGTGGGGAGTTGCCCGCCGCCCTGCGTCCCGTACCCCGGGAGGGCCGGGCCGGTCTGCGTGCCGTACTCGGCGAAGCCGTTGCCGGTCTGCGTGCTGTACTCCGGGAACCCGCTCTCGAGTTGCGGGGCGCTGATGGCGGGTATCTCACCGGTGCCGGTGAGCGGCTGCGGCGTCGGGTCCGGTGTCCACACGGGGGGCTGTTCCGGCGCGGGCGGAAGGGCGAGCATCGGCTTGGCGGTCAGCTCGGGCGCGGGCCGTTCGGCCGGCTTCGGCGCGCGTGCCGCCGGGGCCTCCGCGGGACGCTGACGACGCGTCTCGGCGGCGGGCGCGGGAAGCCGGTCGCCCGGCAGGGTCGCCTCGACGAACGGACCCAGCTTCGCCCGGCCCACGCCGTACCACTGCTTGGCGAGGGCTTCGAGCGCGGGCTCGCCCCCGGACCTGCGGCTCCCGCCGCTCGTCGAAGGGGTACGGCCACGGGTGCCCGACGCCCTGGTGGCAGCAGCGCGGGTGGCGTTGTAGGTGCCGGAGTCCGTCTCCGCGCGGTCGTAGAGGTTGGTGATCCGCCGGTCCACCTCGTCGCGGCTCGGCGCCTCGTCGGCCGCGGCGTTCCCGGTCTGGGAGAGAAGGGCCGCGGAGGCCATCGCGGCCGTCGCGAGTGCGGAGTTGCGCTTGGCCGGGAGGCTGAACCCTCCATTGCGCGAAGTTCGATCCGGCGCCATGAAAGATGTGCCCCTTCCGTCGTGCTGTTCGACGTAAACCTAACCAACTTGTGAGGCTCACGTGAAGATTGAAGTGTGAAAAGGGCGAGATGTAACTGTGACCTTCGTCGCGTGCGCCCGTTCCCGCAGGTGAGGGGTCAGCGACGGACGCGCTGTCGGCGCCAGGCCTCGTAATGGTCGAGAACCGTCTCCTCCACCGGCCGGTAGACGAGGCCGAGTTCGTTCACACTGCGGCTGTTGTCCACCTCGAAGCGGATGCCGAGATGCTTGCGGATGTAGTCCTGCGTGAGCCCGAAGGCGGGACCCAGGATCCGTACCGGCCAGTGCGGGAGCGCCGTCCGCGGAAGGCGCCGGTCGCGGGGGTACCGGGCGCGGATGACGCGGGACATCTCGTGGAACGACGTCATGGTCCGGGCGGCCAGGATGTAACGGCCCTTGGCGTCGGGCTTCTCGGCGGCCGCGATGTGCGCGTCGGCCACGTCACGGACGTCGACCGTGGTGAAGCTGAAGTCCGGGGCGCCGTAGAAGAAGTAGCCCCTGAACAGTTCCTCCAGGAGGAAGAGGCTGCCCGACTCGGAGGCGGGGGTGAGGGAGGGGCCCAGGATCAGACCGGGGTTCACGGAGACCATCCGCCAGCGGCTCTGCGCGGCCTCCGCGTCCCACGCGGCGCGCTCGGCAACGGTCTTGGCGTAGTGGTACGGGTTGTTCTCCACCGTGCTGCTGGTGTTGAAGTACCGCTCCGACAGGATCCGCCCCTCCATGTCCCGCACGTCGGAGTAGTCGCCGAAGATCGCGCCGACCGTGGAGGTGAACACCAGCCGTTCCACGGACGGCGTCCGTTCGATGCCGGCCAGGACGTTGCGCGTGCCGGTCAGGGCCGGGTCGACCATGTCCTTGCGGCCGTCCTTGATCTTCTCCGGCATGAAGAAGGGCGAGGCGACGTGGAAGACCACCCGGCAGCCGGCCATGGCCGCGTCGAAGGAGCCCTCCTGGAGGAGGTCCGCCTCGAACAGGCCGAGTCCGCCCGGGAATTCGTCCTGCATGTCCCGCAACGGCCCTACCTTCGCCGGGTTCGCGAGGCTGCGGACGGTGGCGTGCACCTCGTAGCCGCGCTCCAGCAGCCGCCGTACCAGATGACTGCCGACGAAACCGCTGCCGCCGGTCACCAGGACCCTGCCCGACTCCGCACCCATGCCGCCGCTCCTCCGCCCGGGGATGACATTGAAGCACCGGGGGATCTTCCGCGGCAGGCGGTCGGCCACACCGCCCGCAGGGCCACGGGTGTCCTCAGCGGTCGCCGTTCAGAACACGTTCCGCGTTCGCCGTCCGGGTGCGGATGGCCTCCTTCGCGTGGGCGAGTTCCGGCCCCTTCGAGGCCATCATCCGCCGCTGGTAGGCGGTGTCCACGGTGAACCAGACGCCGATCACGTTGGTCTGCCGCTTGCACGCCACGTCCGCCTCGGCCAGGGCCGTCTCCTGTCGGGTCGGCGTGGGGCCGGTGAACCGGGGGTCCTTGCCGGGAGCGTCGGTGGGGGCGGCGTAGGAGTAGCCCCGCTTGCGCATACAGGCCGACCATGCGCGGAAGACCGCCCTGACGCGGGGGTCCGCCCGCGACTTCTGGTAGCTGACGATGTTGATCTCGCTGGCCAGCGGGTCGTTGCCGAGCGGCAGGCCGCCGGTCAGCCGGGCGGTCGCCTGTCCCTGGCAGCCTCCCTCCGGTACCGCCAGGCCGTGGTGGCGGCCCGGGGCCGGTGTGCCGTCGGCGGCGCGTCCCGTCAGGACGGCCAGCGCGTCGGCGTCCGGCCGGGCGGCGGAGGACTCCTCGGTGGTCCGCTGCCGGGCGTCAGGAGCGAAGTGGTACCCGAGGCGGGCCGCGAGCGCGGGATCCGTGATGCCGTAGCGGCGGTCCATGTTGGCCGCGTTCTTCATGCCGGGCGGCATGCCCCCGCTGTCGCCTGTGCCCGTGCCCGTGCCAGGGTCGCGGTCGGGCCACGCGAAGCCGAACCGGCGCATGCAGGGGGCCACCAGCTCCTGCCGGGCACGCAGAATGGCGGACATCTGGCGGTCGGTGACCAGATACGGCTCGATCGGCAGCACCAGGGACTTCACCCCGAGGATCACCGGGATGCCTGCCACCGGCGGGATCCCCTCGCCGGCGTCGGTGCCCTGGTGCGTCGTGCCGTGGGCGGACTCGCGGGGCCGTGGGCTCGTGGCCCCGTCCGCACAACTGGTGACGGCGACGAGACCGGTCAGGATGCTGAGGACCGCGGCGGCCCGAACAACCTTGCCGCCGAGGGCCGTTGACGATGGGCGCATGGACGTGTCCCCCTTGGCGGGCAGATGAGAGCGGTGGGTCCGACGGCGAGGGCCGGCCGCGGCGGGCCGGGAGAGGGCTTCCCGGCCCGCCGCGGCGTGCATCGAGGTCAGCCCACCAGCGTCCAGCTCAGGGAGGCATTGTCGTTGCGCACCCCGACCTTCAACTGGCGTGCCTCGCCCGGGGAGAAGGTGTCCACCGCGCCCTGGTAGTTCTCGTTGTACCAAATGTGCGCGGCCCAGCGCTGGTCGTTGTTCCACGCCCGGTTGACGTTGTTCTTCACGCGCTGGCCGTAGCCGTCGACACCGGCGTTGAAGGTGTCCGAGGCGAAGTCCGGAGTGCCGCTGTAGTAGGCCCGCCAGGCGCTGTTGGCCGCGGTGCTGTAGTAGAGGTAGATGTTTCCGTCCCAGGCCGCCCTGGCCGGAGCGGCCTCGGCCGTGGCGGGCGCGGCGGTCTTGCGGAGCTGGTCCGACTTGGCCGGGGCGGCCGTGGCCGTGCCGACGCCGGTCAGCAGGAGCGCGGCGGTGGCCGACCCCGCCACAACGGCTGAAAGAGTGCGGGTCCTCATGGTTCCCTCCCTGGAAGATCCTGTTCAGGAGCCGGCTCGGTGGCCGACCCGGGTTCCGAGCTTTCGGCCCAGGTCGTGGGCATGTCGAGATGTTTCCCGTCGACCACCGGCAACGGGAAACAGGGAAACACCCGCCTCTGATCGCCGCCGGGGCCCCAACTGGCCCGCCTGTAGCGTGGAGTTGGGGCGGCGGTGCGAGACGTGACCGACGGGGGGACACGGGCCGCCGCGGGGGAGGTGGCGTGGTCGAGAACCCGCGCACGACCGGGGACAGGGCGACGGACGGTGCGACCGGAAAAGGGGGTGCCGGTGGTGCGCCGCCGGACTTCCCCTCCGCGCTGAGACGGCTGCGACACGAGAGAGGGCTGTCGCTCACCGCGCTCGCTCAGCGGGTGCACTACAGCAAGGGGTATCTCAGCAAGATCGAGAACGGTTCCAAGCCGGCCACGGCGGACGTCGGGCGCCGTTGTGACGAGGCGCTGCACGCGGGCGGGGCTCTCCTGCGGCTGCTGCCACAGACCCCCGCGGAGAGGTCCGGCCGGTCCGGGGAGCCGGAGCGGGAGTGCCCCTACCGTGGCCTGGCCGCCTTCACCGCCCAGGATGCCCGCTGGTTCTTCGGGCGTGAACGGACGACCGTCGCGCTGGTCGACCGGCTCTTCGAACGCGTGGGCAGCGGACCGCTGTTGTTGGCGGCGCCGTCAGGGGCGGGCAAGTCCTCGCTGCTCAACGCCGGACTCGTGCCCGCCCTGCGCAACGGCGCGCTGCCGATGGCGGGGTCACGGGACTGGCCGGTCGTGGCCCTCACCCCGACGGCCCACCCCCTCGACGAACTCCTGTCCCGCACCTCCGCGACACTGGGCCTGGACCTGGCCGTCACGGCCGCTGAACTCCGCGAGGACCCGTCCCGGCTCTCCACGGCGATAGCGCGGGCACGGCACCGGACCGAGGGCGAGGACCGGGCCCCGGCCGACCGTGAACCGCCGCCCAGCCGACTGGTGTTGTTGGTGGACCAGTTCGAGGAGGTCTTCACGCTCTGCCCCGACGAGGGCGAACGGCGTGCCTTCATACGGGCGTTGTGCGCCCTGTCGACGTCGGTTCAGTCGGTTCAGTCGTTTCAGGGGGACGCCGCCGGGCCCGGCGACGCCCCGTCAGCCGTGGTCCTCGGCATGCGGGCCGACTTCACCGGTCGCTGTCTCGACCATCCCGAACTCGCCGCGGTGTTCGCCGCCGGGCTCTTCGTGCTGCGGCCGATGACCGTACGGGAACTGCGCGAGTCGATCACCCGCCCCGCCCGGCAGGCCGGCCTCGAACTCGCGCCCGGCCTCGTCCCCCTGCTGCTGCGCGACGTGGGACTGCGCTCGGACCCGACCGCCGCACCGCACCCACCGCATGCACCGCACCCGCCGTACCCGTCGAGCGCACGGCACGCACGGCACGCGCCGGAGGAACCGCACGAACCGCCCCCACCGCGCCCGGCGGACGGACCGCCCGACCACGACGAGTCCGCACCCGCCCCGCCCGGCGCCCTCCCCCTGCTCTCCCACGCGCTGATGGCCACCTGGCAGCGCGGGGACGGGCGGACCCTGACCATCACGGACTACGAACGGAGCGGCGGTATCCAGGGGGCCGTCGCGCGGACCGCGGAGACCGGGTTCGCCCGCCTCTACCCCGCCGAACAGACCATGATCCGCCAAGCCCTGGTCCGGCTGGTGCAGCTCGGTGACGGCAGCGAGGAGACGCGCCGCAGACTCGACCGCGCGGTGCTGCTGGACCAGCTTCCCGACCCCGCGGCGGCGGCCGCGGCCCTCGACGCCTTCGTGCGGGCCCGGCTGATCACCGTCGACCGGGACACCGTCGAGATCACCCACGAGGCGCTGCTGCACGTCTGGCCCCGACTGCGCGGCTGGATCCACGCGGACCGGGCCGGACTGCTCATCCGGCAGCAGCTCGCCGACGCGGCGGCCGAATGGGAGCGCGAAGGACGCGACCCCTCCCTGCTCTACCGGGGGCCCCGGCTCGCCACGGTTGCGGAGTGGGCACGGGAGGTCGCGGACCGGGCCGAACTCGGTCCGAGGGAGGCGGAGTTCTACGAGGCGAGCCGGGCCGAGGAACTCCGGAGGCAGCACGCCGACCGGCGCCAGGCGCGTCGGCAGCGCCGCCTGCTGGCCCTGCTCGCGGCCCTGCTGGGCCTGGCCGTGACCGCTGGGGGACTCGCCTACCAGCAGCGGTCCGAGGCACTGCGGCAGAGCCGGGTCACGCTGTCCCAGTCCCTGGCCGTACGGTCCACCGCGATGGCGAGCGCCCAGCCGGAGGCTGCCTTGCTGCTCGCCGCCGAGGCCTACGCCACCGCACCGACCACGGAGGCCCGCGGCGCCCTGCTCAGCACCCAGGCGCAGTACTTCGCCGGCCGGCTGACCGGGCACGCGGGGCCCGTCAACGCCGTCGCCTTCGCTCCCGTTGGCGGTCTGCTCGCGAGCGGCAGCAGCGACGGGACGGTCAGGCTCTGGCGGACCGCCGAACGCCGCCAGACCGCGGTCCTGACCGCGCCCGGCAAGGTGCGCTCGGTGGCCTTCAGCCCCGACGGGCGCATGCTGGCCGCGGCGGTGGTGGGAGCGGCGGGCGGAGCCGTGCGGGTGTGGGACGTTGCCGCGCGCCGGGTCGTCGCCGGCCTCACCACGGACGTTCCGCTGCGGGCCGTCGCCTACGCCCCCGACGGGCGGACCCTGGCCTCGGCGGGCTCCGACGGCACGATCACCCTGTGGCGGGCCGGTGGCTCCCACGACCGGGTCGCCACCTTCAGGGGACACCGGGACGCCGTCAACGCCCTGGCCTACAGCCCCGACGGACGGACCCTCGCCTCGGGCGGTTCCGACCACACCGTACGGCTGTGGGACACCGTCCGGCACCGGCCGCTGGCCGTTCTCGCCGGGCACTCGGCCGAGGTCCTGGGCGTGGCGTTCGCCCCCGACGGTCGCACGCTCGCCTCGGGCGGCGCCGATCGTGTCGTACGGCTGTGGGACCCCGCGCGGCTGCGGAGCACCGCCGCGTTGACCGGCATCAGCGACGACGTGAACGCGGTCGCCTTCACCCCCGACTCGACCACGGTGATCGGCGCGGCCGGGGACGGCGCGGTGCGCCTGTGGGACGTGCGCGGGCACCGGATCACGACCCTCCTGTCGGGGCACACCGACTACGTCCTCGGGGTGGCGGCGGGCCCCGGTGGCACGCTGCTCGCCACGGCCGGGTTCGACGAGTCCGTCGTGCTGTGGGACCTCGGCCGCTCGGCGCTGACGGCCCGCCCGTTCACGGAGGTCTGGCACGCCGCGTTCAGCCCGGACGGGCGGACCCTGGCCGCCGCCGACGCGGATCACACGGTGCGGTTGTGGGACGTGGCCGGGCGTCGGCAGCTCGCGGTGCTGCGGGGGCACACGGGCGCGGTGTTCTCGGTGGCCTTCGCCCCGGACGGACGCACGTTGGCCTCGGCCGGCTCCGGCGGCAGCGTCCGGTTGTGGGACGTGGCCGGGCGTCGGCAGCTCGCGGTGCTGCGGGGGCACACGGGCGCGGTGTTCTCGGTGGCCTTCGCCCCCGACGGACGCACCCTGGCCACAGCCGGCCTCGACGGCACGGTCCGCCTCTGGGACGCGGCCCGGGGCACACCGCTGGCCACCCTGCTCGGACACACCGACTTCGTGAACGCGGTGGCGTTCAGCCCCGACGGCCGCACCCTCGCGAGCGCGAGCGACGACCTGACCGTACGGCTGTGGGACGTGCCCCGCCGGCAGCCGCTCGCCACGCTCGGCGGACACACGGGCGCCGTGCGCGCCGTGGCGTTCGCCCCGGACGGGCGGACGCTGGCCAGCAGCGGCAACGACGGCACCGTGCGGCTGTGGGACCCCGCGGGGAACCGGGCGACGGCCACGCTCACCGGGCACACCGGCTCGGTCCGCGGACTCGCCTTCGCCCCCGACGGGCGGACGCTCGCCAGCAGCGGCAACGACGGCACCGTGCGGCTGTGGGACACGCGGGCGCGAGGACCGGTGGCCACGCTGACCGGTCATACGAACGCGGTGTGGGGCGTGGCCTTCGCCCCCGACGGGCGGACGCTCGCCAGCAGCGGTGTCGACGGCACGGTACGGCTGTGGAACCCCGATGTGGACGACCGGGCCGCCGAGGTGTGCCGGCTGACCCGGGCCCAGGACGGCCCCCGCTGGCAACAACTCGTCACGGACCTGCCCGAGAACCGCTGCCGGAAGGAGAACTGAGCGGGACAGGGGCGCCCGGAGTCACCCGGGCCTGAGGCCGTGCAGGAGCCCCTCGGGCACCATGGGGGCTGTGGTGACGAGGGAGGTTCAGGTGTACGACGACGGTGACGGCCCGGGTGCGGCGGCGGCACGTCTCACCGGCCGGACGGCGACCAGGGAGTCCCCGGTGTCCGGCGCGCTGACCGAAGTCACCCTCGACGACGGCCGGACGGTGATGGTCAAGCGGGGCGAGGCGCCCGGCGAAGTGACGGCCGAGGCGGCGGGTCTGCGCTGGCTGGGAGAGGCGGGGGCCGGGGGCGTGGAGGTACGGGTGCCCGTCGTGCACGGCCATGACGACCGGTGGCTGGTCACGGATCCGGTGCCCAGGGGCCGGCCGGGCAGGGACGCGGCGGCCGGCCTGGGACACGCACTGGCCGCCCTGCACGCCGCCGGTGCCCCCGCCTTCGGCTCGGCGCCGCCCGGCGGCCCGCGGGAGGCGTACATCGGGCGGGCGCCGATGCGGAACGTCGAGGGCGCCGACTGGCCCGCGTGGTACGCCGAGCACCGGGTGCTGCCGTATCTGCGGAGCGCGGTGGACGACGGCACGATCGCCTCGGGGGAGGCCCCGGTGATCGAACAGCTCTGCGAGCGGCTGCCCGACCTCGCGGGCCCCGCCGAGCCGCCCGCCCGGCTCCACGGTGACCTCTGGAACGGCAACGTCCTCTGGGGCGCCGACGGCCACGCCTGGCTGATCGACCCGGCCGCGCACGGCGGCCACCGCGAGACCGACCTCGCGATGCTCCACCTGTTCGGCTGCCCGCACCTGGACGAGGTGCTGCGGGGCTACGAGCGGGCCGCCCCGCTCGCCGACGGCTGGCGGGACCGCGTCGGACTGCACCAGCTCTTCCCGCTGCTGGTGCACGCCGTGCTGTTCGGGCGCGGATACGCGGAGCAGGCGCTCAGCACGGCGAAGGCGGCCCTGGAACGGTGAGACACCGTCCGGGACCGCCTGGGCTCATGACGTCGCGGCGAGGAGAGCGAAGGAACTGGGGCCATTGCAAGGCCGGTTGTCGAGACCGGTGAGAAGGAAGCCCCTTCATGGCCTCACCGCGAGCGTCACGTCGAGGGCGAGGAGAGCGGAAGGACTGAAATCCGAGCCCCATGGGGTCTCATCGCAATTGAGAAGGAAGCCCTTCCATGGCCTCGCCAGGCGTAACGCTAACAGTCACTCGGGGATCAAGTCGCGCAGGTTTTCCGGGGTGATGACCACCGAGTCCGGGTGCAGGCCCTCGGGCCGCTCCAGACCGATGTAGGTCACGGGTCCGTCCGGCACCGCCGTCGCGTCCCAAGTCGCCACGTCCGTACCGCCGTTCGCCATCAGCCCGGTCAGGTACCCGACCGTGAGCTGCTCGCGCTCGACGACGGAGCGCAGCAGGTTCGCCACCGACACCTGGCTGCCCTCGACGCGGTTGTGCGCCGGATGCCCCTTCAGGTACAGGTGCAGCCACTTGGCGTGCCACGTCCCGTCCTCCGCACGCCGGAACGCGAGCGGCAGCGCCACCCGGCCAGGACCGCGCAGCTCCGACTTCATGCGCACGGTACGGGGCTCGAAGGGCCGCCCCTTCTGCTCGCCCTCGCGCAGCATGAACCCGAAGAAGGACTCCTCGGCCTCCTCGAACTGCTCCCCGGAGAAGATGTTGACCTGCGGGACGACGTACGTGCCCTGCACCGCCCCGAGCCGCAGGTTGATGAACTCCGAGGCGCCGTCCGGGGCGTTGGTGATGTCACCGGAGTGCTCGCCCTCCGCCGCGCGGAGATTGGTGTACGACAGCCACGACACCGTGTCGTACTCCGCGTCCAGCAGCAGCGCCGACAGGTCGTAGTCGGTGACGCGCTGCTTCTGCTTCCAGTACACGAAGAACCGCAGCAGCTCCCCTTCGACCCGCGAGACGGAACCCCGCGGCAGCACACCGAGCCCGGCCGCGGTCGCCCGCCCGCTGAGCGGAAGCGCCACCCCGAGGACATCGGGATCCACCAACAGCCGCTCGGGAGAAGGGAGTCGACGGGCCGTCTCCGCGTCGAGCAACGCGATCAGACGCTTGCGCTCGTCCTCCGGTACGGCCCGACGCGCGTCGTCGGTGACATGCGCGCGCCCGCCCCGGTTGATGAACACCCGCTTGCGGCCCGTCTCCTCGGCACGGTTGTGCAGGTACTCACGCACCGACAGCACGACCCGTCCGGAGACTTCCGGCGCGACCTCCTCCACGGCGGCCACCACGGCGTCCCGCTCCTCCTGGCCGGCGGCGCAACGCAGCAGCCGGTCCAGCCCGCGGAACAGCTTGCCCGGCGCGGACTTGAGCAGCTCGGCGGCCCCGGTGACGTCCCCGGCCTCGAACAGCGCCTCCACCCGGCCGTCGAAGGAGCACGCCTTCTTCTCGCCCCGGGCGACGGCGAACACCTCGGCGGCATGCGGCCACCGCGGGTACTCGTGCGGGTGCAGACGCTCGCCGAGCCGTTTGAAGGCCTCGCGGTGCGCGAGGACGTCGGCGAGCTTGGCGGGCGTCCCGGCGACGACCTCGTCCAGCCCCGCGAGCAGGGCGCGGCGCACGGGCCGGGACATCGTGCGGAACCGGGTCGGCTGCTCAAGGCTCACGTCACCGTCCGACACCGCGCAGGCCAGCCGCAGCACATCGGTCACGGTGTCCAGGAGCGGGGACGAACCCGCCTTCAGCCGGGCCGCGTTGACCACGGCACGGTTCTCCCGCACCGGGATCGTCTCCGGCTGGGGGCCGTCCGCGCAGTACCGGGCGAGCACCCCGAGGTCGGCCAGGTGCTCCTCGCCCAGCGGCGTGCTGCTCCCGGCCAGCGCCAGGTACAGGGCGGTGACCTCGGCCTCCAGCGGGCCGCCCAGGTGCAGGACGGTCAGCCGGTCGCCCGCCGCCGTGAGCAGCTCGTCGTGCGCGGCCAGCATCTCCTCGTAGGTGTGCCGGTAGGCGCCGTACGACGGCAGCGTGAGCAGGTTGATCACACCGGTGCGGAGCTGGGCGATGATGCCGGGTCGGGCCTTGCGGTCCTCCAGCGCCTCGGTCACGCAGCGCGTCCAGAACTCGAAGGTGTCCGGGACGTTCGCCGGGAAGTCGACGAAGTAGACGTTGTGCCCCACATGGTCGCCGACCAGCTCACGGACGGTGTCCAGGGTGCGCACGGCGGTGTCGACGACCGTGTCCTCGGACAGCCCCGACAGCGTCCTCAGCGCGTCGGCCGACAGCTTGAACCCGACGGACAACAGCGCGGCGTCGAACTGCCGCGCGGCGACGTCACCCGCCCCGGCGGGGCCCGCGGGGGAGGGGATGCGAAGGGTGTGCCGGATGACCAGGCGTTCCAGACGGTGGATCATGCCGGAATGGTCGCAAAGGTGTTCGACCGGGCGCACCGGAGTTTTCGGGGCGGGGGTGCAACCCTGTTCGGGCCCCGGGTGACGCTGGTCCTGCGGGTGATCCCGCCGGGCGCTAGTCCTGCTCCTTGGCCTTCTTCTCCTTCAGGCGCACGGCCTCCTTGCGTACCTCCGCCTGCGTGGCGCGCTCCTTCTCCAGCCACTCGGGGCCGTCCTCGCGCAGCGCCTCGATCTGCTCGGTGGTGAGCGCCTCGGTGATCCCGCCGCGGGCGAGTCCGGCGATGGAGACACCCAGCCGGGCCGCGACGACGGGACGGGGGTGCGGGCCGTTGCGTCGCAGGTCCTGGAGCCACTGGGGCGGGTTCGTCTGGAGCTCGTTCAGCTCGGCGCGCGAGACGACACCCTCCTGGAACTCGGCAGGGGTGGCGGGGAGGTACACACCCAGCTTCTTCGCCGCGGTCGCGGGCTTCATCGTCTGGGTGTTCTGGTGCGACGTCATGGCATCAAGACTATCGGCCGCGCACGAGACCTCCGACCACAGTGGGTAACCTTGCCGCGTGACAGACTCGCCAGCATCCCCGTCCTTCCGGCTCGCGTACGTCCCCGGGGTGACGCCCGCCAAGTGGGTACGGATCTGGCAGGAGCGGCTGCCGGACATCCCCCTGGAACTCCTCCAGGTGACGCCTTCCGAGGCCTCCGACGTGTTGCGCGACGGCCGCGCGGACGCCGGGCTCGTGCGACTCCCGGTCGACCGTACGGTGTTCAGCGCGATCCCCCTCTACACCGAGACCACGGTCGTCGTCGTCCCCAAGGACCACGTGGTGACCGCGGCCGAGGAGATCACCCTGGACGACCTCACCGACGAGGTCGTCGTCCATCCCCTCGACGACGTCATCGGCTGGGAGCGGCCGCCCGGCGAACCGGCCTTCGAACGTCCGGCCACCACGGCCGACGCGATCGAACTCGTGGCGGCGAACATCGGCGTCCTCGTCGTCCCGCAGTCCCTGGCCCGCCTCCACCACCGGCGCGACCTCACCTACCGCCCCGTCACCGACGCCCCGGAGTCCGCCGTCGCCCTCGCCTGGCCCGAGGACGCCACCACGGACCTGGTCGAGGACTTCATCGGCATCGTCCGGGGCCGGACGGTGAACAGCTCACGGGGACGGACGCAGCCGAAGCAGGAGCCGGAACCGAAGAAGGGACCGGCCGGGAAGGGCGGCGGCAAGCCGGGAGGGGGCGGCGGGAAAGCCGCGGCGCGGGGAGCCTCCGGCGGGGCCAGGGGCGCCAGGGGAGGCTCCGGCAGGGCCGGCGGCGCCAAGGGGGGCGCGGCGGGTCGACGGGGCAAGCCCAAGCGCAGAGGGTGAGACGGGGCAAGCCCGAGCGCAGAGGGTGAAGCGCCCCGGTCTCGTGCCGTCCTGGCCGCTCAGCTGCCCCCGAACACCCCGTCCGTCCCGAAAACCGCCCCCGCGAACCGTTCCCCCATGAGCCGGTGCGTCGCCGCGTCCGGGTGGAGGTCGTCGGGCAGCGGGAGGTCCGCCGTGTCGGGCTCTCCGTACAGCTCACGCCCGTCCAGGTAGTGCAGCTGCGGATCCTCGGCGGCCCGCTGCTTGACGATCCGGGCCAGTTCCTCGCGGATCACCTGGAGGGTCAGCTTCCCGGTGGCGCGCTCCGCCGGATCGCCCATCGTCCGGAACCGGAACCGCCCTTCCCCGATCTCGCTGAAGTCCGGGAAGCAGGGCCCCGGCGTCTCCTCGTGGATCGGGCACAGGATCGGCGAGACGACCAGCAGGGGCGTGTCCGGGTGGCCTTCACGCACCGTGTCGAGGAACCCGTGGACCGCCGGACCGAAGGCCCGCAGCCGCATCAGGTCATGGTTGACGATGTTGATGCCGATCTTGAGGCTGATCACGTCGGCGGGGGTGTCCCGCACCGCCCGCGCGGTGAACGGGTCGAGCAGCGCGCTGCCCGCGAGGCCCAGGTTGATCAGCTCAAGGCCGCCCAGCGTCGCGGCGACCGCGGGCCAGGTATGTGAGGGGCTCGCCGCGTCGGAGCCGTGGCTGATGGAGCTGCCGTGGTGGAGCCACACCCGGCGGTCCGCGGGAGGGGCCGGTTCGACGGGCGCGTCGGTGCGCAGGGCGATCAGCTCGGTGGTCTCGTTGTGCGGCAGCCATATCTCGACGTCCTTGGCCTCACCGGACAACCCGTCGAACCGCACGCTCCCGGGCGGGCCCGGCCGCACCTCGGAGGTCCCCGCGGTCATGTCGACGGTGATGACGTTGCCGCCCAGCACGCTGCCCTGACCGGCCGGTCGTCCGTCGACGACCAGGTCGTACAGGCCGTGCGGCCGCGGTGGCGCCCCCACGTAGGTCCGCTTGGTCGGCAGGGTCTCCAGCTCCACCGCGGTGGCCCGGGTGCGGAAGACCAGCCGTACCCCCGCGGGCTGGGACTCGGCCATGGCCAGCTGCTCGTCGGTGTTCTGGGCGCGGGCCCGCGCGGGCAGCCGGTGCGGCAGCACACCGAGCTCGGTCCGCTCCACGTCGAGGGCGCCGCGCAGCAGGTCGGCGGTGACGGGTGTGGTGATCCAGTCGGGCATGTCCTCAGCCTGTCGGTCAGCGGGTGGGCCAGTTGCGCAACAGCGTGTCGAGGGCGTCCAGGATGCGTCTCCAGGACTCCTCGGAGTCGGGTGAGCTGTGGCTGAACCCGCCTGCCCCCTCCAGGCTCGCGTATCCGTGAAAGGTGCTGCCCAGCAGCCGTACGGCATCGGTCCGGGCGGGTTCGGGCAGGTCGTAGCCGCGCAGGATCGCCCGCATCATCTGCGAGTGCCGTACGCCCGCGCTGGCGGCCGCGGTCTCGGGGTCGAGCCTCGTCCGGGCAGCCTCGGCGCGGCCGGGATGTGCGTGGGCGTAGTCGCGGTAGACGTCGGCGTACGCGATCAGGGCGTCCTTGCCGGCCCGCCCGGCCACCGCGTCGGCGGAGAGGTCGGCGAGCTCCTCCAGGGCGAACAGGGCGATCCGGGTCCTGAGGTCCTGCGAGTTCTTGACGTGCGAGTACAGGCTCGCGACCTTCACGTCGAAGCGCCGGGCCAGCTCCGAGACCGTCGCGTGTTCGAAGCCCACCTCGTCGGCCAGCTCGGCGCCCGCCCGGACCAGTCGCTCCGTCGTCAGCCCTGCCCGTGCCATGCATGTCCTCTCGTCCGCCTGAACCGATTATGCGTTTGCCTAAAGCTTTTAGGCAAACTAGCGTGAAGTTATGGAACCGCTGACCGAGCAAGAGATCCGCGCCGCCTTCGTGAACTGCACCAAGGGTGAGGCGAAGCGCCTGTCCGTCCCGCGCGACCTGGCCGAGCGGCCGTGGGAGGACCTCGACTACCTCGGCTGGCGCGATCCGCAGGCCCCCGACCGCGCCTATCTCGTGACCGTGCTGGACGGCCGCCCGAGGGCCGTCCAACTGCGGGCCGGTGCGCGCGGTTTCTCGCAGACGCGCAAGAGCATGTGCTCGATGTGCCTCACCACCCACACCGGCGGGGTCTCACTGATGGTCGCCCCGAAGGCGGGCAAGGCCGGGCAGCAGGGGAACTCGGTCGGCGCCTACATATGCGACGACCTCGCGTGTTCGCTGTACGTGCGGGGCAAGCGGGAGGCCGGGGCGGGCGCGCGCCTGCACGAGACGCTCACCCTGGAGGAGAAGGTCCAGCGGACGGTCACGAACCTCACCGCATTCATCGCCAAGGTGGTGGGGTCGTAGGACTTTTCAGGACGCCCCCGTCACCCACGCGAACGCCGCCCGCGCCGTGAACTCCTCCTGGCCTCGCCGCAGCAGCAGACCGGCGTGGGCGAAGTCCGGGGCGTCGGCCTGGGCGGGGACGTACGGGATCGCGACGCAGCGCATTCCGGCCGCGTGCGCGGCGGCCGCGCCCGGGGCCGCGTCCTCCAGGACCACACAGTCGGCGGGGGCCGCACCCAGCCGGCGGGCCGCCTCCAGGAAGACGTCCGGCGCGGGCTTGCCGTGGGCGACCTCGTCGGCCGAGACGACCGTCCGCAGGTGCGCGTCCAGGCCCGTCCCGGCCAGGATCGCCTCGATGGCCTCCCGCGACGACCCCGAGGCCACGGCCATCGGCACACCCTCGGCTGCCAGCAGCTCCACGAACTTCCGCATCTCGGGGTACACGCGCGTGGCGGCCCGGGCCAGCTCCAGATAGCGCCGGTTCTTGTCCGCGAGCAGCTCCGCCACGGACGCCCGCAGTCCGTACCGCGACTTCCACCGCGCGACCGTCTCGCGCGTACTGATCCCCACGTACCGCTCGTGGTCGGCCCAGCCGAAGTCCGGGACACCGTGCTCGGCGAGGAGCTGTCGGCCCGCCTCGTAGTAGTTCGGCTCGCTGTCCACGAGCGTTCCGTCGAGATCGAAGATGACCGATGTGCCGCTGAGC
Source organism: Streptomyces sp. 351MFTsu5.1 (assembly GCF_000383655.1). NCBI lineage: Bacteria > Bacillati > Actinomycetota > Actinomycetes > Kitasatosporales > Streptomycetaceae > Streptomyces > Streptomyces sp. 351MFTsu5.1. The sequence goes on along the minus strand of NZ_KB911782.1, from coordinate 231,921 downwards.
CTGCTCATGGCTCCAGGATGACAAAGATCAACCCCGGGCCGCGCGCCCCACCGACTCCACGAGCGGCAGCAGCCGGTGCGCCACCCGCTCCCGCAACGCCACCTCCGTACGCGTCCGCACCACCCCCGGCAGGCTGATCACCGTCTGGATCACGTCCTCCAGATGTGCGTTGTCCCGCGCCACCACCCGCGTCAGCAGATCCCCGCCGCCCGCGATCGAGAACGCCTCCACGATCTCCGGCACCGCCGCCAGCGCGTCCCCCACGTCGTCCAGCCGCCCCTGCGTCACCTCGATGTGCACGAACGCCAGCACCGGATGCCCCAGCGCGGCGGCCGACAGCGAGGGCCCCGTGCCGGTGATCACGCCGTCCCGCTCCAGACGGTCCAGCCGCGCCTGGAGGGTCCCGCGGGCCACGCCCAGAATCCGGGCGTACTCCCGCACGCTCGTCCGCGGCTGCTCCAGCAGCAGTCGCAGGATCCGGGTGTCGAGTTCGTCCACGGCCATGCCGTACGACCTTCCGCGCTCACGTGGTCCGATGGCCCGCCGATGGATGCCGCAGGACCGCTCCGCCTGTACCAATGGCCCAGCATATTCGGCCTCGCTTGAGCCGACAGCGGTGAGGATGCTGCAATGTGCCCGTCGATGGCGCTGCGGATCCCCGCGGCGCCTTTTCCATGCCGGTGTCCGGAGAGTTCCAGGGGGCGGTACGTGCTGAAGAGGGTGTTCATGGCTCCGGACCCGGGCCGGGTCCGGCTGCGCTTCGCCGCGCGAGCGGTGCTCGGCATCGGCTGCGCGGTCGTCGTCTGCGGCCTCGCGGGGCACTCCCTCACCGGTGCCGTCGCCGGTGGCCTGGCCGCGCTGCTCGCCCTGTTCACCGTCACGGACGCCACCGTTCGGGGCCAGGCGGTCACCACCGCGCTGCTGCCCGTCGTCGGCCTGCCGGTCCTCACCGCGGCGGCCGGACTGCACGACCACCCCGTCGCCCGCGACCTCACCTTCCTCGCCGTGGTCGGCGCCGGCGTCTACGCCCGGCGCTGGGGCCCGCGTGGGCACAGCCTCGGGGTCTTCGCGTTCATGACCTTCTTCGTGGCGCAGTTCCTGCACGCCGGCACCGGGCAACTGCCCGAGCTGTACGTCGCTGTCCTGCTGTCCGTCCTCACCGCGGCCGTGGTCCGCTTCGGACTGTGGTGCTACGAGCGCCGGCTGCCCCCCGCGCCCGTGCCCGCCCCGCCCGCCGGTACCGGCCTGGCCCGCGCGACCACCCGTCAGGCGGTGCAGGCCACGGCCGGAGCGGGCTTCGCCCTCGTCGTCGGCCAGTTGATCTCCGGGCAGCGCTGGTACTGGGCCGTCGGCGCCACCTGGTGGATCTTCGTGAACACCACCTCGCGCGGCGAGACCCTGGTGCGCGGCTTCCGCCGGGTCCTCGGCACCCTGATCGGCATCGGACTCGGTCTGCTCGTCGCCGTACCGCTGCACGGGGCCCCGGCCCCGACGGCCGTACTCGTCGCCGTCTGCGTCTTCGGCATCTTCTACACGGCCGCCGTCTCGTACACCTGGATGATGCTCTGGGTCACCCTGCTCGCCGAGCTGCTCTACGGCCTCCTCGGCGTGCTCGAACCCGGTCTGCTGGCCCTGCGCCTCACGGAGACCGGCGTCGGTGCGGTCGGTGCCGTCCTCGCGGTGCTCTTCGTGCTGCCGATCACCACCCACGCCGTCACCGACGCCTGGATCCAGCGCGCCCTGCGCTGTGTGCACGCCTGCACGGCCGAGGCGGCGGCCCGGCTGGCCGGCGTGCCGGACGCCGACCCGGCCGGCCGGGTGGCCGAACTGGAACAGCTGCTCGGCAGGGTCCGTCTCTCGGTGGCCCCGCTGGTGCACCCCCTCACCCCCATGTCGGCCCGCAAGCGACGCGCCCGCCGGGTGCTCGCCCTCCTCGACGACTGCGCCCGCGAGATCCGCGGTCTGGTCGCCGTCGCCGCCGATCCGGAGGCCTCGCACGACGCCCGGCTGGCCGCCGCGTGCTGGCGGGTGGAGGCCGCGGTGGAGGCGCTCACCGGCGGCCGGGACCTCCCGGTCACCGACCGCCCGCTCGCGGAGGAGCCCGCGCTGGCCCATCTCCACGGCCTGGAGAGGGCGCTCGCGGAACTGGCCACGCCCCTGCGGGCGCCGTCCGGCTCACGGCTGGTCGGAGCCTGACGGCCACCTCCCCGGCCCCCGTCCGTCCGCTCCGTCCGTGAAGATGACCCGGGCTGGTCTAGACCGGTCGTGATCGACTGCTACCGTCGCCCCGAACGGCACAGGACCGAGAGGGGACCACGGTGGCAGAAGGCGGCGGGCGGCGACGGGCCTACATCGGGTCGTTCACGGCGGCCGGGGGGCCCGGCATCGTGACGGCGACCGTGTCCCCGGACACCGGGGCGCTGAAGGCCCTGGGGGCCCTGAAGGGCGTACCCGATCCGTCGTACCTGGCCCTGTCGGCCGACCGCGAGGTGCTCTACGCGGTCAGCGAGACGGCCGAGGGCGCGGTGGCCGCGTACCGGGTGACCGGCGAGCGGCCCGAGCCGGCGGGGCCGCCGGTGCCGGTGGACGGGAACAGCCCCACCCATCTCGCCGTGCACGCCGGGCACGTCCTCACCGCCAACTACGGCTCCGGTAGCGTCACCGCCGTGCCCCTGCGCGCGGACGGCGCCCTCACGGCCGCCCCCTCCGCCGTGCTCCGGCACACCGGGTCGGGTCCCCACACCCCCCGCCAGCAGGGCCCGCACGCCCACCAGGTGCAGCCCGACCCCAGCGGCCGGTGGATCGTCACCGTCGACCTCGGCACCGACTCGGTCCGGGTGTGCACGCTGACCGGAGGCACCCTCGCCGTCCACCGCGAGATCGCCCTGCGCCCCGGCTCCGGCCCCCGCCACCTGGCCTTCCACCCCGAAGGCCGCCACGCGTACGTTCTCAACGAGCTGACACCGACCCTGACCGTCTGCCGTTGGGACGGCGAAGAAGGGCTCTTGAAGCCCCTGAGCGAGACGCGGGTGCTGGCCGGACCCCCGGCGGGCAACGCCTACCCCTCGGGTGTCGTAGCCTCCCCCGACGGCCGGTTCGTGTGGACCGCCACCCGCGGCGAGGACGTCCTGTCCACGTTCGCCGTCGAGGGCGACGAACTGCGGCTGGTCGGCACGGTCTTCTGCGGCGGCGAATGGCCGCGCGCGCTGGCCGAGTCCGGCGGATACCTGTACGTGGCGAACGAGCGCTCCGGCGAGGTGACCTGGTTCGTCGTGGATCCGCAGACCGGCCTGCCGCGCTACGAGGGCTCGATCGAGGTACCGGCCGCGTCCTGCGTGGTCCTCGACTGAAACCGCGCGCCGCACCTGGGTGGTTCGCCTGCCCGGAGCCGGCTCGTCTGCCCGGGCCTGCTCACTGCCTGGGTCGGCTCGTCCGCCACGGCCCGGTTCGCCTTACCGGGGCGACGCCGCCGTCACACATGCCGAAGGGACCGCTCCGACTGCTGGAGTGGTCCCTTTCGGCACAAGGGGCGGGGCGGCGCGGTCAGCGCACCGGCGCGCCCTGTGCCTGCTGCGGGGCGATGCCCAGCGCGGTCGTGTACTTGGCGAGGGCGAGCTTGCCGATCGCCGGGTAGGGGCCGAGCGGATCGGCGGCGGAGCAGCCCGCCTCCTTGGCGGCCTCCTCGATCACGGCGGGGTCGATCTCCGGCCCTATCAGGTAGGGCGCCAGCGCCAGCTGCTGCGAACCGGCGGACCGCAGCTGGTCCGCGATGGACGCGATCGAGCCCTCCTGGTCGAGCGCCGCCGCCATCACCGGCACCGCGAGGCGCGCGGCGAGCAGCATGCCGGTGATCCCGGCCGCCTGCACGGCCTCCTCGCCGCCCACGGCGGCCAGGACGATGCCGTCCGCGGCCGTGGCCACGGTGAACAGCCTGGCCCGGTCCGCGCGGGCCAGCCCGGCCTCGGACAGCCGCACGTGCAGCGCCTCGGCGAGCAGCGGGTGCGGGCCCAGCACATCGGTGAGGTCGGCCGCGATCCGGCTGTCCATCACGGCCTGGCGGATGCGGCGCAGCAGCGCGTTGTCCGGGCCGGCGAGCAGCGGTACGACGACGGCGACGGGGCCCTCGGGCTCCCTGACGTCCACCCCGGCGGCCTTGGCCTGCTCGTAACGGGCCGTGCGCTCCTCGGCGGCGTGCACCAGGACGCCCTGGAGCGTGGGGAACTCCGAGTCGTCGCCGTCGAGGTACCCGATCCGGGCGTCGAGGCCGGGCAGCTCGGAGCGCGCGATGCTCACGACCTCCTCGGCGAGACCGCGCGTGGCGGCACCGGGCGTGCCCGGGACCGCGAGGACGAGCGCGGGCGCGCCCTCGGGAGCCGCCAGGGGCTCGGGTCGGCGGTGCCGCCCGGGCTGGCGAGGTCGCGGCATTCGTACTGGCAGGCCGGACGCGGGCCCAGTGGGGGAGCTCATGGCGACGCATGTTACTGGTTTCCTGGGCTTCCCTGTTCGGGGAGGGTGCAGGTGAGCGGTATCCGTCCGGTTTTGTCTGATGAGTTACGTCCCCTTCAGCACCTCTTTGGGGTCACCAGGTACACCATCGACTCGTCACTCGGCAGGGTGAACGAACCCCGCGCCAGTTCTGTGGCGATCTGTACCGATCCTTCCAACGGCCCGCCCGCAGCGGGGACGTTCCGGGCGTGCGGCAGCAGCCGCCTCAGCTCTTCCTCCACCGGTACGACGAGGGCGGCACCCGCCCGGAACAAGCCACCGGTGAGACAGACCCGCGGTTCGCCCTCCGCCGGGCAGACCGCGGCCGCCGACCCGGCCATGTGCTGGGCCGCCTCGCGCAGGATGCCGCTCGCGACCGGGTCGCGGTCGGCGCAGGCGGCCACTTGGGGTGCGAAGGAGGCGAGCACGGCGGGCCGGTCCGGCCGCGGGTAGAGCTTGCCGGGCAGCTCCCGCACCGGCCCGAACATCTCTTCGGCCAGCGCCAGCAGGGCCGTAGAGCCGCCGGGCCGCCCGTCGTGGGCGCGCAGCGCGGCCTCCAGCCCGGCCCGCCCGATCCACGCCCCGCCGCCGCAGTCGCCCAGCAGATGGCCCCAACCGTCCGCGCGGCGCCATTCCTTGAGGTCGGTGCCGATCGCGATCAGACCGGTGCCGGCCGCGATCACCGCGCCGGGGCGCGGGCCGAGGGCGCCGGTGTAGGCGGTCACCGCGTCCGCGACCAGCGCGACGGTCCGGACCCCGAACTCCCGGGCCAGCGCATCGGGCAGTTCGGCCCGCAGGGCGCCGCCCAGGGTCGCCATGCCGGCCGCTCCGACGACGGCCGTGCCGAGCGCGGTCACTCCCGCCTCGGGCAGCAGGGACCGGACCAGGGGCACGAGCTGTTCCACCAGATGCCCCGGATCGATCCCGCGCGGGCCCGTCCGTACCGGCACCCCGGACCCCCGCGGGGCCGTGGCCTCCCGCCCCGGGACGCCCACCACCGCCCGCAGGCCGGACCCGCCGGAGTCGACGGCCAGGAACCCTTCCGCCACGAACTCGCCCCTTCCCGGCCGTCGGCCGCGTGAGCCGGCCGCTGCGTGAGTCGTCGGCCGCGTGAGTGGAGGAAGAGTAGCGGCCCGGGCGCCGGGCCTCCCTGCGTACACGGGGTGTCGGTGCGGGCCAGTAGGGTGACGCGCTGTGGCACCACGACCCTTGCATGAACTAGTTGAGGCGGGCTGGGCGAAGGCCCTGGAACCCGTGGCCGAACGCATCGCCGCGATGGGGGACTTCCTGCGGGCCGAGATAGCGGCCGGCCGGACCTACCTGCCGGCCGGACAGAACGTGCTGCGGGCCTTCCAGCAGCCCTTCGACGACGTACGCGTCCTGATCGTGGGTCAGGACCCCTACCCCACGCCGGGGATGGCCATCGGGCTGAGCTTCGCGGTGGCGCCGGAGGTGCGCTCTCTGCCGGGGAGCCTGGAGAACATCTTCCGCGAGATGCACTCCGACCTCGGGCTGCCCAGACCGTCCAACGGCGACCTGACACCGTGGACCCGGCAGGGCGTGCTGCTGCTCAACAGGGCGCTGACGACGGCCCCGCGCAAGCCCGGAGCGCACCGCGGCCAGGGCTGGGAGGAGGTCACCGAGCAGGCGATACGCGCCCTCGCGGCGCGGGGCAAGCCGCTCGTGTCGATCCTGTGGGGCCGTGACGCGCGCAATCTGCGCCCGCTGCTCGGGGAACTGCCCGCGATCGAGTCCGCGCATCCGTCCCCGATGTCGGCGGACCGGGGCTTCTTCGGCTCCCGCCCGTTCAGCCGGGCGAACGACCTCCTCGTCGGGCAGGGCGTGCAGCCGGTGGACTGGCGACTCCCCTGAGACGGCGGTGCGGGCGGGCCGAGCGGCCGACGAGCCGCTCGACCAGCCCTGCACGGAACTCAGGTTCCGCTCAGCAACCTGTGGCGTTGTAATTCCAGAAGGCGGCCCTGGTCTGCGGACCGGCGATACCGTCGGGGGTTCCCGCGTTCTCGCCGACGTTGTTCAGGAACTTCTGGAGCGCCGTGATCGTGTTGCTCCCGACGATTCCGTCGACGGTACCGGCGTTGTAACCCCACGCATTGAGCATGCGCTGGGCCGCTTTCCAACTGTTGGTGCCCAGCTGCCCGTCCTCGGTACCGGCGTTGAAGCCCCACGCGTTCAGGCAGCTCTGCCAGTTCTTGGCCCGGGCGGTGTCCAGGCCGAGGTTGTTGACCGCTTGGGGGGCGAGTCGCGAGCTGCTGACCGCGGCCTTGGTGGAGTGCTGCGGGGCCGCCACGCTCGCACCCGCTCCCGCGAGCCCTCCCAGGGCGATACCGAGGACGGCGCTGGTGGTGACGAGTGTCCTGGCCAGAGAAGTTCGCACTGCTTTCTCTTTCCTGTCGACTGCGACGGATACGACGCGACCACCGGTGCCTGCGGTCGCGTCGACCACAGCGTGCCAGGGGAATGCGCCCGAATCCCGTGCGAATACGAGCTTCTTTTTCGTATGACTGAATTCGGGCCAAATCCCGAGAATGCACGGCAAGAGATTTGCGTCAGGAATTCATTGACTCTGGCCGATAATCCACTTGTTGGCCGGACGGGGTGGCGCGGGGCGGGGAGATGGGCATGCAGGTGACGCGTGGCGGCGGGGTGTGCGCGGCAGTGCTGCTCGCGGCCGTCTCGATGACGTCGTGCACGGTCGACGGGCGCAGCGGTGAGGCGCGGGCCTTCGAGGAGGCGCTTCAGCCGCTGGGCGAGGCGCAGTCGTTCCGCATGGCGGGGGAGTTCCGCGGCCCCGACGGCTCGCGGACCGGCTTCGACGCCCGCCTCGACGGCCACGGCGCCTGCGCGGACACGGTGGGCGACGCCGAGAGCCTGCTGATCGGGGAGCGTGTGTGGACGCGCTGGGCCGACAGCGCACTGTCCGAGGCCGTGAGCAGGCTCGCCGGGGACGAGGAGGTCCCCGAGCCCGACCCGGTCGCGGATCCGGCGCAGGACGTGCGGTGGACCGCCGCCAAGCTGCTGCGGGGCTCGTACATGGTCACGACCCTGCCCGGTGAGGTACCGGAGTCGGAGGGCATCGCGCCGGTGTGCCGGACGGGGTCGCTGCTCGCGGAGGCCGCGACGGGCGCCGGTGACGTGGTCTCCGGCCCCGTGACGGTGCGTGACGGGGAGCGGCTGCGCCCGCTGTCCCGGACCACGGGACCGGTGACCGTCCGGGTGTACGTCCCGGAGCGGGGCGATCCGAGGCTGCGGCTCGCCGAGTACCGGGTCGAGGGCGGCCGTTCCTTCTCGGTGCGGTTCAGTGACCTCGGCAGGTCCGTCACCGTCCGCAGCCCGGACGGGGAACAGACGGTCTCCTCCGGAGACGTGATGGCGGTTCTCCGGAAGGGCACGGCTTGAGGGCCGTACGACACCGGTGACTGCGGAAAACCGGCTGCGTGCTCTCCTTCGAGCCGCCTACCGTGCCTTCGTGGACGATCGCGAAGTGCTGGCCGGCGGAATCAACGAGGTCGTGCGCGAAGGGGACCGGGTCAGACGCCCGGCGGCTCCATGGAGCGCGACCGTGCAGCGGTTCCTCGCCCACCTCGCGGCGGCGGGGTTCACCGGGGCACCGCGGCCGTACGGGGTGAGTGAGGACGGCGAGGAGGAGATCGTCGAGTTCCTGCCCGGGGACGTCGGGCACGACTTCGACGCGCCCCAGGTCCGCAGCGACGCCTCGCTGACCGCCGTCGCACGCCTGCTGCGGGACTTCCACGACGCCTCGGCGGGGTTCGTGCGACTGCCCGACGACGTGTGGCAGTTCGCGCCGCGCGAACCCGCGGAGGTCGTCTGCCACGGCGACGCGGCCACCTACAACACCGTCTTTCGCGATCAGCTCCCCGTCGCGTTCATCGACTTCGACACCGCCCACCCCGCCCCGCGCCTGTGGGACGTGGGGTACACCGCCTACCGCTTCGTTCCGCTGTACGCCCCGGACGCGGCCGAACCCTCGCTGCCGGTCCCCGAGGGAAGGCGCCGGCTGAGGCTCTTCGCCGACGCCTACGGCCTGTCCGGGGCGGAGCGAGCGGCGCTTCCCGCCGTCGCGGGGGCACGGCTGCGGGCGCTGGTGGAGTGGATGCACGCCGAAGCGGCGGCCGGCCACACGGCCGTACAGCGCCATGTCGCCGAGGGACACGACCGGCGCTACCTCACGGACGCCCGGTGGATCGAGGAGACCTACGGGCCGGAGGCGGACGGGCGCTTTTAGGCCGCGCCGGGTGCCTTCACGCCGGATACGCGTGGGTCTGCGTCGCCTTCACCGTGGCCCATACGGTGGCCCCGGGGTGCAGGTCGAGTTCCGCGGCGGCGATGGTCGTGAGGTCGGCGGCGAGCGGGAGCGGGCCGGTCAGCGCGGCGCGGATCTGGTCGCCGTGGGTCTCCAGCCCGGCGACCTCGCAGCGCCAGAGGTTGCGGGCGCTGGAGCCGGTGGGCCGGTCGCGGTGCAGGGTGACCGCACTGGGCGGGAAGGCGACGAAGACAGGACCGGTGAGGTCCTCCGTGGTGGTGACCTCCGCACCGCCTTCCACCTGGACGGTGTGCCTCTCTGCCGTGCCCCGGTAGAGGTTGAGGCCGACCAGGTGGGCGATGTAGTCGGTGCGGGGATGCCGGGCGATGTGTGCCGGGGTGCCCTCCTGGACGATCCGGCCGTCCTCGACGACGACGAGGCGGTCGGCCAGGACCATGGCGTCCAGCGGGTCGTGCGTGACGAGGACCGCGACCGCCTCGAACTCGCTCAGATGGTGCCGGAGTCGGGCCCGGACCTCGAGACGGGTGCGGGCGTCGAGGGCGGCGAGGGGTTCGTCGAGGAGGAGCAGCCGCGGGTGCGTGGCCAACGCGCGAGCCAGCGCCACCCGTTGGGCCTGCCCGCCCGACAGGCGCCCGGGCTTGGCGGACGCGTGCGCGGTGAGGTCCAGACGTTCCAGCCATACGGCGGCCTGCGCGCGGGCCGCCGCCTTGCTCGCCCCGTGACAGCGCGGCCCGAAAGCCACGTTGTCCAGTGCGCTCAGGTGCGGGAAGAGCAGATAGTCCTGGAAGACGACCCCGACCGGGCGGGACTCCGGCGGGGTGCCGTCCAACTCGGCCCCGTCCAGCCGCAGATGGCCGGCGGACAGCGGCACGAGACCGGCGAGCGCGCGCAGTGCCGTGGTCTTGCCGGCGCCGTTCGGGCCGAGGAGCGCGACCACGTCACCCGGCGCCGCCGCGAGCGCGACATCGAGGTGGAAGGAGCCGCGCTCGACCACGAGACGGGCGTCCAGGCCCGCAGCGGCGCCGGTCCTGCCGGTCTCGGTCATGAGGCGCTCATCCAGCGGTCGCGCAGCCCCGCCAGGACCGCGACGGAGACGGCGAGCAGGACCAGGCTGAGGGCGATCGCGGACTCCGGGTCGTTCTGAAGGGCGAGGTAGACGGCCAGCGGCATGGTCTGGGTGCGGCCCGGGAAGTTGCCCGCGAAGGTGATCGTCGCGCCGAATTCCCCCAGCGCACGCGCCCAGGCCAGGACCGCGCCGGCCGCGACACCGGGGGCGATGAGCGGAAGGGTGACACGGCGGAACGCGGTGAAGCGGGACGCGCCGAGCGTGGCGGCAGCCTCCTCGTACCGGGGGTCGGCGGCGCGCAGGGTGCCCTCGACGCTGATGACGAGGAACGGCATCGCCACGAACGCTTCGGCGATCACCACCCCGGTGGTGGTGAAGGGCAGCGTGACGCCGAACCAGGAGTCCAGCCACTTGCCGACGACCCCGTTGCGGCCCAGCGCCATGAGCAGGGCGACACCGCCGACCACCGGGGGCAGCACCAGCGGCAGCGTGACCAGGGCCCGCACGAGGCCACGGCCGGGGAAGTCCACGCGGGCCAGCAGCCACGCCAGCGGCACCCCGATCACCAGACACACCGCCGTCGCCGCCGTCGCGCACACCAGGGAGAGCCGGAGCGCCTGCCAGACCTCGGGGCTGGTGAGCAGGTCGGGCATGCTGCGCCAGGGAGCCCTGATCAGCAGGGCGACGAGCGGCAGGGTCAGGAAGGCCAGGCCGATCAGGGCGGGCACGAGCAGCGGCAGCGGAGCACCGCCGCGAGTCCGCGGGCTCCCACGGAACCCGGAGGCACGGCGTCGCCGCGGACCACCGGTGACGGTGTCCGCGGCGTCGGTCCCGCGGGGGGAGCTGAGCGTCATGGCCGGAGGAACCCGGCCGCGGTCAGGACCTTCTGGCCCTCGGCGGACCGCACCAGCGCGATGAACGCCTTGGCGGTCTCGGTGTTCTTCGACTCCTTGAGCAGGGCGATCGGGTAGGCGTTGACGGCGTCGGCGGACTCGGGGAACTCCACACCCTCCACCTTGTCACCTGCCGCCCTCACATCGGTCCGGTACACGACGGCCGCGTCGGCCTCCTTCAACACCACCTTGTTGAGGGCCGACTTGACGTCCTCCTCGTAGGACACCGGGGTGAGCTTCAGTTTGCTCGCCGTGAGCGCCTTCTCGGCGGCGGCGCCGCAAGGGACGGTCTTGTCGCACAGGACCACCTTCAGATCCTTGCCGGTGAGGTCCTTCAGCGAGGCGACCTGGTCGGGGTTGCCCGGCAGGGTGGCGATCTCCAGCTGGTTGCGGACGAAGGTGGCGGGCGCGCCGGCGTTGTCCTCGGCGTCCGTGACGACCTTCATCGTCTTGGGGCTGGCGGAGGCGAACACGTCCGCCGGTGCCCCGCCGGTGATGGAGGCGGCCAGGGAGTCGCTGCCGCCGAAGCTGAAGGTGACCTTCGTGCCGGGGTGGGCCTTCTCGAAGTCCTTGCCGAGCGTCGTGAAGCTCTCCTTCAGCGAGGCCGCGGCGAAGACGGTGATGTCACCGGAGATCTTCGTCCCGGAGCCCGGCTGCGCGGAGCCCGACTTCGCAGAGCTCGAGTCGTCGGAGCCGGAGCAGGCGCTCAGGGCCAGCAGCGCGGCGGCGCCCAGGGCGGCCGCCTGCACGGGCCGACGGCTGCGGGTGCGCACGGAACGGGTCATCACGGGTCCACTCCTCAAGGTCCTCACGGACCCCACTACGGCCTCGCGGCCTGACCAACGGTCGCTCGACATCACGCTCGGCGGTGCGACTCCCACCGTCGATCATAGTGCCGCATATGCGAGGCCAAAGTCTCTTGTGTCATTGCATGAGCATGAACCTTGATCCATGAGGTTGGCATGTGCGTTTGTACGTGCGACGTGCCGGACGCCGGTCGGGGAGGCACCGCCCACCGGGATACTTGATCCATGGGGAGTGTGGCGGCGTTGTACCGCTATCCGGTGAAGTCGATGCTGGGCGAGGCCGTGAGCGCGGTGACGGTCACGGAGAGCGGGTTCCGTGGGGACCGGACCTACGCCGTGCTCGACGGGACGGGCGCGGTCGGCAGTGCCAAACACCCGCGCAAGTGGGGCGCCTTGCTGCGCTGCCGCAGCCTCTGGGACGACCGCGGCAGGGTACGGATCGCCCTGCCCGACGGGACCGCCCTGTCGGCCGAGGACCCTGAACTGGACGTACGGCTGTCCGAGTTGCTGGGCCGCAAGGTCTTCCTCTCGGTCGTCGTGCCCGAGCACAGCAGGCTCGAACGTGCCGTGCCCGAGTACGAGGGCGGGATCCCGGACAGGGTGCGGGAGTCCGCGTCCGTCGATGCCACCGGGACGAGCATCACGACCGGCAGCGTCGCCCCGGGCACCTTCCTCGACTTCGGCCGGGTCCATCTCCTCACCACGGCCTCCCTGGCCCGGATGCGCGAGGTCCATCCCGCCGGGGACTTCGACGCCCGCCGTTTCCGGCCGAACCTGGTCGTCGACACCGGCGGGGAGCCGGGTTTCCCCGAGGACACCTGGCCGGGCGCCCGGCTGCGGGCCGGTGAGGCGCTGTTCCGGGTGCTGGTGCCCACGCCCCGCTGTGTGATCCCGACCCTCGGTCACGACGAGCTCCCGCCGGACCCCGGCATCATGCGCGCGGTCGCCCGCGAGCACCGCGTCCCCGTCCTCGACCTGGGCCGGCTCTCCTGTCTCGGCGTCTACCTGGACGTCCTCGAAGCGGGCACGGTCCGGGTGGGCGACACGATCACCCTGTGCTGAGGCCGCCCTCCCGGGACCTCTGGGTCACCTCCTGCCCCGGCTCTCCGTGCCCGGTCAGCCGATCACCGCCGCCCTCACACACAGCACGTCCGGCAGATGGGAGGCCAACTGCCGCCAGCTGTCGCCGTCGTCGGCCGAGGCGTACACCTCGCCGTTGCGGTTGCCGAAGTAGACGCCGGCCGGGTCCGCGTCGTCCGTGCACATCGCGTCCCGCAGCACCGTGCCGTAGTGGTCCTCCTGCGGCAGCCCCGCGGTCAGCGGCTCCCAGCTCCTGCCCGCGTCCGCCGTACGGAACACCCGGCACCGGCGGCCGGCCGGGACCCGGTCCGCGTCGGCGTTGATCGGGAAGACGTACGCCGTCCCACCGCGGTGCGGGTGCGCGGCCGTGGCGAAGCCGAAGGTGGACGGCAGTCCCTCGCCGATGTCCGTCCAGTGCGCACCCGCGTCGTCGCTTCTGTACACACCCCAGTGGTTCTGGAGATACAGCCGGTCCGGGTCGGCCGCGTCCCGCGCGACCTTGTGCACGCACTGGCCGAACTCCGGGTTCGGGTCCGGCAGGAACACCGCGGAGACACCGGAGTTGGACGGCTCCCAGCTCGCCCCGCCGTCCTTCGTACGGAACACCCCGGCCGTGGAGACGGCCACCGTGACCGCACGTGGGTCCCGGTGGTCGGTCAGGACGGTGTGCAGGCCCTCACCGCCGCCGCCCGGCACCCACTTCGAACGCGTCGGATGCTCCCACAGGGGTCGGACCAGCTCGAAGCTCTCCCCACGGTCCTCGGAGCGGTACAGCGCGGCCGGTTCCGTGCCCGCGTACACCACGTCCGGCTCGGCGGCCGCCGGATGCAGCTGCCAGACCCGCTCCAGCGAGGCCCCGGTGTCCTTCGGGAACTTCACGGCCGGCCGGGCGGGCTCGGTCCAGGTGCGGCCCAGGTCGTCGGAGTGGAACACGGACGGCCCCCAGTGCGCGCTGTCCCCTCCGGCCAGCAGCCGTGGGCGCTCGCCCCGGGTGTCGATCGCCACCGAGTACACGGCCTGCGCGTTGAAGCAAGGGCTCTCGTCGAACTCCCAGGTGCCGCCGCGCGCCCGCCCGATGAACAGACCTTTGCGTGTCCCCACGGCAAGCAGCTTCTCTGTCATTCCGGTCACCTCCGCTGTGCTTTGACGTCTTTGTCCCAGCCACCGGCCAGTCTGCACCCCACCACTGACAGTCACCTCTGGAGTCGGCTTCGCCGCAGGTCAGAGCAGGTAAGGGCGGGGATGATAACCGTCCGCCGCCCTTGACGGGTGTCTTTCGCCAAGATGCCCGCGCGGGCCCACGGCCGGGGGACGGTGGTGACGGAGAACTCGCCGAGACCCGTGAGCATCGAGGGGGACTCTCCCGTATGGGAGAGCGGTCCGGCATGTTCGTGCGCCCGTCGCTCATGAGGAGGATGCCTTCGATGGCGTTCCGTGGTCCCAAGGTCTGGCTGTGGCGGTGGCGGCGCAATCCGCTCAGGCGCCGTGCCGACACCCTCGAGGCGTGGGTCGTGCTCGGTGCCTGGCTGCTCACCCTGCTGGCGGGGGTGGGCGCGGGGCTGGCGGTGAGCCGGACCGTCGAGCATCAGCTGGCGCGGGAGCGCGTCGAATGGCAGCCGGTGGTGGCCCGGCTCACCGAACACGCTCCCGGCACGGCCGACCCGGGTACGTCCAGCGGCGAGCGGGTGTGGGGCGAGGTGGCCTGGACCGGGGCCGACGGCTCCGGCCACACGGGGCAGGTCCGCGTCGACCCCGGCAGCACCCAGGGCACGCCGGTCACGATCTGGACCGACGCCCACGGTCGTCTGATGACCCAGCCCGCGACGGAGGGCCAGGCCCAGATCCGTGCCGCGCTCATCGGTGTGCTGGTCGGTGTCAGCACCGCCGCCGTCCCCTTCGTCGGCGCCCGAGTCCTCCGCGGCCGTCTGGAACGCCGCCGCCTGGACCAGTGGGACACGGACTGGGCCCACTTCGGCCCCCTGTGGGGCGGGAGGCGCGCGGACGGGAGGTGAGCGGCGGGCGTGAGGGCCGGCCCGGGGTGTGAGCGGCCGGGGGATGGCCGTCCAGATCGCCCGTGGCACCAGGGGCACGCCCATCAGCCCCGGGCACTCGCGTCCCCGGCCCCCGGGCATTCACGTCTTCGGGCCGCGGTCAGTCCCGCCCGCCCCGGCCTTCGGCCACCCACACCCCCACGCTCGGCCACCCGCCCCGGCCTTCGGTCACCCACGTCCTCCAGCCCAGTCACTTCCGCCCCGACGCCCCCGCCAATACCTCCCCACACGCCTGCACCAACCGTTCGTCGTCCAGCACGTCCTGGCTCCCGCGCCCGCCGCCCGGCAACGCAAGGTGCCGTCGCCGGGCGTTGACTTCCGCGCGGACGAGATCGTGCAGCGGTGCGCCCGCGGGGCCCAGCGCGACAAGGCAGGACGTGATGGTCCGGCGGGTGTGCGGGTTCTGCGTCCAGGCCGCTCTCAGCACCGGCGCGGACAGGTCCGCGTCCCCGCTGATCCGCCACACCGCGCACGCGGCGGCGACCCGCTCCCACAGGTCGTCCGCGCGTACCGTCCGCCGCAGCTCCGCCAGGGCCGGACCCGCCGCGGGCCCGAGCCGCGCCAGCGCCCCCGCGGCGGCCCGTCGCCGGGGCCGTCCTTCAGCCAACTCCGCGGTCAGCACGGGCAGTACGGCCGAGGCGTCTCCCTCGACGGACCACAACGGCCCCGCCACGACCGCCGCGTACTTCGTCCCCAGCAGCTGACGCAGCACCGGTATGACCTCGGGCGCGTGGGCGCCGGTTCCCTCCGACGCGACCGCGTCGAGCGCACGGACGGCCGACTCCACGACCGCGTCCCGCAGCCGTGCCCCCGCCGGTACGCCCCGCAACACCCGCAGCACCTCGGGCACCGCCTCCGCGTCACCCAGCGCGGCCACCGCCGACAGCAGCGGCACGGCCCGCTCGAACACCCCGGGGGAGTCCAGGGGAGTCTCGCCCAGCCGTCGGCGCAACGCGGCGCCGAGGGGCGCGGCGGAACGGCCCAGATGACCGATCACATACCCCAGATCGTCCGGCACGACAGGACCGTCCAGCACCTCCGCCAGCACCGGCACCGCCCGCTGGTCCCCGCACCTCGCCAGTGCCTTGAGCGGGCCGCCCAGGGTCGGCGCCCCGCGCTCCCACCGCCGTACCCAGAGATCGGGGCGGGAGGCCACCAGAGCGGCGAGGTCGTCGGCGGCGGGGGCGGCCAGGGTGTGAAGATCCTCCAGGACGGACACGGCCGCCTCCCGCAACCGGCCCTCCTCGACGCCGAGTTGAGCGCCGATCAGGGACACCGGCTCGGTCCAGTCGGCCCGCCATTCGCGGAGGAGCCCCGCGGCCATCCATACGGCGTTGCAGCGGTCGATGACGTCCGGGCTGGTCAACTGCCCCCGGAGGAGGGCCTTCCGCAGGTCGAGCCGGTCACCGAGACCGCGGTGCAGGGTGCGCAGCAGCTGCGAGCCCTCCTCGTCCGAGGGCCGGAGCCGCCGTAACCGGCTCGCGAGGGTGTCGGAGTGCGGGCAGCCGACGCCGTCCCGTCCCGCGGACCGCCGCGCGGAACGCTCCCTGAGCAGTCCGACGGCGACCGGCACCAGGTCCGCCGGCAGGTGGTCGGGAGCGCAGGTGACGAGCTGGCCGAGGGCTGCCAGGCGCAGTCCCGGGGCGTACGGCTCGGAGCTGAGGGTCGTCAGCAACTCCATTGCCTCGGCGGCGTGTCCGGGACGGCGCCGGACGAACAGCCCCAGGCTCTCGGTGAGGGCCTGCAGGACCCGGTCGTCCCGCTCCAGGGCGCACCGTTCCCGCAACAGCCCCAGCACACGGGCCGGTTCGTCGAGGAAGCCCACGAGTGCCGCGGGGGCGGCCCGGCGGACGGAGGGGTCGGCGTCCCCCGCCAGCCGGACGAACACCTCGGCGCCGGCCCGCACCCCGACAGCGGCACGCGCGCACAGGTCATCGTCGCCGGCGGCCCGCAACGAATACCCGTCCTGAAAGCCCGCGGGGCCCGGGACCCGGTCGTCAAAGCCCGTGGGACCCGGGGCGCTGCCGTGAGAGCCCGCAGGGCCCGGGATCCCGTCCTCCCGCCCTTCGCCCCCGATGCTCACCAGCAGTTCGACGATGCCCGCCCGGTCCGCGACCTCCCCGCTCGCCGCGAGCGCGAGCAGAAACGGAACGCAGGCCAGGGTCGAGTCGTACACGTCGCCCTGGTGGTGGACGGCCCCGTACATCCCGTCGAGGGCGGTCTCCCGCTCGACCCGGTCCGCGGAGGCGAGTCCCCGCAGCAGCGCGGGCACATCCTCCGCGCTGCCGTACGCATGCCGCAGCGAGGCCCAGTCGACCTCGTCGATCCCCGTGAACACGTTGTCCTCCCCAGGCGAAGCAGCAACTGATCGGAGTCTGCACCACGGGACTGACAACGAAGCGGAATCGGTGGGTGACGGTGAGCGATCCGGACAGGGCGGGGGACCGGTTTTCGCCAGGAGGTCCTGGAACGGCCTCAGTTGTCGCCGGGCAGTGCCCTCGCGAGGACCGTGTCCAGGTCCGTGGCATCGGGCAGGGTGCCGAAGGCATGGCCCCAGTCGCCGCCCAGCCGGCTCGCGCAGAAGGCGTCGGCGACCGCGGCCGGAGCGTGCCGGACGAGGAGGGAGGCCTGGAGCGTCAGCGCCATGTGCTCCACCAGGCGTCGGGCACCTGTCTCGGACGCCGTCGTCAACAGGTCCTTCAACCGGGCCACGCCCGCGTCCAGACGGGCGTCCGCCCCCTGGGCCAGGGCGAGTTCGCCGAACAGCGCCTCGGCGGTCTCCGGCTCGCGGCGCAACGCCCGCAGGACGTCGAGGGCGTTGACGTTGCCCGACCCCTCCCAGATGGACAGCAGGGGGGCCTCCCGGTAGTGCCGGGGCATGCCCGACTCCTCCACGTAGCCGTTGCCGCCGAGGCACTCCAGGGCCTCCGCGGTGAAGGCCGGACCCCGCTTGGTGACCCAGTACTTGCCCACCGCCGTGGCGATACGGCGGAACGCCTGCTCACCGGTGTCCCCGCGCACCGCACGGTCGGCCGCGCCCGCCAGCCGGAGGGTGAGCGTGGTGGCGGCCTCGGACTCCAGCGCGAGGTCGGCCAGGACGTTGCGCATCAGCGGCTGGTCGACCAGCCGGGCGCCGAACGCGCTGCGGTGCCGGGCGTGGTGGCCGGCCTCGACGAGGGTTCTGCGCATCAGGGTCGCAGACATCATCACGCAGTCCAGGCGGGTGCAGTTGACCATTTCGATGATCGTCTTGACGCCCTGGCCCTCGGGACCGACCAGCCAGGCCACGGTCCGGTCGAACTCGGGCTCGGACGAGGCGTTGGAGCGGTTGCCGAGCTTGTCCTTGAGGCGCTGGATGCGGAAGGTGTTGCGGCTGCCGTCCGGCAGGATCCGCGGCACGAGGAAGCACGACAGCCCACCGGGCGCCTGCGCCAGCACCAGGAACACATCGCACATCGGGGCCGAGGTGAACCACTTGTGGCCGCGCAGGGTGTACACCCCGGGCTCGGCGGTCGGCGTGGCCGCCGTGGTGTTCGTGCGGACGTCGGAGCCGCCCTGCTTCTCGGTCATCCCCATGCCCGCCAGCAGCCCGCGCTTCTCGGCCGGGACCCTGAGTTCCGGCTCGTACTCGCGGCCGGTCAGCAAGGGCTCGTAGACCTTCGCCAGGTCCGGTTCCCGGCGCAGCGCCGGGATCGCCGCGTACGTCATCGACGTGGGACAGCCGTGGCCCGCGTCCGTGTGCCCCCACACCAACCCGCCCGCGGTGCGGGCGACATGGGCGCCCGGCCGGTCCTCCGCCCACGGGGTGCCGGCCAGCCCCTCGGCGACGGCGGTCCGCATCAGGTGGTGCCAGCTCGGATGGAAGTCGACCTCGTCGACACGGTTGCCGTAACGGTCGTGCGTGCGCAGCACCGGCTCGTGCCGGTTGGCCAGATCCGCCCATTCCTGGGCCTCTGCGGAGCCCGCCCGCAGCCCGAGCCGCCGCACCTGCTCCTCGGCCCAGCCGGCGCCCTCGCGGCGCAGCCCCTCCAGAAGAACGACGTCGGCGGAGGCGTCGTAGGGAGCGAGGGGCGGCGGCTGGTTGGTGACGGTGTGGGTGGCGGACGCTTCGAGCGCGGGGGAGGAGGCCATGGAGCCCATGTTGCACATGCTCTGCGGTCGTAGCAATAGTGCAACAGGACGTACAGTGCTGGCCATGCGGAGGGACGTGTCGGTGCAGCCCGGTGAGGTGGACCTGCGACCGCTCTCCGCGCGGTCGGTCGTGCTGAGCCTGCTGCTGGGCGCGCATCCGCCGGAGATGCCGGTGAAGGACCTGATCCGCGCGGTGGAGCCGTTCGGGGTCGGCGGCTCCACGCTGCGTGCCGCGCTCAGTCGGATGGTCGGCGCCGGTGACCTGCGGCGCGCCGACTCCGTCTACGGCCTCAGTGACCGTCTGCTCGCGCGGCAGCGCCGCCAGGACGACGCCGTGCACCCCTCCACGCGCGCGTGGAGCGGCGACTGGGAGATGGTCGTGATCACCGCGACGGGCCGTGGCCCGGCCGAACGCGCCGAGCTGCGCGCCCGGTTGACCGCCCTCAGACTCGCGGAACTCCGTGAGGGCGTCTGGCTGCGCCCCGCCAACCTGCAGCGACGGCTCCCCGACGACCTCGACGCGGTCGCCCAGCGCGGCACGGCACGCCTCGACCGCCCCGGGCCCGAACTGGCCGCCGCGCTGTGGCCCCTCGACGGCTGGGCGGCCGACGCCCGGGCCCTGCTCGCCCACGTCGCCCGCGCGGAGCGGCCGGCGGACCGGCTCACCGGCTTCGCGGCGGTCGTACGGCATCTGCTGGCCGATCCGGTCCTGCCGCCCGAGCTCCTGCCGCCGGACTGGCCGGGGGTACCGCTGCGGTCCGCGTACGCGGCCTATCGGCGGGAGCTGGCGGACACCGTCCCCCAGCGCGACCGAGGTGCCTGACACGGCGGCCGTACGGAGCGTCGGGCAAAGACGCTCCGTACGGCCGCGTTCACCTGCCGACAGGACTACCTGTAGGTGATGTCGGAGGTCGTGTACTTGCAGTAGGTGCCATCAGGGTCCTTGCCGTTGGTGGTCGGCTCCTTGCCCGTGTTGTTCCCGATGTACTTCTGGCACGGGACGATCTTCTTGCCGGAGTCGCCGACGATCGTGATCTTCTTCAGGGTCGCGCTGTCGCCGTAGTTGGTGTTGATGCCGACGAGCTTGTTCCCCGAGTAGGTCGCCTCGATGGTGTTGAGGTTGATCGTCCGCTTGTACTGCGTCGAGCAGTTGCCGCAGGAGCGCACGAAGGTGCCGAAGTTCTGCACCGCGAAGTTCGACACGTTGAGCGTCCCGGCCCCGTTGAACTGGAACACCTTGTCGCTGGCCGACCGCGCGCCACCGCCGGAGACGGTGTACACGTTGGACGACGAGGAGCCGCGGAAGGTCGCCGCGTCCTCGCCGACGTCCTCCCACCACACGTTCTGGAGCGTGCAGCTGCCCGCGCAGTGGATGCCGTCGGCGGCGGGCGCCCCGATGATGACGTTCTTGAGGACGGTTCCGGCGGCCAGGTTCAGGATCGGCCCCTGGTCCTCGTCCTGGTTGCCGCTGCCCAGGTCGCCGGTGCCGTACAGGCGCTTCATCCCGTAGTCCTTGGTGCCGGACAGCTGGATGGTCGAGGAGACCGCCTGGCTGCCGTTGGCGGAGGGCCAGGTGGCGGCGCTCGCGACCGGTGCCTGCATGGTCATGATCATGCCAATCGAGAGGCCGAGTGCGGCCGTGGCTCCGGTCAGCGCACGCTTACGCGCGCGTGGAGGTGTCGAAGAAGTCATGTCCCGAGTCCTTCTTCCGTAGGGGGTGGACGGTTGAGCGATGTGGGTGGTCAGAGCTTTCCGGCGCCCGCGCCGCCGGTCACCGAGGCGACGACGGAGGACGCGGGCTCGGCGGAGTAGCCGTACGGCGGGGCGGTGAAGGTGCCGACGCGGGAGATCTCGGTGGCGGCTCCGCCGAGGTCGTTGCCGCGCAGGTTGGCGTAGCCGTCGACGTCACTGCTCCGGTTCGTGGTGACGGCGACTCCGGTACCGCGGAAGACGTTGTTCTCCACGAGCATCTGGGCGCCCATCCGCGAGTGCACCGCGGTCTCGGCGCCGACGACGTAGTTGTCGTAGAAGTGACCGGTGCCGAACCGCAGGCTGGGGATGCGCGAGTTGACGTCGTTGAACCAGTTGTGGTGGTAGGTCACCTTCAGGTGACCGGTGTCCTCGCTCGCGTTGTTGTCGCTGTGGCCGACCAGCGAGCCCTTGAAGTGGTCCTTGAAGGTGTTCCAGGACACCGTGACGTTGTCCGAGGCGTGATTGATGTCCAGCAGACCGTCGTAGTAGTCCTTGTCGTGATCGCGGTCCGCCGAGAAGGAGTTGTGGTCGATCCACACCCTGGTCGAGGCCTGCACCTCGATGCCGTCGGCGGGCGCGAGGGGCTTGCTGATGTTCAGGTTGCGCACGACGACGTTCGTGACCTTCTTCAGCCGCAGTCCGCCGCCGGTGAACCCGGACGACGAACCGACGCCCAGCACCGTGGTGTTGGAGCCGACGTCGACCGTGCCGCTCAGGGGGATCAGGCCGTTGACCTTCACGACCTTCGCCGTGCTGCCCGTGACGGCCGTCCTGAAGGCGGCCAGGGTCGAGACGGTGACCGCCGAAGCGCTGCCGCCGCCGGTGGTTCCGGCGCCGAAACCGATGGGGGAGGTCTCGGCGGCCCCGGCCGGCTGCGGGACGGCCAGCGCGGCCGCCGTCGCGAGCGCGGCCGCACCGGCGGCCAGAGCGGATCTTTGCGCGTGTGTACGTGGGGGGCGAGTACGCATGCGGGGTGCGTCCCTTCGTGGTGCCTGCATGGAGCGAGCTTGGACATGTATGTGATGAGCGATCACCATGTTGAACGCAGGGTGCAGTGCAGAGCGGTGATGTGTGGATCAGATCCCGCGGAATCGTTCACATCACTGAACGGAAGGTAGGGGGCAAGCGCTTTCTGGTCAACGCTTTGCGTCAAGCGAATTCTTTCGACGTGTGGGAGCGCTTCCATGGCGGCCATGTGCATGCCACGATGCTCGCCGGACGCTTCCCTTCCGAGAGATCCCGACTCCTCCCGCTGATGGAAAGGGGCATCGACGTGTCCGCCACCCCCCGCAACTCCGCGACCGGTCGGCTGTGTTCGGCGTTGACGGCCGTGCTGTCGTTACTCGCGGCGGTTCTCCTCTGCGCACCCACCGCCTCGGCACGCACCGAGGCGGTACCGGCCGCGACCCTCACCGAGGTGACGGGCTTCGGCACGAACCCCAGCAACCTCCAGATGTACCTGTACGTGCCGGCCAACGTCTCCCCGCACCCGGCCGTCGTCGTGGCCGTTCACTACTGCACGGGCTCGGGGCCGGCCATGTACAACGGCACCGAGTGGGCCCGACTGGCCGACACCCACGGCTTCGTGGTGATCTACCCCTCGGTCACCCGCGCCAGCAAGTGCTTCGACGTGTCCTCGCCGCAGGCCCTGAAGCGGGGCGGCGGCAGCGATCCCGTCGGCATCAAGTCGATGATCGACTGGACGGTCCGCACCTACTCCGCCGACACCGCCCGGATCTACGCCACCGGCAACTCCTCCGGCGCGATGATGACCAACGTCCTGCTCGGCGACTACCCGGACGTCTTCGCGGCGGGCGCGGCCTTCGCCGGCGTCCCCTTCGGCTGCTTCGCGACCACCGACGGCTCGGAGTGGAACAGCGCCTGCGCGGGCGGCACGATCATCCGTACCCCGCAGGAGTGGGGCAACCTGGTGCGCGCCGCCTACCCCGGCTACACCGGCCCCCGGCCACGCATGCAGGTGTGGCACGGCACCGAGGACGACGTGCTGCGCTACCCCAACTTCGGGGAGGAGATCAAGCAGTGGACGAACGTCCTCGGCGTCGGTCAGACGCCCGCGGCCACCGACTCGCCCGTCTCCGGCTGGACCCGCACCCGGTACGGCGCCACCGGTGACCGCGCCCCCGTGGAGGCCGTCAGTCTCCGGGGCGTCGGCCACAACGCCTACGGCGCGGGCATGGCCGCCCGGGCCCTGACCTTCTTCGGTCTGGACGGCGGCGGGCCGGCGCCCCAACCCGAGCCCGGCGCCTGCAAGGTGACGGCCACGACCAACGCCTGGAGCACCGGTCTGACGGCCTCGGTCACCGTCACCAACACCGGCACGTCGGCGATCAACGGCTGGCGACTCGCCTTCACCCTGCCCGGCGGCCAGTCCATCACCGGCGGATGGGGCGCCACGTACACCCCGAGTTCGGGGGCCGTGACCGCCACGAACGTGTCGTACAACGGGACGATCGCCCCGAACGCGAGCGTCGGCATCGGCTACCAGGCGAACCACGGCGGCAACAGTGCGGCGCCGAGCGGCTTCACGCTCAACGGGAAGGCGTGCACGGCGGGTTGAGCCCCGCGTGCCCCTGGGTGGGACGTCCGGTGTCAGACCGAGCGGTGGTACTGGTCCGGCACGTGGACGTCCCCGCCCAGCTCGCGCGCCGCGTGCCGGGCCCAGGACGGGTTGCGCAGCAGCTCGCGGCCCAGCAGGACCGCGTCCGCCTCGCCGTTGGAGAGGATCTTCTCCGCCTGCTCGGCGTCCGTGATGAGGCCCACCGCGGCCACCGGCAGCGTCGTCTCGGCCTTGACCCGGGCGGCGAAGGGGACCTGGTAGCCGGGGTCGACCGGGATGCGGACGCCGGACGCGTTGCCGCCGCTGGAGACGTCCAGGAGGTCGATGCCGTGCGCCTGGAGGTCGCGGGCGAAGCGGACGGTGTCGTCCGGGGTCCAGCCGCCGTCCTCCAGCCAGTCGGTCGCCGAGATGCGGAAGAACAACGGCTTGTCGTCGGGCCAGACCGCGCGCACCGCGTCGACGACCTCCAGCGCGAAGCGGGTGCGGTTCTCGTAGGAGCCGCCGTACTCGTCGGTGCGCCGATTGCTGTGCGGGGAGAGGAAGTTGCCGATCAGATAGCCGTGGGCGCCGTGGATCTCGGCGACCTCGAAGCCGGCGGCGAGGGCACGACGGGCCGCGTCGGCGAACTGTCCCACCACTGAGGCGATCTGAGCGGTCGTCAGTTCTGCCGGGACCGGGTGCTTGTCGTCGAAGGCCACCGGGCTCGGGCCCAGCGGCTGCCATCCCAGGCGGTCCGGGGCGAGGGGCGCGCCGCCCTTCCAGGGCTGGTCGGTGGCGGCCTTGCGGCCGGCGTGGGCGAGCTGGATGCCCGGGACGGTGCCCTGCGATACCAGGAAGCGGGTGATGCGACGGAACGCCTCGACCTGGGTGTCGTTCCAGATGCCGAGGTCGTAGGGGGAGATGCGGCCCTCGGGGCTGACGCCGGTGGCCTCGACGACGACCAGACCCGTCCCGCCTGCCGCGCGGGCCGCGTAGTGCGCGAAGTGCCAGTCGTTCGGGGCGCCGGTCCCGGGACCCTCCGCGGCGGCCGAGTACTGGCACATCGGCGGCATCCACACCCGGTTCGGAATCGTCACATCGCGCAGGGTGAAGGGCTCGAAGAGTGCGCTCACGGCGGGCTCCAATCGTCACGGGACCGGTGCTGGTCGACTCGTACGATAGACACCGTAGTACGTCAGATGTCAAACTACGAGAGTTCTCGTACTATGGGCTCGCCCGAAGCTTTCCCGGAACACCGGTAGACCGGAAGAAGTGAGCCGCCGTGACCTCCCCTGCCGTCAGCAGCCGGGATCTTCCGCACCCCGAGCGCGACGAGATCCGCCTGGAGGGCGTCCTGCACGCGCTCTCCGACCCGATGCGCCTGCGGATCGTGCGGGAGCTCGCCGCGGCCGGCGCCGAGCTCTCCTGCTCGCACTTCGACCTGCCTGTCACCAAGTCGACGACCACCCACCACTTCCGGGTGCTGCGCGAGAGCGGGGTGATCCGCCAGGTCTACCAGGGCACGGCCAAGATGAACGGCCTGCGCGGGGACGACCTAGACGATCTCTTCCCGGGGCTTCTCGACGCCCTCCTCGACGCCGCCGCCCGCCAGGCCGTCCGGGTCGGGAGCGGCTGAACCGGACCTCGCGGGAAGGTGGTTGAAGAGCAGGTTCAGCACGATCGCCGTCAGGCAGCCCGCGCTGATCCCGCTGTTCATCACCGTCTGGAACCAGTCGGGGAACTTCCCGTAGATCGTCGGCACCCCGACCGGCAGCACCCCCATGGCGACCGAGACGGCCACCACCGTCAGGTTGTTGTTGCCCCTGAAGTCCACCTGGGCGAGGGTCCTGAGGCCGCTCGCCGCCACCGTCCCGAACATCACCAGGCCCGCGCCCCCGAGCACGGGTGCCGGAATCGCCGCGACCACCGCGCCCAGCTTGGGCAGCAGTCCCAGCAGCACCAGGATGCCGCCGGCCGTGGCGACGACCCAGCGGCTGCGCACCCGGGTCATCCCGACGAGGCCGACGTTCTGCGCGTACGCCGTGTACGGGAAGGTGTTGAAGACGCCGCCGAGCACGGTGGAGAGGCCGTCCGCGCGCAGACCGTCCGCGAGGGAGCGAGGCTGCACCTTGCGGTCCGTCATCTCGCCGACCGCGATCAGGTCGCCGGTCGTCTCGGTCATCGTCACCAGCGCCACCACCAGCATCGACACGATCGCCGAGAACTCGAAGGTGGGCGCACCGAAGTGGAACGGGGTGCTGATCCCGACCCAGTCGGCGTCTCCGACCCCGTCGAAGTCCGTGAACCCGAAGGGCACGGCCACCAGCAGGCCCACCACGATGCCGATCAGTACCGCGATCCGGCTCAGGAAGGCCGGGGCGAACCGCTGCACACCCAGCACCACCGCCAGCACGAACACGGCCAGCGCGATGTTCTTCGGCGCGCCGAAGTCCGCGGAGCCGACGCCACCGGCCACCCAGTTGCCCGCGACCGGCAGCAGCGAGATCCCGATGATCAGGATCACGGTGCCGGTGACCAGGGGCGGGAAGAAGCGGAGCAGCCTGCCGAAGACCGGTGCGAGCAGCATGATCGCCAATCCGGCGACGATCACCGAGCCGTAGATCGCGGGCAGTCCGCCGCCGGTCGTGCCGATCAGCACCATCGGGGACACGGCCGCGAAGGTGCAGCCCTGCATGATGGGGAGCCGTACGCCGAAACGCCAGAAGCCGACGCACTGGATGAGCGTGGCGATGCCGCACACGAGGAGGTCGGCCGTGATGAGGTACGCGAGGTCCGCGGGCGACAGCTTCATCGCGCTGCCGATGATCAGGGGGACGGCGACCGCGCCGGCGTACATCGCGAGCACGTGCTGGAGGCCGAAGGCGGCGAGCTGCCGGACCGGGGGGACTTCGTCGACGGGGTGCTTGGTCAGGACAGGGTGCTGGGTCATGGGGGGACCGTAAGCTCCTTGCACAGTTTGTTGATTTCAGGCGTGTTGCCCATGAGTTGCCGGGTGCTCCGGAGGCGTCCCCTGAGCGGCATGCAGCAGGGACTGCCAGTCCGGGAGCTTCACCACGCGCCGGCCCAGGGACGCCCCCAGCTCCGCCTCCGCGTGCTCTATCGCGCACCAGCCCGCCCATTCCACCGGCTCGACTCCGTCCGCTCGCAGCGCGTCGAGCGGGTCACCGGGCAGTTCGCGCTGTACGAGGGCGGGGGCGTCCTCGAGCAGGGAGGCCACCGTCTCCTTGGCGTCCGGGCGGTTGGTGCCGATCACTCCGGTCGGGCCGCGCTTGATCCAGCCGGCCACGTACTCGCCCCGCATGACGAAGCAGCCGCGCACGACACGGCCGTACACGTTGGGTACCGTGCCGCTCTCCGCGTCGAACGGCAGTCCCTCCACCGGCAGGCCCCGGTAGCCCACCGACCGCAGCACCAACTGCGCCTCGATCTCCTCGAATTCACCGGTGCCGCGCACGCCCCCGCTGCCGTCGGGCGCCGTCCGTTCGAAGCGGACCGCGCCCACCCGGCCGCCGTGGGCGAGGAGTTCGACCGGACGGAGGAAGAAACGCAACGAGATCGTGCGGGGTGCCGGCCGCGGGGCGGCCGCCGCCCAGCCCCGTAGCACCTCCACGTTCCGGCGCTGCGGCGCGGGCAGGGCAGCGGGGTCCGGATACGCCGGGTCCAGCGCCAACTCCTGCTCCCGCAACGCCACTTCGACGTCCGGCAGCGAGCCCAGCTCGCGCAGCTCCTTGGTGGTGAAGCGGGCCTGGGAGGGGCCGCGCCGGCCCACCATGTGGATGTCGGTCACCCCGCTGGCCGCCAGTGCGGTCAGCGCGGACTGCGGGATGTCGGTGGCGCTGAGCTCCGTCGCCCCGCGCGCCAGCATCCGGGTCACGTCGACCGCCACGTTGCCCACGCCGATGACCACCGCCGAGCGGGCGCCGGCGACGAAACCGTCGGCCGTGGAGTCGGGGTGCGCGCTGTACCAGGACACGAACTCCGTCGCCGACCAGCTGCCCGGCAGGTCCTCGCCCGGGATGCCCAGGTGGCGGTCGGTCGCGGCGCCCACGCAGTGGACCACGGCGTGGTACAGCTCGCGCAACCGCGCGGCGGGCACTCCGCCCGGACCGATCCCGACTCCGCCGAGGAACCGCACCCGGTCGTGCTCCAGGACCGTGCGCAGGTTGTTCTGGAGCGACTTGATCTTCTCGTGGCCCGGTGCCACGCCGTAGCGCACCAGGCCGTAGGGGCAGGGCAGCCGGTCCAGGACGTCGACGAGCACGTCGGGGTCCTGCTGGACGAGACTCTGGGCGGTGTAGCAGCCGCTGGGCCCGGAGCCGATGACGGCGACACGCAGCACGGCTGAACTCCTTACGAGAGGAGTCGCTGACCTCTCCAGGATCGCACCGCCGGAGCTGCTCTGACAGGGTGCCGGAGGCACCTCGGCGTGCGTGTCCGTTCGTATGGAATGTGATCATGCGGTTACGTTGCGTGTGTGCTAGAAGCATCCTTTCTTAATCTTTCTGATCGTTGTCCGACGGACGGCAGCGTGTCCGTGTGGCCCGCGTGGGAAGTGCGGGAGGACGGGGGCGCGACGGCGTGGTTCCACGTCCGGCTGGCCTTCGCCGACGGCGCCAGGGTGGACACGCTCGCGGTCGTGACCGGGGACGGTGTGTCCCTGGAGGACGTCCGGGCGCAGCCCGCGCTGTCGCTCGACGACCTGGGTGTGCTTGCCGACTGGATCGAGGGGCCGCTCTTCGAGGCGTGCGGCAGGGAGCCCGGGGCGGAGGCCGCTGGAGAGACGGGCGGGCCGCGCCGCGCCCGCCCGGCCTGGCCCCGCGGGATCGAGGGGCGCTGGCTGATCGCACAGGAGTACCGGGCCGCCCAGGAGGACGGCGTCGACCCGGTCCTCGCGGTGATGTGCGCGACCGGGCACAGCCGCCGCAAGTCGCTCCGGCTCATCTCCCAGGCGCGCGACGCCGGCTTCCTGACACCTCGTCACGCCCGCCGCTGAGCAGAGCTGTGGAGCAGGCCTTGCTCAGAGCATGTCCCGCATCCGGTTGATCTCGCTCGTCTGCTGGGCCACCACGTCGTCCGCCATCTCCTCGATGCGGATGTTGTTGCCCTGCCCCTTCACCTCCGTCGCCATGGTGATCGCCCCCTGGTGGTGAGTGACCATCAGCGTGAGGAAGAGCTCGTCGAACGCCTTCCCCTTCGCCGCGCGCAGGTTCTTCAGCTGGGATTCGGTCGCCATGCCGGGCATCGCGGCGTGCAGGTGCCCGTCGCTCTTCTCGGACTTGCCGTGCTCCTTCAGCCAGGCCCTCATCGACTCGATCTCCGGCCCCTGGGCGGCCGCGATCCGCTCGGCGAGGGCCTTGAGCTTCGCCGACTCGGCTCGCTGCGGGACCAGTTCGGTCATCTCCAGGGCCTGGGTGTGGTGCGCGATCATCATCCGGGCGTACGAGACGTCCGCCGAGTTGGGGGTGTCGTCGTCGGCACGCTGTTCCTCCGCGTCCTGCGCGGAGAGCGTGCGGTTCGCCTCACCCGGCTTGCCCGGCACCAGCACCGAAGGCCCGCTCGCCGGGGCCGACTTGGGGTCCGCGCCGGAGTCGCAGCCCGCGAGGGCCAGGGCTGCTGCGGCTGCCAGGACGGCCGTCACGTACGGCACGCGGCCGAAAAGCACAGTACCCACCCATGGTCCTCTCGTTACAGGTTCGTTGCCCTCTTTTGATCTGTGCATGGCGCAGACGATACTGCGGTGACGTGTGAACCGTTCCACATGAACGGCACAGGGAGGAAAACAGTGATCCTGTTGAGTGAGTCCCGAAACCGGCACAGACGCAGGGGAGTTGCCGCAGCGGCCGCGGGTCTCCTGGCCGCGCTGCTGGCCGCCGCTCCCGCCGTCGCGACCCCCGACCCCGGGGACGGGCCGACCGCGGGCAAGGGGGTGTCCAGGAGCACCGAGGCCGAGGTGCGCGCGGCGATAGCCGACGGCGAGATACCCGGCCAGGACGAGATCGTCCACTCCGCCAACATCGAACACCTCGTCAACGTCCCCAAGGACGCGCTGCCCGGCACCAATTCGGACCTGGCCTTCCAGGGCCGGTACGCGTTCGCCGGCAACTACGACGGCTTCCGCATCTTCGACATCAGCAACCCGAAGGCACCCAGGACGGTCGCCCAGGTGCTGTGCCCCGGTTCCCAGAACGACATCTCCGTGTCCGGGAACCTGCTGTTCCTCTCCACCGACTCCTCGCGCAGCGACAGCAGTTGCAACAGCACCACCCAGCCGGTGACCGAGAAGTCCTCGTGGGAGGGCATGAAGGTCTTCGACATCAGCGACAAGCGCAACCCGAAGTACGTCGCCGCCGTGGAGACCGCCTGCGGCTCGCACACCCACACGCTGGTGCCGGAGCGCAGGGACGTCTACCTCTACGTCTCCTCGTACTCCCCGAACGCCGCGTACCCCGACTGCCAGCCCCCGCACGACGGCATCTCGGTCATCAAGGTCCCGCGCAACGCCCCCGAGCAGGCGGCGGTCGTGAACTTCCCCGTGCTCTTCCCGGGTGAAGGCCCCGACGGCGGCGGCAACCCCGGCGCACCCACCAACCCGGGCGTCTCCAAGACCACCGGCTGCCACGACATCACGGTGCTCCCGGACAAGGACCTCGCGGCGGGCGCCTGCATGGGTGACGGCATCCTGTTCTCCATCAAGGACCCGGAGCACCCGAAGGTCATCGACCGGGTGCAGGACAACGTCAACTTCGCGTTCTGGCACTCGGCGACCTTCAACCAGAAGGCGAACAAGGTCGTCTTCACGGACGAGCTGGGCGGCGGCGGTGCGGCCACCTGCAACGCGGCGATCGGCCCGAACCGCGGCGCCGACGGCATCTACGACATCGTCGGCAAGGGCGACAAGCGCAAGCTCGTCTTCCGCAGCTACTACAAGATCCCCCGCTACCAGGCCGACACCGAGAACTGCGTCGCCCACAACGGCTCGCTGATCCCGGTCAAGGGCAAGGACCTCATGGTCCAGGCCTGGTACCAGGGTGGCGTGTCCGTCTGGGACTTCACCGACTCGTCGAAGCCCCGGGAGATCGCCTGGTTCGAACGTGGCCCGCTCAACACGACCACCATGCAGACCGGCGGGGCCTGGTCGGCGTACTACTACAACGGCTACATCTACTCCAACGACATCGTCAAAGGCTTCGACGTCCTGAAGCTCAGTGACAAGCGGACGGATCCGGCCAGGAAGGTGCGGCTCGGCGAGCTCAACGTCCAGACGCAGCCGGACTACTTCGACTGAACCCCGGGCTCCGGGCCCGTGTCGAAGAACCGCGAAAGATCCGCGTCACACGTCCCGCCGGGCGCCTCGGTGCCCGGCGGGACGCCCTGTTCCCAGTCGAGCCGGTACCGCGTGAACAGCTCGGCGCGCAGGGTCGCGAGGGGCATCGGGACGTTGGGGACGACCATGGCGTAGACCGCGCCCATGAGTTGGGAGCGCAGCATCGGGTAGTCGGTCTCGACCGTCTGGGAGCCGTGCCGCTCCATGGTGTCCCGCAGCAGTTCGGCCAGGCGCTGCTGCTCGGGGCACTGCACGAACCCGTCGGTGTCGAGCAGGCCGGCCATGTGCTGACGCATCAGCACGGTCCGGTCCCGGGCCAGGCCGAGGACGGCGTCGATGGCCCGCGCCATCCGCTCCCGGCCGTCCTCGGTCCGCGGCTCGCGTTCCAGGGCCTCCTCCAGCGTGCGGTGCATGAGCCGGTGCACGGCGGACTGCACCAGTCGGCGCTTGCCGGGGAAGTAGTACGACACCAGGCCGCGCGCCGAACCCGCCCGGTCCGCGATGTCGCCGAGGGTCGTGGCCTCGTATCCGCGCTCGGAGACCAGTTCGATGGCCGCCTGCAGGAGTCGCTCCCGGGAACGGCGGCGCAACTCTTCATTGACCGAGGCGCTGCGCGGGGACATGCTGGACTCCTGCGTTGACTGGCTTTCAGCCAACTATACTCAGCGCATCCGGGCAGGCCCGCAAAAGGCCTGTTCGGGGCTGCCGCCTGCTCTGGGCGACGCGGGGGATCGTCCAGGGTGGGCGGGCTTTCGCCCCGGTAGTGGCCTCAGGCGACCTTCCTGGCGGGGTGGCCGCCCCGTTTTCGGCCGTCGATCTCCGGGCGCCGATCGGGTTCTCAGTCCACCAGATCCAGGACCGGCCGCAGCCCGTCGGGGCGTCGCGCCACCGGCAGATGGTCCACGAAGTGCACTCCGCAGCCCAGGGCCGCCGCACCGCCGTCCGCCCGCCGGTCGTCGCCGACCATCAGGACGTCCCCCGGCTCGACGCCGAGCGCCGTGCAGGCCGTCTTGAAGAGCCTGGGGTCCGGCTTCTGGACGCCGTGCTCGTACGACAGCACATACGCGTCGACGTACCGATCGAGGCCGTGCGCGCGGAAGACGGGCCGGAGGTCCCAGCCGATGTTGCTGACCACGCCCACCCCGATCCCGCGCTCGCTCAGCGTGCGCAGCACCTCGGCGGCGTCGGGGTACGGCTGCCAGGCGGCGGGGGACATGTGCCGTTCGTACAGGGCGTCGTGCAGGGCCGGGTCCGGAAGCGGGACCAGCCGCGAGAGTCCCGTGTAGGCCGCGCGGTGCAGTTCGGCGCTCTCGTCCCGCACTCCCCACACCGCGGCGACCTCGTCCGGCATCGGTATCGCGGGCGCCGCCCCGCCGGGCAGCGCACCCGCGCTCTCCAGTGCCCGCGCGGCACGCGTCGACTCGGCCTCGTCGAGGGTGAGTCCCGCCTCGTCGAGGACGGCCCGCAGCCAGGACTCGGGGGACTCGATCCGGAAGAGGGTGCCCGAGAAGTCGAAGAGGACGGCAGTCATGCGGCGATCCTAGGCGTACGTGCTCAGTGGCCGTGCGGGCCCGCCCCCGGCCCCCATCGCCGGTGGACCAGGATCGCCAGCCCCACCAGGGTCGCGCCCAGGACCCACCCGCCCAGCACGTCCGAGGGCCAGTGGACGCCCAGCCAGATGCGGGTGAGGCCCACGCCCGCGACGGACAGCACGGAGACGGCCAGGGCCGTGCCCCACAGGGCGCCGCCGACGCCTTCGCGATGCAGGAGCCACAGCAGGAGGCCGCACACGACTGTGGCCGTCAGGGCGTGTCCCGAGGGGTAGGCGGCGAAGTGCGCGGTGTCGACGGGGTCCGGCCAGACCGGGCGTTCGCGGCCGACCGCGGCCTTCAGGACCTGCTGGACCAGGGTGCCCACTGCGCAGGCGGCCACCAGCCACACGGCAGTCCAGCGGGCGTTGCGCCGCCACACCAGCCAGATCGCCGCGGCCGCGGCCAGGATGCGCATCGTCCAGGGGTCCCAGACCCAGTCGGAGAGGATCCGGAAGACATGCGTGAGCCCCGGTTCGTCCACCGCCCAGCGGTGGGTGGTGTCGGCGATGTCGCCGTCGGCGGTGAGCAGCGGGCTCCACCCGGCGACGACCAGCACGAGCAGCAGCACCGAGCACAGGGCGAGGACACCGGTGGCGCGAGCCGTGGTCCGGTGCTCCGACGGTCGGGGCGGGGAGGCGACGGACGAGGTGTGCATACCAACGATCCTCGCCGACCGGTGCGCCTTGAGGCGAATTCCCGGGGCCAGGGCGGCTCCGGGCGGCCGCGCCCAAGGTGACCGGGCGGCCGCGCCGAGAGTGACCGGGCGACCTGGCCGAAGGCGACCATGCGACCTCGTCGAAGGCGACCGGCCGGCCTCGCCGGAAGCGACCGTGCGGCCGGGCCCGAGGCGGCAGGCCCGGCGCGCCCCCGTCTCACATCGTCAGCAGCATGGTCACCATCGCGATACCCATCGACAGCCGGCACGCCCGCGCGAGCTCGGGCCGGTCGGCCCAGCCGACGGCTCCGGTGCCGGCGGTGACGGGTATCAGACGGACGCCGGACCGCAGGACGTAACCGGTGAAGTAGAGGAGCAGCAGGCCCGTCACCAGGGGCACGCCCGCGCCGGCGTGGTGTCCGGTCGAGGTCGCCATCACCACCGCCATGTAGACCATGGCCCCGGCCCCCACCAGGTGGTGCAGATGGTGGGCGCTCGTGCGGGCCGCCCACAGCGCGCGCAGCGCGGCGGCCCCGAACACGGCCGTGTAGAGCGGCCAGGCCCACGACGGCGGCGTGAACACGGCGGTCGGTACGGCCATCGCGGCCATGCCGAAACCCATCAGCGCCTCGCCGCCCGCGGTCCGGCGCTGTTCCTCGACGCCGCTGCGCATCCGCAGCAGGCAGTACGCCCCGGTCGCCGCGCAGAGTGCCACCAGCAGCCAGCCGGGCGAAGCCGGTCCGTGCACGTCCACCTCCCCCGTCGACGGTCGGTCAAGGAATGCCCGGGCCGTGCGGCGCGCAATCGAGCGCAAGGGTGTACGAGGGGAGCGTGCGACGGAGCACAACAGGTCGGAGCAGGTGCCGTATATCATTTACAGGTAAAACACCTATTAAGGTTGTGGCCATGAACGTGCGTCTTCCGCTGACCGGTGTGCTGCGCCTGGGCAGGCCCTCCGACATCTGGTTCAAGCCCGCCCTCAGCGTGGTCGTCGCGGTCGCCCCGCCCAACCTCACCCTGCTGGTCCTCGGCCGGCTCGATCTGGCGATGTACACCATGGCCGGTTCCCTGTGCGCCCTGTACGCCCACAACCGGCCCTACGCCGCCCGGGCCCGCGCCCTGGCCTGGGTGCTGCTCGGGATGGTCACCGGCCTCGGCGTCGCCCTGGTCGCCGCCTCCCTCAGCGGCAGCGCGGTCGTCCTCGTCACCGTCGGCGCCCTGGTGGCCGCCGTGCAGAAGGCCCTGTGCGACGCGACCCGGATCGGCCCGCCGGGGCACGTGATCCTCACCTTCATCAGCTCCGCAGCCCTGTTCGCCCCGCAGACCCTCGCCCAGGTCCCCGGCCACCTCGCCCTGGCCCTCGCCGCGGGCGTCTGGGCCTGGCTGATCTGCATGGCACCCGGACTGCTGCGCCCGCACGGCCCGGAGCGACGGGCCACCGCCCACGCACTGCTCGCCGCCGCGGCGTACGTGGAGAGCCGAAACGCCCACGCCGGCCGGACCGAGGCGAGCCAAGGCGCCCACTCCGGCCGGACCGAGGTGAGCGGAGGCGCCGACACCGACCTGACTCCCGAGGGCCGGACCGCCGACACCGCCCTGACTCCCGAGAGCCGGACCGCCCACACCGCCGTCCAGGCCGCCTGGCACACCCTCCTCTCGCGCGGAGCCCGCTCCGAGACCCGGCGCGCGCTCGAACGCCTCGTCGTCCGCGCCGAGATCGCCCTCGCGGCCCCCGCCGACACGGACCCGGCCCGACTGCGCGCCTGGGCCCGCGCACTGCGCGGCAACGGACCGGTGCCCAGGACGCCGTACGACGACGAACTCCTCGGCGTGGACGTCGAACTGGCCCTCCCCGCCCACCCCTTCTGGCGCGCCCTCGGACTCCTTGCCCCGATCGCCGTGCGCACCGCCCTCGGCTGCGCCCTGGCTGGATACGTCTCCCTCGCGCTCGGCGTCGGCCGTCCCTACTGGGCGCTGGTCACCGCGGCCTCCCTCTACCAGGCCAACATCACCCTCACCTGGAGCCGGGGCGTCCAGCGGGTCGTCGGCAACCTCGTCGGGGTGCTGGTGTTCGCCGCCGTGGTCCCGCTCGCGCACCTCGGGGCGGCGGCGCTCGTGCTGTGCTGCCTCGCGTTCAACTTCGGCGCCGAGGCGCTCATCGCCCGCAACTACTGGCTGGGCAGCATCTGTGTGACCCCGATGGCGCTGCTCGTCACCGAGTTCGCCGGATACCAGGAGCCGGGCCGGCTGATCACCGAGCGGCTCGTGGACACCCTCGTCGGCGCCGTGGTGGGATTCCTCGCCGCCGTCGCCGTCACCAACCGGCGGGCCGGCGACCGGGTCGAGCAGGCACTGGCCGCCGTGGAAGAGGCGCGGGAGCGCACCGCACGGCTCCTCGCGGAGCCCCGCCCGGCACCCGGCGCGCTCGATCACGCCCGGTGCGCCCTCGCCGCCGCCCTGGTGGACCTGCGCGCCGGAGTCGAGGCCGCCTCCGGCGAATGGTGGCAGCGGGCCCTGCCCCAGGAGAGGGTCGTGCAGGCCGAGCGGAACGGACACCGTACGCTCGCCGCGACGGTCCGGCACCACAGAGCGGCCGCGACGGTCCGGCACCACAGAGCGGAGGGCGCAGACGCATGACGGCACCGAACGGGCGAGCGGCGGACACGACGAGGAACGACACCGTGGCCGCCGTCGTCCGGCAGTGGCAGACCGTCCACCCGGGTCTCGACACCGGCCCCATGGAGATCATCGGCCGGGTCAACCGCTGCGCCGCCCTCCTCCAGCAGGCAGAGGACGCCCCGCTGCGCCGGGCCGGGCTCAGCCGCCCCGAGTTCGACCTGCTCGGCGCCCTGCGTCGCACCGGCCACGAACTCACCCCGGGCGACCTGGCCCGCGAGACCTTCTCCTCCGGCGCCGCCGTCACCAAACGCCTCAAGCAGCTCACCGAGCGGGGGCTGGTGGAGCGCCGGGGCGACACCCGCGACCGCCGGGTCGCCCACGTCCGGCTCACCGACGCCGGGCGCGAGCTGGTCGACGGGATCCTGCCCGAGCAACTGGCGTACGAGACGGCCGTGCTGTCCGTCCTCGCCCCCGAGGCGCGGGAGGAACTCGCCACCCGGCTCGGCGAACTGCTCGCCCGGCTGGAGGGCAGCCTCGGGGTGCTGCGGGCCTGACGGGAGGGCAGCCCCGCATCGCTGCGGGCCTGACGCCCCGGCCTGCGGTTTCGGAAGTTCTTGAACTCGTCGCCTGTTGACGCGGCCCGGTCCCGGTTCCTACGTTCGTCCAGGTCGGTGCGGATCATCGTCGGATCATCGACCGTCGTCCGGAATATCGAACGAAGGATGGTTGCCGTGACAGCCGAAGGCCCCACCCCCGACCGGCTCACCATCGACCTCGGCACCGAGACCGGCCCCTTCCACGGCGGAGCGAGCGGCACGCTCTACGGCCTCTACGGCGACGGAGTGCCCAGCCGCGTGGTGGTCGAGGGCATGTACCCGCGCACGGTGACCACCAAGGCCCAGGACGGCGCCCAGCATCCCGGCGGTGACGCCCTGGAGATCCTGCCGCCCTTCGTGGCGGCCGGCGGCAAGGACGTCTACGTCTATCTGCCCGACTTCTACCGCGGCTTCCCCTACGAGTGGCCAGGCGCCACCGGCGAGGAGCGGCTCGCCGGACACCTGGACGTGATCCGCCGCCAGGTAGAACACGTGCGGACCCTGGGGGAGTTGAGGTCGCACGTCGTGTACGTGCCGTTCAACGAGCCCGAGGGCAACATGTTCGGCGAGGGGGAGTGGAGCTACGACGGAATCTCCTGGCGGACCCGGCCCGACCAATACTTCGGCGCCTGGGAGGCCGCCTGCCGTCTCATCAGGGACCTCGACCCGGACGCGCGCATCGCCGGACCCAACACCTGCATTCTGTACCCCGAGGTCAGGGACTTCCTGGAGTTCGCGAAGTCCCGTGACGTGCTCCCCGACATCGTCACCTGGCACGAACTGTCCTCGCCCGCCGAGGTGCGCACCAACATAGCCGAGTACCGCGCTCTGGAGCAGGAGTTGGGCATCGGCCCGCTGCCCGTCAACATCAACGAGTACGCCCACAACTACCACGTCTCGGTGCCCGGCCAGATGATCCAGTGGATCGCCGCGATCGAGGAGTCCAAGGTCGACGCCGACCTCGCCTACTGGAACATCGCCGGTAATCTCAACGACTCGGCGGTGGAGGCGAACAAGGCCAACGGCCAGTGGTGGCTGTACAACGCCTACGGACAGCTGACCGGCAACACCGTCCGGGTCGTCGCCCCGTACCCCAACGTGCAGTACACCCTCCAGGGCGTCGCCACCCTCGACCGCGAGAAGCGGCAGGCCCGGGCGCTGTTCGGGGGAGCCGGCGGCGCCGCTGACCTCGTCTTCGAGCACGTGGACGAGGAGGTCTTCGGCGCCGTGGTCCACGCGCGGCTCGTGGAGATCCCCTGGACGGGCCAAGTGGGTGCCTCGGAACAGCCGTTGCGGCTGCGGGACGACGAACTCCCGGTCACGGAAGGTAGGGTGACGGTCAGTCTGACCGGTCTCGACGCCATGTCGGCCTACCAGGTGATCCTTTCGCCCGGCGGCAACGGTGCCGCGTCCCTGCCGCCGGCGGCGCGCTGGCGAGGGACGTACGAAGCCGAGGACGCGACCTGCACGGGCGGCTGCACGAGGAACGGGCCCGAGGGCTCACCGACCGCCGTCGACCGGTTCGCCACCTCCGGCGGCTACCACGTGGGCGGCCTGCGCACCGGCTCCGAC
The DNA here is from genome assembly GCF_000383655.1 of Streptomyces sp. 351MFTsu5.1. NCBI lineage: Bacteria > Bacillati > Actinomycetota > Actinomycetes > Kitasatosporales > Streptomycetaceae > Streptomyces > Streptomyces sp. 351MFTsu5.1. The sequence continues at coordinate 194,418 of NZ_KB911782.1, read as the reverse complement.
GCGGTGCTCGCCTTCGACGTCGAGGTCCCGCAGGACGGCACGTACGACCTGCTGGTGTTCGCCAACTCGCACAATCTCGCGGACCTCGTGCGCGAACAGGGCCCCACCAACGTCTTCCTGCGCGTGGACGGCGAGGACCCGCGCGAACTGCGGCTGCCGCTCGGCTACAAGTGGGCGGTGTGGGGGCACACCGACACGTGGGTGCGGCTGACCGCGGGCCGGCACCGGATCACCCTCGCCGCCCGGGACCCCGACCTCGGTGTCACCCAGGGCGACGCGGTCGTCGACAAGCTGGACCTCGTCCTGCGGGACGAGGACGAAACCGCCCTGTACGACGCCGAGTTCGCGGATCTCGGCGGGGGCGCCCGGGTCAGCCACGCCCATCGAGGTGCCTCGGGGCCCGGAGTCGCCGTGCTCCCGCGCGGCGGCACCGTCACCTTCTGGGCGCACGCGGCCGACGACGGCGAGGCCTCCGTGACCGTCGACGTACTCGGGCCAGGGGAAGGGGCGTTGAGCGTCAACGGCGAGGAGATCGGAGGCGTCGAGCGCGGCGCCGTCCCGCTCTTCCTGGCCGGCGGCGTCAACAGGATCACCGTCACCGGCACCTCGGACCGCCTGATCGTGGACCGGCTGCGGATCGCCCCCTCGCGCGGACTGCTGCCCACGAGCGTGTATGCCGCCGAGGAGGGCGTCCTGACCGGGACCGCGAGGGTGGCCGGACACTCCTGCGCCCACGGCGGCAAGGCGGTCGAGGGAGTCGGCGCCGGGCCGGCCAACGCGCTCTCCTTGACGGTCACCGCGGACCACGCCGGACGCCACGTGCTGACCGTGCGCTACTCCAACGGCGAGCAGCCGCCCTCCACGCACTACAACCCGGACCCGGTCTGCCGCCACGCCGACATCTCCGTCAACGGCGGCCCCGGGCACCGGGTGCTGTTCCCCACGACCTTCCACTTCAACAACTTCTGGACGCTCGCCGTGCCTGTGACCCTGCGCCAGGGCGCCAACGCCCTCACCTTCACCGCCGACCGGCTCCCCGACCTCACGGGCGGCACCGAGGACACCTACGGCCGGCGTTCCGCGTACGCCCCCGTCATCGACCAGGTGACGGTGACACCGCTGGCCCAGGGGGAGGAGCCCGGCTGACCCGGGCTGCACCCAATCGGCTCACCCCCGCCCGGCCGTCGCCGCGAGCTTCCGCAACCGCCGCCAGTTCAGGCGCGGTTGTTCCACCGGCACCCCGGGCCGTTTCCGCGGTACCCGGACACGCAGTACCCCGGGGGCGATACGGCAGCGGACCGGGGTGGGCAGGACCAGTGCCTCGCCGTCGACGCCGACCTCGATCTCCGTCCGGTCGGCGTCGACGACCGCCTCCCGCGCGGACAGCACCACGAGCCCCTGCGGATCGGGAGCGAGCAGCAGTGCCGCGGCCTCGGCCGCGCTGTCCACCCTGACGCCGAGCACCCCGAGTCGCCCCGAGTCCAGCCGTCGGCGCCGGCCGAGGCCGGCCGGATCGCCTGTGCGATAGGCGTTGTTGCTCACCAGCACCGCCTGGGGACCTTCCAGGGTCGTGTCGCCGACCCGTGCGGTCAGACGCGGGCCCCGCTGGCGGGTGAGCAGATCGGGCAGGAGTTCCAGAGTGGTGCCGATCTTGTCGTCACGGTAGGCGGGACTCTGCACGACCGCCGCGTACGCGCCGAAGGAGGCGTTGTTGACGAACGGATGGTCCCCGGCGAAACCGAGGTCCACGTGCAGTTCGACCCCGTCGGTGAGTGCGTCCAGGCAGGTCGAGGGGTCCGTGCGGTCGAGGCCGAGGTCCATGGCGAAGTGGTTGCGGGTCCCGGCGCAGACGACGAGGAACGGCAGGTCGTGCTCGGCGGCGACGGCGGCGACCAGCGCCTGGGTGCCGTCACCGCCCGCGACGCCCAGCAGGTCCGCCCCTTCGGCCACGGCCTGCCGGGCCAGCGCGGTCACGTCCTGGTGCTCCTCCGGGTCGAGCAGCACGACCCGCGCCCCCAGCCTCTCGGCCTTCTCCTTCAGCGCGAACCGCTCGACCTTCCCGCCCCCGGAACGGGGGTTCATGATCAGGAACGGCCGCTGCACCGGCCGCGCCCGGTGCTCCTTCGTCCGCCGCGGGAGGCGCCCGGTGCTGCGCAGCGCGTACCGTCCGCTCGACACGGCCACGGTCCACAGCGCGAGGGACAGCAGGAGTGTCCAGCCCAGGGCCACCGCGAACAGCACCACGAGCAGGGTGGGCGTGACCACCGTGACCACGGCCGCCGGCCAGCGCTCCGGGCCGCGCCGGGTCAGCGTCCACCACAGCGCCGCCGCCGTGACGGCCGCGCCCGCGAGGCCGGCCGCGAGCAGCAGCACTCCGCCCCATCCGCCGTAGGCGAGCGGCAGCAGCACGGCGAGCGCCGCCGCGGTCAGCGACGCCCGGGCGGCCCATCGCTGTCTGTCCCAGGCCGCGCCGGTCAGGTCCACGCTCATCCACTCCTCCACTGCTCGACGCCCTCGGGGCCACGGCGGTCGGCGGAGCATATCCAGGCCGGAGGAACGAACGGTGTCGCGCGGGATGCGGTCAGATTCCGGGCCGGTACCGGATCGGATGGTCCGCCGGCACCTCCACCAGCACGATCGGTGTCCCGTCCGGGTCCGCCACCCACATCTCGACCAGCCCCCACGGCTCCTTCACCGGCGGCCGGACGATCTCGACGCCCTTCGCGAGCAGTTCCTGGTGCGCCGCGGCCACGTCCGGGACCTGGAGCCACAGCCGCACGTCGGCGGCGGGCGGGGCTTCGGAGCGTCCCGACAGCTCCAGGAAGCCACCGCCGAGGAAGTAGACCGTGCCCCGCTCCGGGCCCGTCCCGAACTCGCGGTACACGGCGAGGCCCAGCTGATCGCCGTAGAAGACGCGGGAACGCTCCGGATCGGTGGGGCGCAGCAGGACGCGGCCGCTCAGTACGTGCACCATGCGGGCGAGCCTAGCGGGGGCGTTACGCTCGGCCGTGCCCGAGTCGTGCCCCCGAAGTGGAGATACACCGCATGGAGACCACCGCCGGACTCACCTTCCGTGACGCCACGGACGCCGATGTGGACACCCTCGTCGCGCTGGTCGAGTCGGCCTACCGCGGGGACGAGAGCCGCGCCGGGTGGACCACCGAGGCGGACATCCTCGAGGGGCAGCGCACCGACCCCGAGGGTGTGCTCGCGGTCATCAAGTCGCCCGACAGCAGGCTGCTGACCGTGGAGCGGGACGGCCGGGTGGTCGCCTGCTGCCAGCTCGAACACCGGGGCTCCTACGCCTACTTCGGGATGTTCGCGGTCAGCCCGACGCTCCAGGGCGGCGGCCTCGGCAAGGTGGTCATCGCCCAGGCGGAGCGGCTGGCCGTCGAGACCTGGGGCGTCACCGAGATGCACATGACGGTGATCTCGGTGCGCGACGACCTCATCGCCTGGTACGAGCGGCGCGGCTACCGCCGTACGGGAAGGATGACGCCCTTCCCGTACGGCGACGAGCGCTTCGGCATCCCGCAGCGCGACGACCTCCGGTTCGAGCTGCTGGTCAAGCCGCTGGTGTGACGTTCCTGCCGTGGGTCAGGCGGTGAAGCGGCCGGTGCGCTTGATCTCGGGGTAGTCGGTCGTGGCGCCGTCCAGTTCCAGCGCGCGCACCAGGCGCAGGTGGTCCTGGGTGTTCACCACCCAGCCGATGATCTTCAGGTCCGCCTTGCGGGCCGCCTCCACGACCTCCAGGGTCAGCCGGCGGATGTTGAGGCAGACGGTCCCGGCGCCGGCCTCGACGGCGCGCTCCACGATGTCGGGGCCGAACCGGCTGCCGATCAGCGCGGTCCGTACGCCGGGCACCAGCCGGCCGATCTCGGCGATCGCCTCGTCGTGGAACGAGGACACCTCGACCCGGGAGACCAGGTCCCGCCGGAGCATCACCTCGGCCAGGGCCCGGGCCGCCGCGATGTCCTTGATCTCGGCCTGGAGCGGCGAGCGGACGGTGTCCAGCACCTCCTCGAACACCGGCACCCGTTCCCCGCGCCCGGCGTCCAGGGCGCGCAGCTCGGTGAGGGTCTTCTCGGCGATCGGGCCGGTTCCGTCGGTCGTGCGGTCCACGTGGGTGTCGTGCATGACGACGAGGGCGCCGTCCTTGCTCAGGTGCAGATCGAGTTCGATGACGTCGAGGCCGGCCTGCTGGGCGGCGACGAAGGAACGGAGGGTGTTCTCGGGCTCGGTACCCATGACTCCGCGATGACCGATGGTAAGGAAGTTCAAAGTTCAACTCGCTTCCGTCGACGGCGGCTCTGTGCAGGGCCGCAGCCTAACGGCTACGCCGTGTGATGGACCCGTGCGTACACGAGGGATCGCGGCGATCTGGGGAAAGCGGTAACTCGTACCCGCAATCGCGGTGTTCATGGCACTCGACAGGAAAAAGTTCGGTGACCATTGCGTTGCGCAGGATAACTTCCCGTGATCGCTCTTGCTGGAAGGAAGGCCGTATGTATACGGTCTCCATACGCGAGGTTCTCCCGTGGAGGATGGGACATGACGGAAATTCTTGTGCAGGCGACGACGGGGGACCGGGTTCCTCCCATGACCAGGGTGGTGGAGCACCCGGCATGGCCTGTGCTCAAGGATGCCGTGGAGCGGATCCGGCCATGGCAGTCCAAGGACGGGTCGATCGACTTCGAGGCCGAGGGCGCCCCCGCGCGCGCCGACGCCGAGGCCGCCGTTCGGCGTGTCGTCGAGGCCGTGGAAGAGCTGTCCCCGCTGCTCCCGCACGACGCCGACTACCACGCGGCCCTCGTGAAGGACCTGCGGCGCTGGGCCGAGGGCGGCTTCGCGGTGCCCGACTTCCTGGACTCGCTGCTGGCCTTCCAGCCCGCCGCGAACCGCGCGGACGGCCTCCAGCACCTGGTCGTCTTCGCGATGTACACGCAGAACGGCAACCCCGACCGCAACCTGGAGGCGGTCGTGCTGCGCATGGTCTGGCCCGAGTGGCTGGCCGAGCTGGAGCGCACCCGCTACGACAACCCGCTGTTCTGCGGCATCAAGTTCGAGGACTTCACCGCCGGGTACGACACCAACTCCGCCGTCCTCTTCCCCGAGACCATCGCCGTGCGCGAGGCGCCGGAACGATTCTCCTGGGGTGGCATCTTCTGCGACCGCGAGGCCGCCCGCTTCCGCCGCGTCACCGACGCCGCGGTCGGCATCCTCGGTCTGGAGCTGCCCGGGGACATCGCCGCGATGGTCCACGACCAGAAGCGCTGCGAGGAGGCCTTCGTGCTGTGGGACATGGTCCACGACCGCACCCACAGCCACGGCGACCTGCCCTTCGACCCGTTCATGATCAAGCAGCGCCAGCCGTTCTGGATGTACGGCCTCGAAGAGCTGCGCTGCGACCTCACCGCCTTCAAGGAGGCCGTGAAGCTCCAGGAGGACGGCGTCCCGCAGGCCCGTGACGTGCAGTACGCGGTCCTCTTCGACCGCATGTTCCGCTTCCCGGTCACCGGCGAGCGGGTGCGCAACTACGACGGCCTCGGAGGCCAGCTCCTCTTCGCCTACCTGCACAAGCACGACGTCGTCCGCTGGACCGACAACAAGCTGTTCATCGACTGGCAGCGCGCCCCGCAGGTCACCAACCAGCTGTGCGCCGAGATCGAGGACCTGTACCGGGCCGGCATCGACCGCCCGAAGCTGGTCCACTGGTTCGCCGCCTACGACCTGGTCTCCCAGTACCTCGCCCCGCACCCGGGATCCAGGTGGGCCAAGGGCCCCGACGCCCTCGACCTGTCCCAGCCGCCCCGGAAACTCGTCGATGACGTGCTTCCGGACGAGTTTCCGCTGAGCATGTTCTATGAGGCCCTCTCCAAGAAGCTCAAGAACGTGATCGCCTCCACCCGGGGCATCACGGCGGAGAGTGCCGAGCGGGTCGCCGCGTGAGCGACCGCACCACAACAGCTCAGGAGGCGAAGCGCATGGTGGGGAACGGAGCTCTCAGCGGTGCGGTGATCGCGGTGGCCGGAGCGGGCGGTCCCGCGGGCCGGGCGGCGCTGCTGCGCCTGGCCGAGGCGGGCGCGACCGTCGTCGGCGCCGACAACGACCCCGAGCGGCTCGCGGAGGCCGTGGACGCGGCACGCTACGCGTCCGGCGGCGCCACCGTCACCGGTGAGCCGGTCGACCTGCTCGACCTGGGATCCACCCAGGACTGGGCCAGGCACATCGAGAAGGACTTCGGCCGGGTCGACGGCCTGGTCCACCTCGTCGGCGGCTGGCGCGGCAGCGAGACCTTCATCAAGTCGAGCCTGGACGACTGGGACTTCCTGGAACTGCTGCTCATCCGCACCGTGCAGCACACCTCGCTGGCCTTCTACGAGGGCCTCCAGCGCAGCGAGCGCGGCCGTTACGTCCTGATCAGCGCGGCCGGCGCGACCAAACCGACCGCGGGCAACGCCTCGTACGCCGCCGCCAAGGCCGCCGCCGAGGCCTGGACACTCGCCCTCGCCGACGCCTTCCGCAAGGCCGGGGGCGCCGACGGGCCGACGTCGGCTGCTGCGATCCTGGTGGTGAAGGCGCTGGTGCACGAGGCGATGCGCGCCGAGCGGCCCAACGCGAAGTTCGCGGGCTTCACCGACGTCGAGGAGCTGGCCGAGGCCATCGTCGGCGTCTGGGAGAAGCCCGCCGCCGAAGTGAACGGAAACCGTCTGTGGCTGACCGACAAGCCGTGAACCCGACCGCTTTCACACAGGCGAGCCGCCGTCACGACCCCGAGGTCCGCGGCTTCGCCAGCGACAACTACGCCGGGGCCCACCCGGAGGTGCTCGCCGCCCTGGCCCTCGCCAACGGCGGGCACCAGGTCGCGTACGGCGAGGACGACTACACCGAGCACCTCCAGAGCATCGTCCGCAGCCACTTCGGTGCCACGGCGGAGGCCTTCCCGGTCTTCAACGGCACCGGCGCCAACGTCGTCGCGCTCCAGGCGGTCACCGACCGCTGGGGCGCGGTGATCTGCGCCGAGAGCGCGCACATCAACGTCGACGAGGGCGGCGCCCCCGAGCGGATGGGCGGCCTCAAGCTGCTCACCGTGCCGACGCCGGACGGCAAGCTCACGCCCGAGCTGATCGACCGGCAGGCGTACGGCTGGGAGGACGAGCACCGGGCGATGCCGCAGGTCGTCTCGATCACCCAGTCCACGGAGCTCGGCACCCTCTACACGCCCGACGAGATCCGCGCGATCTGCGACCACGCGCACGCGCACGGCATGAAGGTCCACCTGGACGGCTCCCGCATAGCCAACGCGGCCGCCTCCCTCGACGTCCCCATGCGGACGTTCACCAACGCGGTCGGCGTCGACATCCTCTCGCTGGGCGGCACGAAGAACGGCGCACTGTTCGGCGAGGCGGTCGTGGTGATCAACCAGGACGCGGTCTCCCACATGAAGCACCTGCGCAAGCTGTCGATGCAGCTCGCCTCCAAGATGCGGTTCGTGTCGGTGCAGTTGGAGGCCCTGCTCGCCAAGGACCTGTGGCTGCGCAACGCCCGCCACGCCAACGAGATGGCCCAGCGCCTCGCCGAGGGCGTGCGCGCGGTCCACGGCGTGGAGATCCTCTACCCGGTGCAGGCCAACGGCGTCTTCGCCCGACTCCCGCACGACGTGAGCGAGCGCCTCCAGAAGCGCTTCCGCTTCTACTTCTGGGACGAGGCCGCGGGCGACGTCCGCTGGATGTGCGCCTTCGACACGACGGAGGACGACGTGGACACGTTCGTGGCCGCGCTGAAGGAGGAGATGGCCCGCTAGGGCGGATGCCCGGGCGCTCCTGTGCTTGCATGGCGGCGTGAACGCGGAGCGCCGGGTGCGGCCGAGGACCGATGACGACGTCGAGGCGTGCGTACAGGTGCTGGAGGAGGTCCACCGCGGTGACGGCTACCCGGTGAACTGGCCTGCCCGGCCCGGCGACTGGCTGTCGCAGCCGGCCGGGCTCGGGGCCTGGGTCGCCGAACTCGACGGCCGGGTGGCCGGCCATGTCGCTCTCGCCCACAGCGCCGACGACGACATGGCCCCCGGGCTGTGGAGCGAGCGGCACGGCACGAGCCGGGAACAGGCCGCGGTCGTGGGGCGGTTGTTCGTCGCTCCGTGGGCCCGAGGACACCGGATCGGCGCCCTGCTGATGGCCCGGGTGACGGAGGAGGCGCGGCACCGCGGACTGCATCCGGTGCTCGACGTCGTCGCGTCCGACGCCGCCGCGGCGGCCCTTTACGAACGGCTGGGCTGGACGCGGCTGGCCACGGTCGAGCAGCGATGGAGCGCTTCCCAGACGGTGACCGTGCACTGCTATGCGGCTCCTGCATAAATATACCAAGAGCTGTAAATCCATTGACTCCGCAGTGATCGTTTTCCTATGCTCTGCGGGCATGGAGCTGATCCAGAAAACCTCCGACCTGTCCGCATACCTGGCGGCCGACGAGGTCATCGACCACGGCCATCCGACCGTCCGGGAGGTCGCCGCGCGGCTCGCCAAGGAGGCGGCGGACTCGTATTGCTATGCGCGACTGGCCTTCGAGTTCGTCCGGGACGCCATCCCGCACTCCCAGGACTCCGGAGACCTCCGTGTCACCTGGCGGGCGTCGGACGTGCTGGAGCAGGGCACCGGCATCTGCTTCGCCAAGGCGCACGCGCTGGCCGCGCTGCTGCGCGCCGAGGACATTCCGACCGCGCTCTGCTACCAGAAGCTGGACGTGGTGCACGGTCTGGTCGCCGTGCGCTTCAACGGCGCCTGGCACCGCCAGGACCCCCGGGGCAACAAGCCCGGCGTGGACGCCCAGTTCTCCCTCGGCGGGGAGCGGTTGGCGTTCATACCCGAGCCGGAGTCCAGCGAGATGGACTACCCGGTGCTGTACGCTGAACCGCATCCCGTGGTCCTGGGCGTCCTGAAAGCGGCCCCGGACCGCCCGCACCTCTGGAAAACGCTCCCCACCGCACTCTGAGGCCCCCGATGCCCCTCTCCCTGACCGTGTCCGACGAGGTCCGGGTCCTCGCGCCCGGCTTCACCCACCTCGCCGTCGAGGCGCACGGACTCGTCAACGGGCCCAGCACCGAGGCCAGTTCGGCGCTCCTCGACGACGCGGCCCGCCGTCTCGCCGTACGACTGGACGGGCGTGCCCCGCACGAGCACCCGCACATCGCGGCCTGGCGGGAGGTGTACGCGGCGTTCGGCGCGAAGCCGTCCCGCACCCGCAACTCCGCCGAGGCGCTGGCCAAGAGGGCGTTGACGGGCGCCGGCCTGCCGCGCGTCAACCTTCTGGTCGACCTCTACAACGCGATCAGCGTCGCCCACCTCGTCCCCGTCGGTGGCGAGGACCTCGACCGGATCCAGGGCGGCATGCGTCTCGTACGGGCCGCCGGTGACGAGGAGTTCGTGACGGTGGCCGCGGGGCAGGAGGTCGTCGAGTCCCCCGAGGCGGGGGAGGTGGTGTGGCGCGACGACGCCGGTGTGACCTGCCGGCGCTGGAACTGGCGCCAGGGTCCCCGCACCAGGCTCACGGAGGAGACGGTCTCGGGGATCTTCCTGCTGGAGAGCCTGGCGCCGATGCCGGTGGCCGACGTGGAGCGGGCCGCCGCCGAACTGGCCGAACTGCTGGAGAAGTTCAGCCCGGGAGCACGGATCGGGACGGTGGGGGCGGCGGGCTAGGGCCGGTCTGACCAGTCCCGTCTGCCTCGCGACGCCATGCACGCTCCCCCAGAGGGGGTACCCTCATCGCCGCACCGGGCGCAGACCCGAGTACGTCCAGTGCGAGGGCCTGTGCCCGGTACGCCGAGAGCACGCACCCTGACGCCGCGAGGCCGCCCTCCGGGCGACGACGGGAACGGTCGGACAGGCGCTATCGGGCCTCGGCCTCGCGCACCGCTTCCGGCGTGGGCGCCGTACCCCCGAGGTGCGCCGGCATCCACCAGGTGTCGTCCGGCCCCTTCGGCCGCACGGGATACGCCCGCTGAGCCGCTTCCAGCAACTCGTTGACACGCTCGCGGACCTGACGGGTGATGGCTCCGGCGTACTTGTCCCGGGAGGCCTCGATCGCCTCGCCGACCCGGATCGTGATCGGGATGTGGCTGCGCTTGAAGTTGCGCGGGTGCCCCTTTGTCCACAGCCGCTGAGTGCCCCAGACGGCCATCGGGATCAGGGGGACGCCCGCCTCCTGCGCCATCCGCGCCGCACCCGACTTGAAGCTCTTCAGGGTGAAGGACTGCGAGATCGTCGCCTCCGGGAAGACCCCGACGATCTCACCCGACCGCAGCGACTCCAGGGCGTGGGCGTACGCCGTCTCGCCCTGCTTGCGGTCGACCGGGATGTGCTTCATCCCGCGCATCAGCGGACCCGAGACCTTGTGACGGAACACCGACTCCTTCGCCATGAAGCGCACGAGACGTTTCTGCGGAAGTGCGGCCAGGCCGTTGAAGACGAAGTCCAGGTAGCTGATGTGGTTGCTCACCAGCACGGCGCCGCCCGAGCGCGGGATGTTCTCCGAACCCTTGCAGTCGATCTTGAGGTCCCACGCCTTGAACAGCGCCTGGGCGAATCCGACGACGGGACGGTAGACAAGCTCTGCCATGGGCGGGGTGAGCCCTTCCTGCTCTGCCGGGGGAGGGAGTTCCGGCATTAAGTTACGCAGCCGTAGGTTTACGGCATGTCGCAGATCGTGCCCGAAGAACGGCCGGGGAGCCAGTCCTGGTGCCCGACGCGGGCGAGATTCTCGTCACGTCCCTCCAGTGATCCACCTTGGGCTTTTAAGCCGCCTTTACTCGGCGCGTACCGCCACCCGCCGCACGAGCAGGTACATCTCGCAGCCCAGGCAGTACCCGAACGCGGCATTGAGGAAGGCCGCCGCGAGGGCAAGACCGGTGGCGGCGAGTCCCAGCCACTCCGGCCCGATCCCGTACCCCACGAGTCCGAGGCCCGCGAAGGCGAGGCCCACCGTCTGCGCGAAACGCGGCGGTTGGGGCGACTCGAACTCGGTCGGCGGCCCGATCCGCGGCCGCACGAGCTTGCGGAACAGCCAGCCGTACGGCGAACGCCCCACCCCGCCCGCCGCGCCCAGCGCGAACGCGAGCGTCTGCCAGGCCAGCAGCCAGACGCTGCCCGTGATCAGAACGGCCGCCAGAACGACGGTCGTCACGGCCGCTCCGAAGCGCGGCCCTCTTGCGTCAATGTCCATGAATCAAGCATTCCGCAACGGAAGGACTCAGGGGAGGCGGGAATCTTTGCAGTCTCGTGAATGCTTGTGCAGGTGATGACCGGACTTGTGGTGTGTGGGGTGGTGCTCGCGGCGGCGAGCGCCTACGGAGTGCTGCAACGGCGGCGGAGCGGGAGAGTACGGGTGCGCGGGCGCGACGACGGCAAGAGGCTCGGCGCCGCCGAGTTGGGTGCGGAACTCGGTGAACGCGCGACGCTCGTCCAGTTCTCCAGCGCCTTCTGCGCGCCCTGCCGGGCGACCCGGCGGGTGCTCGGGGAGGTCGCCGCCATGGTTCCGGGAGTGACCCACGTCGAGATCGACGCCGAGAAGAACCTCGACCTGGTCCGTGAACTCGACATCCTGAAGACGCCGACCGTGCTGGTCCTCGACGCCCGCGGCCGGGTCGTCCGGCGGGCCGCGGGACAGCCGCGCAAGGCGGACGTCATCGCGGCGGTCGGGGAGGCGGTTTGACGCAGGACGAGCCGACGGTGAGGCATCTCCCAGATCCCGGAACGTACTTGACTGCGCGGCGCACCTATCGTCAACCTGACCGTATGCCAACGGAACTCCTTCTGTACGGGCGGGTCCATGTCGACCTCGCCCGCACCGCGAGCGCGCGCTGTCCGGCTTCTTGAGCAGCCACGGTCCCGCTCGCCACCCCTCGCAGAAGGATTCCCGCATGACGGCCGTCTCCGACCTCGGCACCCCCCGGCTCGCCTCTCCCGAACTCCTGCGCTCCCTCTTCCGGCGGCACGCCGCGGGTGTCGCCGTGATCACCGCGCGGGGTGAGGAGGGTCCGGTCGGCTTCACCGCCACCTCGCTCGCCTCGGTCTCCGCCGAACCGCCGATGCTCTCCTTCGGGATCGGCACGGGCGCCTCCAGCTGGCCCGCGATATCCCGGGCCGAGCACGTGGGGGTGCACATACTGGGCGAGCACCAGCAGGAGCTTGCCGCCACCTTCGCCCGGAGCGGCGCGGACCGCTTCGGCGCGCCCACGGCCTGGCGCGAGGGGCCCGAGGGCGTCCCCCTACTCGACGACGTCCTCGCCTGGACGGTCTGCCGGGTGCACACGCGTGTGCCCGCCGGGGACCACCGCATCGTGCTGGCCGAGGTGCGGATCGGCGACCCCGCCGGGGCGGGCCGGCCGCTGCTGTACCACCAGGGCCGTTTCAACGCCCTGCGCGACTGACTCGCCGCGCCGGGCCGAGGGACCGCGCTTCAGGGGACCGCGTCACCGACCGGATCGTCGGCTCTGCCTCTGGTGTGCGCGCCCGTCGAGTTCCGATTACGCTGCGTTGCAAAGGTCACAGTTCAAAGCGCTTGCTTAGCGGGCACGTACTGGGTGTACTGGCGAGTAATATTTCGGTCGGAGCGCAGCCCGCCCCGACCGGGATCGGCCGCTTGGGGCGCCTATGCTGCCTGCAAGAGGCAGCCGAGAAATGACGATGCAGTAGGAGAGCCGGCGTGAGCTTGAGGATCGTTGTCACTGTGAAGTACGTGCCCGACGCCACTGGCGACCGGCACTTCGCCGATGACCTGACCGTCGACCGGGACGACGTGGACGGTCTGCTCTCCGAGCTGGACGAGTACGCGGTCGAGCAGGCGCTGCAGATCTCCGAGAACTCCGACGACGACGTCGAGGTCACCGTCCTGACCGTGGGCCCCGAGGACGCCAAGGACGCGCTGCGCAAGGCGCTGTCCATGGGCGCCGACAAGGCCATCCACGTCGAGGACGACGACCTGCACGGCACCGACGCCCTCGGCACCTCCCTGGTGCTGGCCAAGGCGATCGAGAAGGCCGGTTACGACCTGGTCGTCTCCGGCATGGCCTCCACCGACGGCACCATGGGTGTCGTCCCGGCCCTGCTCGCCGAGCGCCTGGGCGTCCCGCAGGTCACCCTGCTCTCCGAGGTCTCGGTCGAGGACGGCACGGTCAAGGGCCGCCGCGACGGCGACGCCGCCTCGGAGCAGTTGGAGGCGTCCCTGCCGGCCGTGGTCTCGGTGACGGACCAGTCGGGCGAGGCGCGGTACCCGTCCTTCAAGGGCATCATGGCGGCCAAGAAGAAGCCGGTGGAGTCCTGGGACCTGTCCGACCTGGACCTGGAGGCCGAGCAGGTCGGCCTCGAGGGCGCCTGGACCAAGGTCGACTCCGCCGCGGAGCGTCCGGCCCGCACCGCCGGCACGATCGTCAAGGACGAGGGCGAGGGCGGCAAGCAGCTCGCCGAGTTCCTCGCGAGCCAGAAGTTCATCTAAGGGTTCTGGCCCGCTGAGGCTCAACCCCCCTTACGCCCCTCAGACTTCGCAATCCGCAGGAGAGCATTCCCATGGCTGAAGTTCTCGTCTACGTCGACCACGTGGACGGTGCCGTCCGCAAGCCCACCCTGGAGCTGCTGACCCTCGCCCGCCGTGTCGGCGAGCCGGTCGCCGTCGCGCTGGGCAACGGCGCCGCCGACACCGCCGCCGCCCTCGCCGAGCACGGCGCCGTCAAGGTCCTCACCCACGACGCCTCCGAGTACGCCGACTACCTGGTCGTACCGAAGGTCGACGCCCTCCAGGCCGCCGTCGAGGCCGTCTCCCCGGCCGCCGTCCTGGTCCCGTCCTCCGCCGAGGGCAAGGAGATCGCCGCCCGTCTGGCGCTGCGCATCGGCTCCGGCATCATCACCGACGCCGTCGACCTCGAGGCCGGCGACGAGGGCCCGGTGGCCACCCAGTCGGTGTTCGCCGCCTCCTTCACCACCAAGTCCCGCGTCTCCAAGGGCACCCCGGTGATCACCGTCAAGCCCAACTCCGCCGCCGTCGAGGCCGCCCCGGCCGCCGGTGACGTCTCGGAGCTGAGCGTGACCTTCTCCGCGCAGGCCACCGGCACCAAGGTCACCGGCCGCACCCCGCGCGAGTCGACCGGGCGTCCGGAGCTGACCGAGGCCGCGATCGTGGTCTCCGGCGGCCGCGGCGTCAACGGCTCCGAGAACTTCGCGATCATCGAGGCCCTCGCCGACTCGCTCGGCGCGGCCGTCGGCGCCTCGCGTGCCGCGGTGGACGCGGGCTGGTACCCGCACACCAACCAGGTCGGCCAGACCGGCAAGTCGGTCTCCCCGCAGCTGTACATCGCCAACGGCATCTCCGGCGCCATCCAGCACCGCGCGGGCATGCAGACCTCGAAGACGATCGTGGCCGTCAACAAGGACGCCGAGGCCCCGATCTTCGACCTCGTCGACTACGGCGTCGTCGGCGACCTCTTCGACGTGGTCCCGGCTCTCACCGAGGAGATCAAGACCCGCAAGGGCTGATCCCGCTCCGGGCGTACGAGGCCCCCGTGACCGCCGACGCGGTCGCGGGGGCCTCGGCTCATCCCAGGGTCACCGTGGCCTGCACCGGAAGGTGGTCGCTCGGGTACTGCCCGTCGAGCGTCAAGGTGTTGACGGAGGCCCGGTGGACGGTGATGCCCGGGGTGGTGAGGATCCAGTCGATGCGCTCGCCGTCGGGCGTCAGGGGCTTGTAGCCGTGGAAGGTGGCGTACTGCCGGCCCCGCTCGACAGCCACGTCCCAGGTGTCGACCAGCCCGGTGGCGAGCAGGATGTCGTACGCCCGGTTGTCGTGGGCCGTGGCGTTGAAGTCGCCGGTCACGACGACCGGCAGGGCGGGGTCGAACCCGGCGATCGTCTCGCCGAGGAACTGCGCCGACCGCTCGCGCGCGTACTGGCCCACATGGTCGAAGTGGGTGTTGACGACGTAGAACTCCCGGTCGTCGGCGCTCCGGTCGCGGAAGCGGACCCAGGTGAGGATCCGGGGGAGCGACCCGCCCCAGGTGTTCGAGCCGATCACCCTGGGGGTGTCGGAGAGCCAGAGCGTGTCGTGCTCGACGGGGGCCAGGCGCCGGTTGTCGTAGAAGACCGCCGTGGACTCGTCCCGGCTGCCGCCCTCGCGGCCGGTGCCGATCCAGTCGTAGCGCGGTCCGAGGTCGGCGTGGATGTCGAGCAGTTGCCGGTAGAGGCCTTCCTGGGTGCCTATCACTGTGGGGGTCTCCCGGCGCAACAGGCGGCGCATCACCGGGCGGCGGGTGGCCCAGCTGTTGGGTTCGGCGGTGTCGGCGTAGCGCAGGTTGAACGTCATGAGGTCGAGCCGGCGGTTGGACGGTCTGGCGGCCGAGGCCGGCAGCGTGCCCATCAGCGGCACGATGACGGCGGCGGCCACGGCGGTTCTGAGCCCCATGCGACGGGTCGGTCTGTGGGTGTCCGGCATGTGAGGTCCCTCCCGACGGACCAGGATGAATGGTCGAACCGGAGTGTGGAAGACGGCGTAGGGGTTCTCGGCGGTTCGGATGAACGCGATGGCTCATGCTGTGGACGGGGTGTTGACCGTCGGGAAGCTTCGCAGATAACTTCGTTCTACGGATTGTTGATTCCGTACAGCGGAAAACTGGAGGGTACAGGATGGGTCAGGGCCGGCAGGAGCAGGTCGCGACGAGCCTCGCGGGCGCCGTCAGCGAGGAGATCAGCGCCTCCCTCGCGCCGGTCGACGCCGAACTGGAGCGCCGCTACCCCGGCGACCCCGGGACCCGCCAGCCCGTGCACACCGTCTACGTCCCCGGCGACGCCTTCGCCGCCGACACGATCCGCACCTGGGGCGACCGGGCCCTCGCCGCCCTGGACGAACACGCCCCGGACGCCGGGTCCTTCGCCGCCGTCCTCGGGCTGTCCGACGAACTCGCCGAGCCCGTGTACACGCGCGTGCGTGCCAAGCTGGAGCGCGAGCCGATCGAGGACCTCCGGGTCGACTTCGAGGACGGTTACGGCCCGCGCCCGGACGCCGAGGAGGACGAGACGGCGGCCCGCGCGGCCCGCCTGATCGCCGAGGCGTACGAGAACGGCACCGCCGCGCCGTACATGGGCATCCGCATGAAGTGCATGGAGGTGGCCGTCCGGGACCGCGGTATCCGCACCCTGGACGTCTTCCTCACCGGCCTGATGGCGGCGGGCGGGCTCCCCGACGGGCTGGTGCTGACCCTGCCGAAGGTGACGTACGCCGAGCAGGTCGGCGCGTTCGCGCGGCTGCTGGAGGCCTTCGAGAAGGCGCACGGACTCGACGCCGGACGGCTCGGCTTCGAGATCCAGATCGAGACCAGCCAGTCCATCCTCGCCGGCGACGGCACCGCCACCGTCGCCCGCATGATCCAGGCCGCCGAAGGACGCGCCACCGGACTGCACTACGGCACCTTCGACTACAGCGCCTGCCTCGGCGTCTCCGCCGCCCACCAGGCCAGCGACCATCCCGCCGCCGACTACGCCAAGGCGGTCATGCAGGTCGCCGCCGCCGGGACGGGGGTGCGGGTCTCTGACGGCTCCACCAATGTGCTGCCCGTCGGCCCCACCGCGAAGGTCCACGACGCCTGGCGGCTGCACTACGGCCTCACCCGCCGCGCCCTGGCCCGCGCCTACTACCAGGGCTGGGACATGCACCCCGGCCACATCCCGACCCGGTACGCGGCCGTGTTCGCCTTCTACCGCGAGGGCTTCGAGCAGGCCGCCGCCCGGCTCGCCCGGTACGCGGGCAGGGTCGGCGGTGACGTCATGGACGAACCCGCCACCGCCAAGGCGCTCAGCGGCTATCTGCTGCGCGGGCTGGACTGCGGTGCCCTGGACATCGGGGAGGTGGCCCGGCTGACCGGACTGACCCGCGCCGACCTGGAGGGGTACGCCTCGCCTCGGCGCGGCGACCTGACCGTCGCCGCCCCGTAGCCGCGCACGTCGCGGACCTGTCACAGTCGCAACCTCGCACTGGAGTTGTCACTCCTGCCCCGTAGTCTGTACCGCACGCATTGACGTGTCACAGGAACGGGGCAGCGGTGTCTTCGGGGGAGACCAACGGAAAGGGCCAGGACGACGCCGGTCGGCTGCTGGCCGGGCGATACCGGGTCGTGGGCCAGCTCGGCCGCGGCGGCATGGGCGTGGTCTGGCGGGCGGTCGACGAGGTGCTCGGCCGTGAGGTCGCGGTCAAGGAACTGCGCACCTACAACGACGCCGAAGGGCCCGAACTGGCGGATTTGCGGCTGCGGATGCAGCGCGAGGCCCGCGCGGCGGCCCGGGTCCGGCACCCCGGAGTCGTCGCGGTGCACGACATCGGCGAGGTCGAGGGACGCCCGCTGATCGTCATGGAGCTGGTCGAGGGCCCGTCCCTCGACCAGGTGCTGCGCAAGAGCGGACCGCTCGACCCGCGCGAGGCGGCCGGTATCGGTGCCAAGGTCATGGACGCGCTCGCCGCCGCCCACCGGGCCGGCGTCCTGCACCGGGACGTCAAGCCCGGCAACATCCTGCTCGACCACTCCGGCCGGGTGCTGCTCACCGACTTCGGCATCGCCACCATGGAGGACCCGGGGGACGGCGCCGCCACCAGCCTCACCCGCACCGGCCATCTCGTCGGCTCCCTGGACTACATGGCCCCCGAGCGCGCCCAGGGCGCCGATCCCGGCGCGGCCTCCGACGTGTGGGCCCTCGGCGCCACGCTGTACGCGGCCGTCGAGGGAGCCGCGCCGTTCCGCCGCACCTCGACGTTCTCCACACTCACCGCGATCGTCGGCGAACCGCTGCCAGAGCCGCAGCGCGCCGGGCCCCTCGCACCGGTCCTGCGACGCCTGCTCGACAAGCGCCCCGAGGCGCGCCCGGGGGCCGAGGAGGCCCGCGAACTGCTCCAGGCCGTGGCGGACACCCCCGCCACCGACAGCGCGACGACCACGCTGCGCGGTACGGAGGCGCAGGAGACACGGGTGCGCACGGAGCCGGGCGGCCCGGCCCTCCCGGCGGCCTTCCGGATGCCGGGAGCGGCGGGCGCCGCCCAGGGGGCCGGACCCCAGCCGTCGGAGGGGACGGGGGCGGGTGGTCCGCCGAACGATCCCACGGTGGTGCCGGGGCAGGGGGCTGTGACGCCGGCCGCGGCCGGGTTCGGGGCCGCGGGGCAGGGTCCTGCGGCCGAGGTCCACGCTCCGGGTGCGGGCCTTCCCACGGCTCAGGTTCACGCTCCGGGCGCGTGGGTTCCCGGCGCGCAGGGCGGCGCGCCGGAACCGGCCGGACCACTCGTGCACGGACCAGGCGCGCAGGTCTCCCAGGAGCAGCCCCCGACCGCCCCGATAGCCGCCTCCGCCTCACCTCGCCGCAAGGGGCGGGCCCTGCTCGCCGCCGTGGCCGTCGCCGTCGTGCTCGCGGCGGCCGGGACGACCGCGGCGCTGCTGAACGGCTCGGGTGAGGCCGACGCCGACGCCCGGCCGATCGGGTCCGGGGCGAGCCCTTCGGCCTCGTCCACCGCGTCCGGGCGGACCGACGCCGACCGTTCCACCAGCCCCGAGCCCACGGGCGGGGGCGAGAAGAAGACGCCGAGCGCGAAGGCGACCTCCGGCGACAAGGGGGGCGGCTCCGACCCCACGAGCGGTGCCTCGCCGTCCGCCAAGGCGACCTCCGGAGGCGGCACTTCGGGAGAGGGCGACGCGCACGGCGGCGGGTCCGGCGACTCGGGGGGCGGCGGTCCGACCGGCGAGCCCAGTACTCCCGCCCCGGCCTGCACGGCCATCGGCGGTGGAAAATACAACTGCACGGTCTGGAAGACCGCCAAGTCCTACACCGCCTCCGGCGCCGAGGCCGGTGTTCTCTACGCGGGCACCAACTATTTCTTCTGCCAGTCGAACCTGGGGCGCCGCGAGACCTCGGGGGAGTGGACCAACGTGTGGTGGGCCAGGACCGACGACGACAGCGGCAACACCGGTGTGTACGTCAGCGTCGTCTACGTCAAGGGCGGCGGCAACGACGAGCCGGTGCCGGGGCTCCCGGTCTGCTGAACCCTCACGTACTGCTCCAGGCCGGACTCCGTCACCCGCCTCTCCTCGGCGAAGAGCCGGGTGCCGGCCTCGCAGCGCCCGCGGTCGGCGCGGGCCCGGGTCACGAACTCCTCGGGTGTGACCCCGAACAGCTCCCTCAACCGGGCTGATCCGACGAGGAGTTCGGTGAGCAGTTCCCGCTGCCCGGGGTGGGTGCGGGGGAGGCCGGTGCCGTCGTGCAGCACGCCGTGGCGGTTGACGTACGAGTGGACGCCGGGCAGGGTCACGCCGTCCTCCAGCTCGACCCGCACCTCGGGCGAGGGCAGCCAGGCGCGGCCGTAGTTGCCGTTCCTCAGGGGGACGCCTTCGCTCGCGTCGACGACCGCGAGCTGCTCGGCATCCAGCCAGATGACGAACAACTCCCTTGTGGAGCCGGGGGCGTGGAAGGGGGAGGCGGAGACGTATCCCATCCGGCTGACATGAGCGGACACCCCGACGCCGACGCCGGTCACCCGCGCCCTGACCATCGGGACGGGTGAGGCGATCCCGGACTCGGCCATCTTGTGCCGCAGCTGTCCGGGGCTGGCGTTGGACCCGATCGCGAGGACGGGGGCGCGATCCTCGTGCACCAGCCGGTCGAGCGGGCGCAGCCGGTCGCCGTCGAGCAGCACCGAGCGCGTCGGCCAGGCGCCGGGGTAGAGCAACGGATGATCACGCGGAGCCTCGGCGAGCCCCAGTGCCTCCAAGGAAGGGGCGGCCATGCAGCGCGGAGCGGCCTGTGCGGGGACTGTCGGAGCAGCTGCCGCGGCTGGGGTGGCGCGGCTCGGATCGCGGGGTGCGGCCGCGGTGGCGCCGACTGGTCCGCCCTGTGCATGCGGTGCTTCAAAAGGGCCGCTGCCCGACTCCCCGGCCTCCGGGCCGTCGCCGCTCGGACCCACCGCCCCCGGCACAGGGCCCGCGCCTCCGCTGTCCAGCCTCGTCACCTCGACCACCGTACGACTTCCCCCGCTCCCCGTTCCACTGAGTCCGCCGGAGGCAACGCGCTCAGTCCGCCGGAGGC
This sequence comes from Streptomyces sp. 351MFTsu5.1, assembly GCF_000383655.1. Taxonomy (NCBI): domain Bacteria; kingdom Bacillati; phylum Actinomycetota; class Actinomycetes; order Kitasatosporales; family Streptomycetaceae; genus Streptomyces; species Streptomyces sp. 351MFTsu5.1. The sequence continues at coordinate 174,322 of NZ_KB911782.1, read as the reverse complement.
AACTCGCCCGAGCCGCGCGTGATCAACCGCGTGGGCAGCTCGATGCGTTCCGGGGTCAGGAGGGTGCCGTCCAGCTGGCGGAAGAGCCGTTCCGCGGCCGTGCGGCCCAAGGCCGCCGCGTCCTGGGCGACGACCGTGACGCCCGGCTGGAGGAGGTCCGCGAGCTCGATGTCGTCGAAGCCCACGAAGGCGACACGCCGGGTGTGCTCAGCGAGGACGCGGACCACGGTGACCGTCACGCGGTTGTTGCCGGCGAAGATCGCGGTGACGGGGGACGGCCCGGTGAGCATCTCCTCGGCCGCCCGGCGTACCCGCTCGGGGTCGGTGACGCCCAGGGAGGTCCACGCGTCCTCGACCGCTATGCCCGCGTCCTCCATCGCCGCCCGGTACCCGCGCAGCCGCTCGGCGGCCGTGTGGATGCGGGGCATGTCGCCGATGAAGCCGATCCTGCGGTGCCCGTGCGCGATGAGGTGGGCCACCCCGTCCCGCGCGCCCCCGAAGTTGTCGGACAGGACCACGTCGGCGTCGATCCGGCCCGCCGGACGGTCCACGAACACCGTCGCCACGCCCGCCTTCAGTTCCGGCTCCAGATACCGGTGGTCGTCGCCGGCCGGGATCACCACCAGCCCGTCCACGCGCCGCGCGCACAACGCCAGCACCAACTCCTGCTCCCGCTCCGGGTCCTCCGCGCTGGAACCGTTGATGAGCAGCGCCCCGTTGGCCCGGGCGACCTCCTCCACCGCACGGCTCAGCGGGCCGTAGAACGGGTCGGCGAGGTCCTCCAGGACCAGGCCGATGCTCGCGGTACGCCCCTTTCGCAGCACCCGCGCGCTGTCGTTGCGGCGGAAACCGAGCGCTTCGATGGCCTCCTTGACCCGGTGCTCGGTCTCGGCCGTGACCCCCGCCTCGCCGTTGACCACGCGGGAGACGGTCTTGAGCCCTACGCCGGCCCGGGCGGCCACGTCCTTCATGGTCGGGCGGTTGCCGTACCGGGTCGTGGAGAGACGGTCTGCTCGGCTGTGGGTCTCGGGCACGATACGGCGTCCTGTCCTGTCGGGATGCGGTGGTACGGAGCGGTGGTGGCAAAGGGGTGTGGCAGCCCATGATTTTGTATGAGGATGTGGCGTCGAGCATAGAGCCTGGACAACGTTGTCAGATGCGGGAGACACTGTCCACCGCAATCTGCCGGCCTGCGCCCCCACCGCGAGACCGGACTGCCCATTCCTCAAGGTGACGCGGAGAACTGACACTGATGCACACCGACCTCGTGGCTGCGCTCGACATCGGCGGCACCAAGATCGCCGGGGCGCTGGTGGACGGCCACGGCCGGATCCTGCACCGCGCCCAGCGCGCCACACCCGCGCAGGAGGACGGCGAGACCGTCATGCGGGCCGTCGAGGAGACCGTCGGCGAGCTGACCGGTTCGCCGCTGTGGGGACGGGCCGGCGCCCTCGGTATCGGCAGCGCGGGTCCGGTGGACGCCTCCACCGGCACGGTGAGCCCGGTGAACGTGCCCGGCTGGCGCGACTATCCGCTGGTCCGGCGGGTCCAGGAGGCGGCGGGCGGGCTCCCCGTCGAGCTGATCGGCGACGGTGTGGCGATCACGGCCGCGGAGCACTGGCAGGGCGCGGCGCGCGGGCACGACAACGCGCTGTGCATGGTCGTCTCGACCGGTGTCGGAGGCGGTCTGGTGCTGAACGGTCAGCTGCACGCCGGTCCCACCGGCAACGCCGGTCACATCGGGCACATCAGCGTCGACCTGGACGGCGACCCGTGCCCGTGCGGCGCGCGCGGCTGTGTCGAGCGCATCGCGAGCGGTCCGAACATCGCCCGGCGCGCGCTGGAGAACGGCTGGCGGCCCGGCCCGGACGGCGACACCTCCGCCGCCGCGGTGGCCGAGGCGGCCCGGACCGGGGACCCGGTCGCCGTCGCCTCCTTCGCGCGGGCGGCCCAGGCGCTGGCCGCCGGCATCGCCGCCACCGCGACCCTCGTCGAGATCGACATCGCCGTGATCGGCGGCGGGGTGGGCAAGGCCGGGGACATCCTCTTCGAGCCCCTGCGCAAGGCCCTGGGCGGCTACGCGACCCTGTCCTTCGTCCAGCGCCTGACGATCGTGCCCGCGCAGATGGGCACGGACGCGGGCCTGGTCGGGGCGGCCGCGGCGGCGCTCGCCCGGCAGTCGGACACCGCCGCGGCCGTCTGACGACGGGGACGGCGGGGTCGGTGGCGGAACGTTCCACCGGGTGGGCGGAGCGGCGCGTACGAACCCGACCGAACGGTCCGCCCGGTGGGCGGAGAGGGTCGGCGGAACCCGGGCGGGACCGTTCCACCGGGCGACCGGAGTGCTGGGCGTGACCCATCGCGCGTGGTCGCGTTGATCAGCTCATGAAGAAGCGCAGCATGCTCGCCATCGCCTCCCTCGCCACCGGCTTCGTCGTCGCGGCGGTCACCCCCTCGCACGCCGCGGGCGGTGCGCTCGGTGACCTCGACCTCGACAAGACCCTCACCGCCGTCGACCCCCACCACACCATCGCCGACGCCAGTCTGGACGGCGTGGAGGAGAGTGCGCTGGGGGACAACGTCTGACGGGTCCCGCCCCCGCGAGGCCACGGCGCCGGAGCCCTCGAAGGAGGGTTCCGGCGCCGTTTCGTGTGCTCTCAACTGCGGCTGGTTTCCGTGGCAGGGTGGAACGGGCAAGCCACAGGGGGCCAAACAGAAGAGGGGGAGTCCGTGATCGTCTGGATCAACGGCGCGTTCGGTGCGGGGAAGACCACCGCCGCACGGGAACTGATCGAACTGATCCCGAACAGCACGCTCTTCGACCCCGAGGAGATCGGCGCAGCGGTCGTGCGCCTGCTGCCGCCCAAGCACCTCGCCGAGGTCGGCGACTTCCAGGACCTGCCGATCTGGCGACGTCTGGTGATAGACACGGCGGCCGCGATGCTCGCCGAGCTCGGCGGGACTCTGGTGGTCCCCATGACCCTGTTGCGCCAGGAGTACCGCGACGAGATCTTCGGCGGCCTCGCCGCTCGCCGGATCACTGTCCGGCATCTGCTCCTCGCCCCGGCGGAAACGATCCTGCGCGAGCGAATAGCCGGGCGGGGCGCCACACCGGCCCTGCCGCTCGGCGCGACGGGGCAGGGCCGGTGGGCGTACGACCGCATCGAGCCCTACCGCGCCGCCCTCGCCTCCTGGCTCACCACCGACGCCCATCCGATCGACACCAGCGCACTCACCCCGTACGAGACGGCCGTCCGGATCGCCGAGGACCTCGGTGCCGGGACCGTGCCCGCGTGCGACATCGTGCAGACCCCGGAGCCCACCGCCGAGACCGTGGCCGCCGGGGTCCTCCTCTTCGACGAGCAGGACCGGGTGCTGCTGGTCGACCCCACCTACAAGGCCGGCTGGGAGTTCCCCGGCGGAGTCGTCGAATCCGGCGAGGCGCCGGCGCGGGCCGGGGTGCGCGAGGTCGCGGAGGAGACCGGCATCCAGCTGGACGACGTGCCCCGTCTCCTGGTCGTCGACTGGGAACCGCCCGCGCCTCCCGGGTACGGCGGACTGCGGCTGCTCTTCGACGGCGGACGGCTCGACTCCACCGAGGCGAGCCGTGTCCTGCTGCCCGGACCCGAGCTGCGCGGCTGGTGCTTCGCGAGCGAGGAGGAGGCCGCGGATCTGCTCCCGCCGGTGCGCTACGAGCGGCTGCGGTGGGCGCTCAGGGCCCGGGAACGCGGGGCCGCGCTGTACCTGGAAGCGGGGATTCCGACAGGCTGAGGACCGTTCGGGGCCCCGCCGGCGTTCGCGTCCGGCGGGGCCTCGTCACGTTCGAAGCATGTTCGGATCTGGCAAGTGGAAGGCGAGAACCCGCCAAGGGAATCGTCGCGGTACCTCCATGTCAGAGCTAACGGAACACCCCGCCCTCGTCAACTCTTGGCAACGAGCGCAAACAATCCCCTTTTCGGTCATTTTCGGGCTTGACCGGTCTCTCGGCGTGTTGCGACAGTCCCGCTCAGCCTCACGGCGCCGACAACGGCCGGCGACCGACGCCTTTTTCTCCAGGGGACTGCCTCATGCCGAGACCCCCGCGCCCGCTTCAGCACATACCCGGGACGTCCGCACGATGACGACGCAACAGCAGCCGATGCCCGCCACCGGCGCCACGCAAGCGGCCGGCGAACCCTCGCCGACGCCGCTGAGCGACGGCACGGCCATCACCGGACGGTCGCCCGCCCGCATGGCCTGGCGGCGCATCAGACGCGACAAGGTCACCATGGCCGCGTTCGTGATCACAGTGCTCTTCATCCTGATCGCGCTGCTGGCGCCGGTCCTGACCGACATCACCGGCTGGGGCCCGATCACCCCCGACGGCAAGGCGATCAACCCCGACACCGGCAACTTCCCGCGCGGCTCGCTGGGCGGCATCAGCCTCACCCATCTGCTGGGCGTCGAACCGGGCACCGGCTACGACCTGTTCGCCCGGATCGTCTACGGCCTGCGCACCTCGCTCTTCGTCGGCTTCGCCTCGGCCGTCCTGTCCACCGTCGTCGGCGTTGTGGCCGGCCTCGCGGCCGGGTACTCCGGCGGCTGGGTCGACTCCGTGCTGTCGCGGATCATGGACGTGATGCTGGCCTTCCCGCAGCTGCTGTTCATCATCGCGCTGACCCCGGTCATCCAGAACGCGATGCAGACCAACGACCACGGCGGCACCGACGAGAACCTGCGGCTGCTGGTCCTCGTCCTGAACATCGCGGTGTTCGCCTGGGCCTACACCGCCCGCCTGGTCCGCGGACAGGTCCTGTCCCTGCGCGAGCGGGAGTTCGTCGACGCGGCGCGGATCATGAGCGCCGGCAAGTGGCACATCCTCTTCCGGCAGTTGCTGCCGAACCTGTGGGCGCCGGTGCTGATCTCCTTCGCGCTGGCCGTCCCGCAGAACATCACCACCGAGGCGGCCCTGTCCTACCTCGGCGTGGGCGTCATCCCGCCCAACCCGGACTGGGGAGCGCTGCTCTCGGACGCCTCCCAGTTCTTCCTCCAGGACCCCATGTACCTGTTCGTCCCCGGAGTCCTGCTGCTGATTCTCGTCCTGGCGCTGAACCTCCTCGGCGACGGCGTCCGGGACGCCCTGGACCCCCGCGCGGCCCGCGGCTGACGCGGTCCCCCTCAACAGCGGCGCGCGCGGCCCCACTTGAGCCGTCGTCGCCGAGCCGTAGAAGAACGGAGTGTTACCTCATGACGCGCAGAAGGCGCTCGATCGCGCTCACGGCCACCGCCGTGGCGATCGCCCTGGGGGCCACCGCATGCGGAGGCTCCTCCAGCACCAGCGGAAGCGGCTCCCCGGCCAAGGGCGGCACCCTGACCGTCCTCGACCACGCCGACTTCGACCACCTCGACCCCCAGCGCGTCTACACGACCGAGGGTTCGAGCATGGACCAGGAGCTCGTGCGCACCCTGACCGGCTGGGACGAGACGAGCTCGACGCCCAAGCTGGTCGGCGACCTGGCCACCGACACCGGAACGCCCAGCGCGAACGACACCGTGTGGACCTTCCACCTGCGCAAGGGCGTCACCTGGCAGGACGGCACGGCGGTCACCTCGCAGGACGTCAAGTACGGCGTCGAGCGGACCTTCTCGCCCGACATCAACGGCGGCCCGCCGTACGCCAGTCAGTGGCTGGTCGGCGGCTCCTCCTACAAGGGCCCCTACTCGGGCAAGGAACTCGCCTCCATCCAGACGCCGGACGCGTCCACCATCGTCTTCCACCTGAACCAGCCGGTCGCCGACTTCAACCAGACGACCGCCATGCCCGGTTGGTCGGGGGTGCCCAAGGCGCACGACACCGGCGCCACGTACGACACGCACGTCTGGTCCGACGGGCCGTACATGATCAAGTCGTACACCAAGAACAAGGAACTCGTCCTCGTCAGGAACACCCACTGGAAGCAGTCGACCGACCCGATCCGGCAGCAGAACGTCAACGAGATCGACGTGCAGCTCGGCCAGGACCAGTCGGCGATCGACCAGCAGATCAAGTCCGACGCGGGTACCGCCCAGACCTCGATCATGCAGTGGCCGATCGCGGGCTCCGACCTGACGACGATCACCAATGACCCGTCCCTGAAGTCGCGCCTCTACAACATCCCGGCCCCCGGCATCAACTACCTGGCCATCAACACCACCCGGACCAAGAACCTGAAGGTCCGTCAGGCCATCGAGTACGCGATCGACAAGACCACGGTCCGCGGCGCGTTCGGCGGTTCGGCGTACGGCGACTACGCGAGCACCATGCTCAGCCCCGGCATCGACGGCTACCAGAAGTTCAACCTCTACAGCACCAACCCCGCCGGGGACATCACCAAGGCCAAGGCGCTGATGAAGCAGGCCGGCGACCCCAAGCTCACCATGTCGCTCGCGGTCGAGAACACCCCGACCCTGGAGCACTTCGGCGACGCCGTGAAGACCTCGCTCGCGAAGATCGGCATCACGGTGAACATCACCCCGATCGACGCGGCGAACTACTTCAGCAACATCGACAACGTCAAGAACCAGTACGACCTCACCTGGGGCGACTGGATCGCGGACTGGCCGAACGCCTCCACCGTGCTGCCCGTCCTCTTCGACGGACGTCAGATCGCGAAGCTGCCGCAGTCCAACCAGGACCTGTCGTACCTGAACGACCCCGCGGTCAACGCGCAGATCGACAAGATCGCCAAGATGACGGACGTCAAGCAGGCCGACGCCGCCTACGGCGCCCTGGACCAGCAGATCATGAAGGACGCCGCCGTGATCCCGCTGATGTACATGAAGTTCAGCGATCTGGCGGGCTCCAAGGTCGGCGGAGTCATCTCGGACCCGATCCTCGCCGAGCCCAGCCTGGTCCACGTCTACGTCAAGAGCTGACGCACCCCTCCCAGCCCCGCCGGCGGTCCCGGCCGGCGGGGCACCCCCTCTCACGTCAGGGTCCAGCACGACATGCTTCGTTACCTCATCCGGCGCCTGCTGGCAGCGGTCGCGATCCTCCTGGTGATCACCGTGATCACCTTCGTGATCTTCTTCGCGCTGCCGTCCGACCCCGCCCTCCTGGCCTGCGGCAAGACCTGTTCGCCGTCCCGGCTGGCCGAGATCAAGCATTCGCTGGGCCTCGACCAGACCTTCCTCAAGCAGTTCTGGGAGTTCTTCAAGGGACTCTTCGTCGGCCGGGACTTCGGCGACGAGAGCGTGCACATCCACTGCGGCGCACCCTGCCTCGGCATCTCCTTCCAGACCGACACCCCGGTCCTGACCACCCTGCTCGACGACTTCCCCGCCGACCTCTCGCTCGGTCTCGGCGCGGCGGTGTTCTTCCTGATCCTGGGCGTCGGCCTCGGCACGGTCGCCGCCGTCCGCCGGGGCAAGGCCGCGGACAAGGCGGCGGTGGGACTCGCCCTGCTCGGTGTCTCCGTGCAGATCTACTTCGTCGGACTGCTGCTGCTCTACCTGTTCGTCGACAAGTGGCAGATCCTGCCCGCCTCCGGCTACACCCCGATCACCCAGAACCCGGGCGCCTGGTTCCAGGGACTGATCCTGCCCTGGTTCACCCTGGTCATCGTCTACCTCGCGCTGTACACCCGGCTCACCCGCTCCTCCATGCTGGAGGTCTTCGCCGAGGACTACATGCGCACCGCCCGCGCCAAGGGCCTGTCGAGTCGGCGCGTCGTCCTCAAGCACGGTCTGCGGGCCGCGATCACCCCGATCATCACCATCTTCGGCATGGACGTCGGCTCGCTGATCGGCGGCTCCGCGGTCATCACCGAGTCGGTGTTCGGCATCAACGGCATCGGCAAGCTCGCGGTCGACTCGGTACAGAACTCCGACCTGCCGGTCATCCTCGGCACCACGCTCTTCGCGGCCACCTTCGTCGTCCTCGCCAACGTGGTCGTCGACGTGGTCTACGGCCTCATCGACCCCCGTGTCCGCCTCGCCTGAGCCCCTCACCCGCAGCAAGGAAAGCCCGTGTCCCTCCTGACCTCACCGCAACCGGCGGCCGCCGACGACGCGGCCGCGCCCTTCCTCGACGTACGGGACCTGCGTGTGCACTTCCCCACCGAGGACGGGATCGTCAAGTCCGTCGACGGCGTCTCCTTCAGCCTGGAGAAGGGCAGCACCCTCGGCATCGTCGGCGAGTCCGGCTCGGGGAAGTCGGTCACCTCGCTGGCCCTGCTCGGACTGCACAAGGGCACGCGCGCCCAGGTCTCCGGCGAGATCCGGCTGGACGGCCGGGAGCTGGTCTCCCTGCCCGAGCACGCCATGCGCTCGCTGCGGGGCCGTACCGTCTCCATGATCTTCCAGGACCCGCTGTCCGCGCTGCACCCCTACTTCACCGTCGGCGCCCAGATAGCCGAGGCCTACCAGGTCCACCACAAGGTCTCCAAGAAGGAGGCCCGGGAAAGGGCCGTGGAGATGCTGAAGCGGGTCGGCATCCCGCAGCCCGAACGCCGGGTGCGGGACTACCCCCACCAGTTCTCCGGCGGTATGCGCCAGCGCGCCATGATCGCCATGGCGCTGGTCTGCGACCCCGAACTGCTCATCGCCGACGAGCCGACCACCGCCCTGGACGTCACCGTCCAGGCACAGATCCTGGACCTGATCCGGGACCTCCAGGAGGAGTTCGGCTCCGCGGTCATCCTCATCACCCACGACCTCGGGGTGGTGGCCGACATCGCCGACGACATCCTGGTGATGTACGGCGGCCGGCGTATCGAGTACGGCACCGTCCACGACGTGCTCAAGGAGCCCCAGCACCCCTACACCTGGGGTCTGTTGGAGTCCATGCCGCAGATCACCGGCGACGTCGGACGGCGGCTGAACCCGATCGCCGGTTCTCCGCCGAGTCTGATCAACCCGCCCTCCGGGTGCGCCTTCCACCCCCGCTGCACCTACAAGGGCTGGGTGCCCGAGGGGCGTTGCGCGGTCGACCGGCCCGAACTGGTCGCGGTGACCGGCACCGGACGGCACCTCGCCGCCTGCCACCTCACCCCCGAGACCCGGCAAGAGATCCGCGTCCGTACGGCCACGGGGGCGGCGCAGTGAGCGCGGCGGACGAACAGGAGCAGCCCGTGACCACCACCCAGCCCGCCGCCGGGGAGCCCCTGCTCGACGTCAGCGGCCTCACCAAGCACTTCCCGATCCGGCGCGGGATCGTCTTCCAGCGGCAGATCGGGGCCGTGCACGCCGTCGACGGCATCGACTTCACGGTCGGCGCGGGCCAGTCGCTCGGACTGGTCGGCGAGTCCGGCTGCGGCAAGTCGACCACGGGCCGGCTCATCACCCGGCTGCTGGAACCCACGGCAGGGAAGGTGATGTTCGACGGGGAGGACATCACCCACACCCCGGAGAACCGGATGAAAGAGGCCCGCCGCAACCTCCAGATGATCTTCCAGGACCCGTACTCGTCGCTGAACCCCCGGCACACGGTCGGCACGATCGTCGAGACGCCGATGCGGCTCAACGACATCAACCCGCCGCAGGGGCACAAGAAGCGCGCCCAGGAACTCCTGGAGACGGTCGGCCTCAACCCCGAGCACTACAACCGCTACCCGAACGAGTTCTCCGGCGGTCAGCGCCAGCGCATCGGGATCGCCCGCGCCCTCGCGCTGCGGCCCAAGCTGATCGTGGCCGACGAGCCGGTCTCCGCCCTGGACGTGTCCATCCAGGCGCAGATCGTCAATTTGCTCCAGGACCTCCAGCGGGAACTGGGCATCGCGTTCGTCTTCATCGCCCACGACCTCGCCGTCGTACGGCACTTCTGCGAGCGGGTCGCGGTGATGTACCTCGGCAAGATCGTCGAGGTCGCCGACCGGCAGACCCTCTACACCGGGCCCCGGCACCCCTACACCCACGCGCTGCTGTCCGCGGTCCCCGAGGCCGACCCGGACGCCGTGCACCGGCGCGAGCGCATCCGGCTCGCCGGGGACGTGCCCTCACCGGTCGACCCGCCGTCCGGCTGCCGCTTCCGCACCCGCTGCTGGAAGGCCCAGGAGAAGTGCGCGACCGAGGAACCGCCGCTGGTACGGCTCGGGGGCAACGCGGAGGGCCACTTGACGGCCTGTCACTTCCCGGAGGACCCGAGTGTCGAGGCACGCGCGGAGGACATCGTGCTCGACCCGGCGCTGACGACCCTGGAGGACAACGCGTCCACGGCCTCGTGAGGGTAGGGCGTCATCCGGCTCTCCTGCTCCAGACGCCGGTTGAAGTCCCCTACGACGACGGCGAGCCGGGCGTGCCGTGAGACGAGCTCGGCGGCGGCCCGGGGGATCCCCTCGGGCCGCCTGCCGTCCGCGCACGCGCGGATGAAGTCCTCGCGCTCGTCCCGGCCGAGGCCGTACTGGTCGACGACCAGCCAGTGGACGAGGTACGAGAAGACGTAGGCGCGGTCGTAGGGGCGGTGCCGGTCGAAGAAGTCGCGCTCCTGTGGGTCGAGTCGGAAGCGGCCGGACAGGGAGAGGCCGTAGTCGGTCAGGTGGAGCCGGTGCCCGTCGGTGAGGACGTTGCGGAAGTGGGCGTCGAAGTGGACGAGTCCCTGCTCCCGCAGGAATCCGGTGACGGCGTCGAGGCCCTGCTCCACCAGGGCGCAGGCCGAGTCGGCGTCGTCCGTGCGCAGTTGTGCGTGGAACCAGTCGTGGAGGGTGTGCGGCACGTACTCCAGGAACAGGGTGAGGCTCGCGGACGCGGTGCGCAGAGCTTCGAGGCGGTCACGTCCGCCGCCCCAGTAGGCCACAGTCCGCTCCCCGTCGGCGAGTTCCTCGGGCAGCGGCTGCGGAGTGTCGGGAAGCACGCGCCAGTGGTGGAGCAGCGGAAAGCCCGGGAAGCGGCCCGACCGGACCCAGTTCGTCGTCATCTCGTGCGTGGCCAGCTCGCGCCAGGCTCCGAAGCCGGGGCTGCCGATCGCGCCGATGCCGTAGTGGCAGTGGACCGGCAGGTCGAAGACGTTCGCTGTGGAGTGGACGTGGTGCGGGCGGAGTTCGGTGTCGGTGAGCGGTACCCGCTTCACGAACACCTGCACTCCGTCCACCTCCAACAGCACCGCCCGCCCGCCGATACCGGTACCGGCGGGCGTGCCCGACGCCACCAGCTCCGCGAGGTCGCCGTCGCTCAGGAGCGCGAAGGCGGTGGCGAGGTCGGCGTGGGTGCGGAGGCGGGCGAGGGAGTCCATGGGCCCATGATCGGGTCTCCGTGGCCGACACGGGCGAGCGTGGCAGCGGGTGAGCACGATCCGTCGTAGGCGCCCTTGGATGTCGGCGGTGATCGGCGGCGCCGCACCCGCCGGGCCCGCGTCGATCAGGGTCGACTCGTCGTCGTCGCGCCGGAGGTGGGCCTGACCGACCTCCGTGAGACCACCCTGGAAAGGCCCTCGCCCGCGGGCGAGGGCCTTCCGTCGAGGGCGGCGCCGTCGGATCAGCTCGCCGCGTAGTTGCGCAGGAACAGGGCCTCCGCGACCGACAGGCGCTCCAGCTCCTGCGGGGAGACGCTCTCGTTCACGGCGTGGATCTGGGCCGCCGGCTCGCTCAGGCCGATGAGGAGGATCTCGGCGTGCGGGTAGAGCGACGCGAGGGTGTTGCACAGGGGGATCGAGCCGCCCTGGCCGGCGTACTGCATCTCCTGGCCCGGGTAGGCCACCGCCATCGCCTCGGCCATCGCCGCGTAGGCCGGGCTGGTGGTGTCCGCGCTGAACGGCTGACCCTGGCCGACCTGTTCGATGCTCACCCGGGCGCCCCACGGCGTGTGCGCCTCGATGTGGGCCCGGAGCAGCTTGTTCGCCTCGGCCGCGTCGATGCCCGGCGGCACCCGCAGGCTGACCAGGGCGCGGGCGCTCGCCTGCACGGACGGGGTGGCGCCGACCACCGGCGGGCAGTCGATGCCGAGGACCGTCACCGCAGGGCGGGCCCAGATGCGGTCGGCGACCGTGCCGTCGCCGATCAGCTCGACGCCGTCCAGGACCTTGGCGTCCTTGCGGAACTGCTCCTCGTCATACGCGAGACCCTCCCACGACGCGTCCGGGGTGAGCCCGTCGACCGTGGTCGAACCGTCCTTCGCGCGCAGCGAGTCCAGGACCCGGATCAGCGCCGCCAGCGCGTCCGGGGCGGCACCGCCGAACTGGCCCGAGTGGAGGTTGCCCTCGAGGGTGTCCATCCGGACCCGCATCATGGTCATGCCGCGCAGGGTGGCGGTGACCGTCGGCAGACCGGCGCGGAAGTTGCCCGCGTCGCCGATGACGATGGTGTCCGCCTCCAGGAGCCCGGGATGCGCCTCGGCGTACCGCTCCAGCCCGCCCGTGCCCTGCTCCTCCGAGCCCTCGGCGATGAACTTGACGTGGACCGGCACCCCGCCGTTCGCCTTCAGGGCGCGCAGCGCGAGCAGGTGCATGATCACACCGCCCTTGCAGTCGGCGGCCCCGCGCCCGTACCAGCGGCCGTCCTCCCGCTCGGTGAGCTCGAACGGCGGGGTCTGCCAGCCCGCCTCGTCCAGCGGGGGCTGCACGTCGTAGTGGGCGTAGAGCAGGACGGTCTTCGCACCCTCGGGGCCCGGCAGACAGCCGTAGACCGACTGTGTGCCGTCCGGGGTGTCGAGCAGGGCCACGTCCTGGAAGCCCTCGGCGGTGAGCGCGTCCGCGACCCAGTTCGCGGCGGCCTCGCTCTCGCTCCTCGGGAACTGGTCGAAGTCCGCCACCGACCTGAACGCCACCAGTTCGGTGAGCTCCGCCCGCGCCCTCGGCATCAGCGAGGCGACGGTCTCGGCGACCGGATTCGGCGACATGGGCACGCTCCTTGTGGGTGCGACGTTGTACCTGTGAGTGCCGTAGATCCTCCCACAGCGGGTTGTGGGCGGGCCCGCCGTAGGATGCGGGAGACAGGTGCGGCAGCGGCTTGATCAGGAGCAGTAGACCATCGTGAGCAGCGAGAACTCTTCGGCGGGCGACCCTTCGACGGACGGCCCTTCGGCGGCCGGCCCCTCGGCGGGCGACTCCCCGGCGGACGGCGCGCGGGACGAGGCGCAGCGGGTGTGGGACGTCGTCGTGGTGGGCGCGGGACCCGCGGGGGCCTCGGCCGCCTATGCGGCGGCGGTCACCGGGCGGCGTGTGCTGTTGCTGGAGAAGGCCGAGCTGCCGCGGTACAAGACGTGCGGCGGCGGCATCATCGGACCCTCGCGGGACGCGTTGCCGCCCGGCTTCGAGCTGCCCTTCCGGGACAAGGTGCACGCGGTCACCTTCTCGAACAACGGCCGCTTCACCCGCACCCGGCGCTCCAAGCAGATGCTGTTCGGGCTGATCAACCGGCCCGAGTTCGACCAGCAGCTCGTCGAGCACGCGCAGAAGGCGGGCGCCGAGCTGCGCACCGGCGTCACCGTGCAGCGCGTCGAGCAGCACGGCTCGGCGGTGCCCGACCGGCGCACGGTCGCGGTGGTGCTCCAGGGCGGCGAGACCCTCCTCGCGCGGGCGGTCGTCGGGGCCGACGGCAGCGCCAGCCGTATAGGGGCGCATGTCGGGGTGAAGCTCGACCAGGTCGACCTGGGTCTCGAGTCGGAGATCCCGGTGCCGGAGACCGTCGCCGAGGACTGGAAGGGGCGGGTCCTCATCGACTGGGGCCCGATGCCCGGCAGTTACGGCTGGGTCTTCCCGAAGGGCGACACCCTGACCGTCGGTGTGATCTCGGCACGCGGTGAAGGCGCGGCCACCAAGCGGTACTTGGAGGACTTCGTCGGGCGGCTCGGTCTCGCCGGGTTCGAACCGAGCATCTCCTCGGGGCACTTGACCCGCTGCCGTGCCGACGACTCGCCGCTCTCGCGCGGCCGGGTGCTGGTGTGCGGTGACGCGGCCGGGCTGCTCGAGCCGTGGACCCGTGAGGGCATCTCTTTCGCGCTGCGCTCCGGCCGGCTCGCGGGGGAGTGGGCGGTACGGATCGCGGAGGCCCATGACGCGGTCGACACCCGGCGCCAGGCGCTGAACTACGCGTTCGCCATCAAGGCGGGGCTCGGCGTCGAGATGAGCGTCGGCAAGCGGATGCTGACCGCGTTCGAGCGCCGCCCCGGCCTCTTCCACGCGGCGCTGACGGGTTTCCGGCCCGCGTGGAACGCGTTCAAGGAGATCACCCAGGGCGCGACCTCGCTGGGCGAGCTGGTCCGGGGCCGGCCGATGGCCCAGCGGGCGCTGGCCGCCCTGGACCCGCGTCCGGCGGAGCGGGGGGCGGGCTCGGGCGAGCGGGAGACCGACAAGGGCGAGGAGGCCGCGTCCTGACGGTCGGTGTCCGTGGGGTGCGCCTGCCCCACGGTCACTTCCTGACCGTGATCCGGAACACCGGGTGGTCCGGGGCGGCCGCGATGATCTCCTCGTCGGAGGACTTCGCGGTGACGCCCTGGAAGTACTGGTTGACCTCCCAGCCCCACTTCTCCAGATAGGTCCGCAGGATCGGCAGCTTCTCCGCGTCGGGCAGCTCCACCGCGGTGAACGCGCGCACCTTGCGGCCGACCCGGAGTTCCCCGCCGCCGGCGGCCCGCATGTTGCGCACCCACTGGGAGTGCCCGCGCGCCGAGACGAGGTACTGCCCGCCGTCGTACGTGTGCGGGTTGACCGGGATGCGCTGCAGCTGTCCGCTCTTGCGGCCGCGCACCGACATCTCCGCGGTGCCCGCGAGGCTGAAGCCGTGCCGGGCCAGCCAGCCGATGACGCCGTTGAGGCGGACGTTGAGCGGGCTGCCCTTGAGGTAGTACGGCGACGACGACATGGTGTCTCCCCATCGAGTTGAGAGAGCGGTGCTCTCGTTTCGTGGCATCAGTCTGCACGCATCAGCACGGCAAAGCAAGAGCGGCGCTCTCTCTTGTGTGCACCGCTCTCTTTTTGCGAGACTGGGGCTCATGAACACCGCACAGGGCGCCCGGGCCCGGGCCCGGATCGAAGTCACCGCAGCCATCAAGGACGAGGCGCGCCGCCAGCTCGCGGCCGAGGGGGCGGCCAAGCTCTCGCTGCGGGCCGTGGCCCGTGAGCTGGGGATGGTCTCCTCCGCGCTGTACCGCTACTTCCCGAGCCGCGACGACCTGCTCACCGCGCTGATCATCGACGCGTACGACTCGCTGGGGGAGAGTGCGGAGCGGGCCCATGAGGCGGCCGCGGGGGCGGAGCCGCTGGACCGGTGGGTCGCGGTGTGCGAGGCGGTCCGCGGCTGGTCCCTCGACCATCCGCACGAGTACGCGCTGATCTACGGCTCTCCCGTCCCCGGCTACAGCGCACCGCAGACCACGGTCCCGCCCGCCGCCCGGGTCGGCCTGCTCCTGATCGGCGTCGTACGGGACGCGCACCTCGCCCCGGGCGGCCTGCGCCGGCTGCCCCCGCTGCCCGAGGAGCTCCGCCCCGAGGCCGACCGCATCGCCGGCGACCTCGCGCCGGACCTCCCGCCCGAGGCGATCACGGCCATGGTGGCGGCCTGGTCCCAGCTCTACGGCCTGGTCGGCTTCGAGCTCTTCGGCCAGTTCAACCGGGTCGTGGAGGCCCGCGCGCCGTTCTTCCGTCATGCGGTACGGCAGCTGGGGTGGGGCGTGGGGCTGCGGTAGCGGCTCCGGGCCCGGCGCTCCGGCCGACGGCTCGCGTACTTCGCCGGGAGTACGGGTGATCACCCCGCTCAGAGGACGCCCGGACCGGTACGGGGCCCTAGCGTGGCTGTCATGGACGGTGTGCGGGGCATGCGCGGGGATCGTTCGCCGTGGTGGCAGCGGTTCGGGGGGGAACGGCGGCAGAGCCGGTGGCCGTGGGCGTCCACCCTGCTGCTGACCCTCTTCGTGCTCGTGGGGTCGAACTACGCGGCCCACCAGCAGGCCGGGGAGCGGGCCGGACTCGACCCGTTCGCGCGGACGCTCCTGGTGATCGGCTCGGGGCTGCTGCTGTGGCGGCACCGGCAGCCGGTCCTCGTCGTGTTCGGGACCGCGGTCGCCGCCGTCCTGTACCTGGGCGCCGGCTACCCCTACGGGCCCGTCTTCCTCCCCGTCGCCCTCGCCTGCTTCAACGCCGTCGTGGCCGGACACCGCAAGGCCGCCTGGAGCGCCCTCGGAATGCTCTGGGCCGGGCACGTCCTGGTCGCCCACTGGCTGTACCGGTGGCTGCCGCCGGACCACGACCCCGCCGCCCCCTGGGGGCAGGAGGGCGTGACCGCGGCCTGGGTGGTCGCGATCGTCGCCGTCTCGGAACTCGCCCGCACCCGGCGCGAACAGTGGGCCCGGGAACGCGCCGAACGCGCCCGGGCCGCCCGGCGCCGCGCCGACGAGGAACGGCTGCGGATCGCCCGCGAACTCCATGACGTCCTCGCGCACAGCATCTCCGTGATCAACGTCCAGGCGGGCGTCGGCCTCGCCCTCCTCGACTCCGACCCCGAACAGGCCCGCACCGCGCTCACCACCATCAAGGCCGCCAGCAAGGAGGCGCTCGGCGAGGTCCGCCAGGTCCTCGACACCCTGCGCACCCCGGGCGACGCGCCCCGCGCCCCCGCCCCCGGGCTCGACCGCCTCCCCGAACTGACCTCCCAGGCCGCGGCCGCCGGCCTCACCGTCGAGGTGACCGGAACGGCACCGCCCCTGCCGCCCGGCGCCGACCTCGCCGCCTTCCGCATCGTCCAGGAGGCGCTCACCAATGTCGTACGGCACTCCGGATCGCGGCACGCGCGCGTGCGGCTCGATCACGACAAGGACGCCCTACGGCTCCGCGTCGACGACGACGGGCCCGCGACCGGCGCCGACGCGGGCGGCAGCGGCAACGGCCTGGCCGGAATGCGGGAGCGGGCCGCGGCCCTCGGTGGCACCATCGAGGCGGGCCCGCGTCCCGACGGAGGGTTCCGGGTGCTCGCCGTACTGCCGCTCAGGGCGAAGGCCAAGGAGGACGACCGGTGATCCGCGTACTGCTCGCCGACGACCAGTCACTCGTGCGGGCGGGCTTCCGGGCACTGCTCGACGCCCAGCCCGACATCGAGGTGGCCGGGGAGGCCTCCGACGGCGAGGACGCGGTCCGCAAGGTGCGTGAACTGCGGCCCGACATCGTCCTGATGGACATCCGGATGCCGCTGCTCGACGGCCTCGCCGCGACCCGGCGCATCACGGAGGACACCGCTCTCGGCGAGGTGAAGGTGGTCGTGCTCACCACCTTCGAACTCGACGAGTACGTCTTCGAGGCGATCCGCTCCGGAGCATCCGGCTTCCTCGTCAAGGACACCGAACCAGAAGAACTCCTGCGTGCCGTGAGGGCGGTGGTCGGCGGGGACGCGCTGCTCTCCCCGGGTGTGACCCGCCGTCTCATCGCCGAGTTCGCGGCCCGCTCCAAGGAGCCCGCGGCCGACGGCGCCCTCGCCGAACTCACCGAGCGGGAACGGGAGGTGATGGCCCTGGTCGGCATCGGCCTGTCCAACGACGAGATCGCCCGGCGCCTGGTCGTCAGCCCCCTGACCGCCAAGACCCACGTGAGCCGGACGATGGTCAAGCTCGGCGCCCGCGACCGGGCCCAACTGGTGGTGCTGGCCTACGAGTCGGGACTGGTGCGGCCGGGCTGGCTGGGCTGAGCGCCCTCCCGCCGGAACCGCACCAGCACGCTCACCACCCGCGCCGCGAAGAGCAGGGGAGCGAGGACGAGTCCCCCGCGGAGCAGCAACAGCTCGACGGAGCGCGGAAGTTCGAACAGCAGCACAGGTCCGGCCACCGCCCCGAACAGCGCCGCGGCCGCGAACAGCGCGCTGCACAGGGCGTATCCGATCTCCACGGTGATGGCGTCCCGCTCGGCCTGGCTCCGGCGTCCCCCGTACGTCTCCATCCTCGAAGTCTCACAGCCGTGCGCCCGGCGGAGCAAGGATGCTCCGCCGGGCGCACGGTGTCGGAGGCGTCCCCCGAGTCGGGCTGGTCGTGCTAGTCGCCTACGGCGACGCGCTCCGCCTCCCGCACGGTGGACTTGGCGACCACGACCGACGGCTGCGGCCGGCGCGCGGTGCGGGCTCCCGTGAGGGTGATCAGCAGTCCGGCCGCGGCGACGGCCGTGACCACGATCAGGCCGGGGCGGTAGCTGTCGAGGACGGCCTGCGGGGTGGCGTGCTCGGGGGCGCCCGCGGTCACCACGGCGGTGACGACGGCCAGGAAGATCGCGCCGCCCACCTGGACCGAGGTGTTGAGCAGCCCGGAGACCATGCCCTGCTCGTGGTCCTCGACACCGTTGGTGGCCTGGATGTTCAGAGAGGGGAAGACCAGCGCGCAGGCGGCGCCGATGAGCAGCATCGACGGCAGGATCGCGGCCGCGTACACGGGGTGGAGGTCGACGCCCAGGAACAGCGCGTACCCGACGACCATCAGTGCGAAGCCGGCCGGGATCAGCCGGTGGGTGCCGAACCGGTCGACGATCGAGCCGACCTTCGTGGAGGACACCGCCACCAGCGCGCCGGCGGGCAGGAAGGCGAGCGCGGTGTGCAGCGCCGACCAGCCGAGCAGCGACTGCATGTACAGGGTCACCAGGAACTGGAAGCCGACGTACGAGCCGAAGAAGGCCATGGCGCCGAGCTGGGCCCGGAGCTGGGTGCCGGAGCGCAGCACCCCGAGGCGGATCAGCGGGCCCGGCGAGCGCCGCTCGACCAGGACGAACACCGTGAGCAGGGCGGCCACGGCAAGGAAGGACAGCAGCGTGCGGGCGGAGGCCCAGCCGGACTCCGGGGCCTGGACGACGGTGAAGACCAGCAGCAGCATCGAGGCGGTGCCGAGGACGGCGCCGGGGACGTCGTAGCCGTTGTGGTCCTTCTCCCGGGCGCTGCGGGGCAGCAGCTTCAGGCCGGCCACCAGGGCGAGGAGCGCGATCGGGGCGGGCAGCAGCATGGTCAGGCGCCAACTGGCCTCGGTGAGCAGGCCGGAGAGCACCAGGCCCATGGAGAAGCCGGTGGCGGCGCAGGTGGTGTAGATGGAGAGCGCGCGGTTGCGCAGCGGGCCCTCGGGGAACGTCGTGGTGATGATGGACAGGCCCGCGGGCGCGGTGAAGGCGGCGCTCAGGCCCTTGATGAACCGGCTGGCGATCAGCAGCGGTCCCGAGTCGACGAGGCCGCCGAGCAGCGAGGCGACCGCGAAGACGCCGAGGGCCACCAGGAAGACCTGACGGCGTCCCAGCAGGTCGGCCGCCCGGCCGCCCAGGAGCAGGAGACCGCCGTAGCCGAGGATGTAGCCGCTGACGATCCATTGCAGCGTCGAGGTGGAGAGGTCCAGGTCGGCGCCGATGGAGGGCAGGGCGACGCCGACCATCGACACGTCCAGCGCGTCCAGGAACATGGCGGCGCACAGCACCAGGAGGGTGCCCCAGAGCCTGGGTGTCCAGCGGACCGACGAGGAAGGGTCCGCGGGGGTGGTGAGCGGAGAGGTCATGCCGAAGACACTACATGCGTATGCATCGAATGCAAGCGCATTTAATTCCGATGCAATAATCCACTTTCTCTGCTACGGTGCCGCGCATGGTGGCGAAGAAGCCCGAGCGGGAGCTGGCGGAGCAGTGGCGGGACATCCTGGCCCTGCACGCGCGCACGCAGTGCGAACTGGACCGCGCGCTGCACGGCCACGGCCTGTGTGCGAGTGACTTCGAGGTGCTGGACGTCCTGGCCGACGGCGGCTGCGCCTACCGGGTCCAGGAGATCTCCGAGCGCGTCCATCTGAGCCAGAGCGCCCTGTCCCGGCTGATCGCCCGCCTGGAGAAGGACGGCCTCGTCGAACGCGGGATGTGCGCGGAGGACCGCCGGGGCGTCCGGGTGTCGCTCACCCCGAAGGGACGCGCGCTGCACGGCGACGCCCTTCCGGTGCAGCGCGCGGTCCTCACCAGGATGCTGCAACCCTCCTAGTCCACGGCGGACCGCTGCCGCCAGAACTCGGCGACCGAGGCGTCCCCGGTCACCCGGGGGAACGGCAGCCGGTTCCACAGCGCCAGATACAGGTCCGCCGCCGGCCCGGACACCTCGCAGTCGGCGGGCCCCTGCTCGCCGCGCTCCGCCGCGGGCGGCTCCTCGCTCAGTCGTACGGTCCACACCGCGCCGTCGGTGTCGCCCGCCCGCACCCGCAGGACCCGGGGCTCGGCGCTGCGGGCCCCGCTCTTCGCGCGGGCGTGGAACCCGCGCAGCAACTCGTCGATGCCGTCGGCCGCGAAGTCCCGCCCGAGTCCGCCGGGGCTGCCGCCGCGGGCCGCCTCCGCGTCGAAGCGGTGCACGGCCGTCTCGTGCGCCTGGCGCCGGGCCCAGAACGCCAGCGGTGAGGGGGCGGGCAGGAAGTGCCAGCACTCCACGTCGGGGGCCGCCGAGTCGAGCGTGTCGACCAGCCGGCGGTGGCCGGTGCGGAACCAGGCCAGCAACTCCTCGCCGTCCAGGCCGGGTTCGTCGGCCATGGGGCGGAAGGCGGTGTGCCCCTCGGCCGCGAACGCGGTCGCCCAGCGATGCACCACCCCCGTGTGCCTGAGCAGATCCCGCACCTGCCACTCCGGGCAGGTCGGCACCTTGGCGTCGGTGCCCGCCTGCTCGGCGGCCGACGCCAGCGACCGGCCTTCCCGCTCCAGGATCCGGATGAACTCGGCTGTCTCCATGGGGGGAGTGTGCCTCACGGCGACGCCCGGCGGGACTACCAGTCGCGGGCCGCCGCCAGCAGGTGGTCGCGGACCACGGCCACGTGCGGGTTGCCGGAAGTGCCGGGCCGCTGGACCAGGAAGCTGGTGTTGATGGGTGGGTCCTCGGGATCGTGCAGCAGGACCAGTGATCCCGACGCCAGCTCCGCGGCGCACAGGTAGCGGGGCAGCACGGTGAATCCGGTGCCGCCGACGACCGCGGCCTTGACCGCGTTCAGGTCGGGCATGGTCACCTCGGGCTGCCGCACCAGGCGCCCTCCGAACACGTGCCGCCAGTACCGGCGCACGATGGGCAGGTCCTCGGCGTAGGCGACGAGGGGGACGGCGTGCAGGGCGGCCTGGAGGCGGGCGGGGGTGCCGGGCCGCTCCGCTCGGGTGGACGGTCGTTCGGTGCGCGTGGGGGTGCCGGGCTGATGGGCTCGGGTGGGGGAGGCCGGCCGTTCTCCTCGGACGGGGGAGGTGAGCCGTTCCGCCTGGGTGGGGGACGTGACCAGGACGAACTCCTCGTCGGTCAGGGGCAGGGCCGTGAGGGCGCGGCCACGGGGCCGGAAGGTGGCGATCACCAGGTCGTGCCGGCCCGCGCGCAGATCCTCCAGGAGCGGTTCGGTCAGACCCGGCGTGATGCGCAGCCGTACCCCCGCGTCCACCAGCGGAGCCAGCCCCGGCAGCACGCAGCGGGACAGCAGCTCGGCGGGGCCTGCCAGATGCACCGGCTCGGCCGG
This sequence comes from Streptomyces sp. 351MFTsu5.1, assembly GCF_000383655.1. Taxonomy (NCBI): domain Bacteria; kingdom Bacillati; phylum Actinomycetota; class Actinomycetes; order Kitasatosporales; family Streptomycetaceae; genus Streptomyces; species Streptomyces sp. 351MFTsu5.1. The sequence continues at coordinate 152,974 of NZ_KB911782.1, read as the reverse complement.
GGCGTCGTCCGTGCCGTCGGCGGGCCCGGCGACCGCGGCCAGCTCGTCCAGGGGCCGCACGATCCGGGCGGCGAGCTCGTCCGCGTGCGGTGCCGGGGCCACTCCCCGTGCCTGGCGCTCGAACAACTCATGGCCCAGCTGCCGTTCCAGACTGCGGATCTGAGTGGTGACCGTGGGCTGGGAGAGGCCGAGGAGGCGGGCGGCGGCGGTGAAGGAGCCGGTGCGGTGCACCGTCAGGAACGTCCGCAGCAGATTCAGGTCCAGCGGTGCGCCGACGCTCTTGACGGGCTCCCCGGAGCCATTGGTGTGCCTATCCCTCATATGCGTGAGCCTATTGGCCTGCCGGGGCGGGGCGGGATTACGGTTTCACCATGTCGAAGATCCTTTTTGTGATGACCGGCGCCGACCACTGGACGCTGGCCGACGGTTCGCAGCACCCCACCGGCTTCTGGGCCGAGGAGGCCGTCGCCCCGTACGAGGCCTTCAAGGCCGCCGGCCACGAGATCGTGGTGGCCACTCCCGGCGGGGTCGTGCCGACCGTGGACAAGGGCAGCCTCGCCGCCGAGGTCAACGGCGGGCAGGAGAACGCCGACCGCATCGCCGGGGTGCTCGCCTCGGCCGCCGAACTCCAGCGGCCCCTGCGCCTGGAGGACGTGCGCCTCGACGACTACGCGGCCGTGTTCTACCCCGGCGGTCACGGTCCGATGGAGGACCTGGCGGTCGACGCGGACTCCGGTCGGCTGCTCACCGCCGCCCTGGAGAGCGGCAAGCCCCTCGGTGTCGTCTGTCACGCTCCCGCCGCACTGCTCGCCGCGACCGGCGCCGACGGCTCCAACGCGTTCGCCGGGCGCCGGGTGGCCGCGTTCACCAACGCCGAGGAGACCCAGGCGGGCCTCGCCGACAAGGCCAAGTGGCTGCTCCAGGACCGGCTCACCGAGGCGGGTGTGCTGGTCGACGAGGCCGAGCCGTGGGCCCCGCACGTGATCGTCGACGGCAACCTGGTGACCGGCCAGAACCCGGCGTCCTCCGCGCCGCTCGCCGCCGAACTTCTCAAGAAGCTGGGCTGAGGCCCGGGGCCCCTGTGCGCTTGGTCAAGGTCGAAGGCCAGTAGGTTCATGGGGCCGGGGCAGACCGAGCCATAGGGGTGTGCATGAGTGAGAGCCAGGTGACGATCAAGCTCACGGGCGACGAGGCACTGGTGCTGTCGCACTGGCTGGAGAAGCTCCAGATGACGGACCTCGGCCGAGTTGTCGACGATCCGGCGGTCTGGGCCCCGATCCGTCGAATCGCCGGAACGCTCGACAAGACGCTTCCTGAGCTGTTCGCGCCCGACTATGGCCGGCGGCTGGAGGCCGCTCGTCAGCGGCTTCGGCCGGAGGACTGATCGAGCGGTGAGGACTCACCGTCTTCTTGGCTCCGTGACGGCACCTTGTGTGAATCCCCACGGCTGCGGCCAGGTGAGGGGAGGTCCTCAGACGTCCAGCGCGGGCAGGACCACCGCCTCGATGTAGTCCCGGACGAAGGCGGGGTCGGCCGGCTCGGCCTCCGCCAGCTGGTGGGCGAGCAGCAGGCCGACGAGCGTGTGCGGGACGAAGGGCAGGGCGGGGGTGTCCGCGGAGACCTCGCCCCGCTCGACGGCGTGTCCCAACATCTCGGCGAGACCGGTCAGTTCGGGGAACACGAACAGCTCACGCAGTGCCTCGAGAAGGTCGGGGTGGGCGTGGGAGGCCTGGAGGAGCCCGCGCAGCAGGGCGGTGTCCCGCTCCATCCGCGGCTTGCTCAACCGGTCCACCACCGCCAGGAAGTCGCCGCGCAGCGAGCCGGTGTCGACACCGGCCAGGGCGACGGGCTTCTCGTGGCGCAGCGCCTCGGCGACCAGCTGCGGCTTCCCCGTCCACTGGCGGTAGAGGGTGGCCTTGCTGCACCGGGTGCGGGCGGCGACGGCCTCCATGGTGAGGCTGTCGTAGCCGACCTCCCGCAGCAGGTCGAGGACGCTCGTGTACAGCTCCGCCTGCCGTGCCTGTGTCAGCTTGCTGCGGCGGCTGCGGGAGACGCGGGCGGTGCCGGTGCCGTCCCTGTCGCTGCCGTCCATGCCCACCTCATCCAAACGAAACGGTTTCGTACACGTGTAGATTACTCCCTTGTTGTTCAATGTGAAACCGTCTCGGTGGTGTTGCGGGTCCCGAGGGGTGAGCCTCTGAAGCTCCTCAAGTCGCTTGGCGGGGGCGGGACATGACCGCCACGATGATCCGTATGCCGGGAATCACAGGACTGAACAAGAAACACAACTTCGTGCTGCTCGTCAGGGACGCCGACGTGGTCGGAGCGGCCCTGCGGCAGGCGCTGGCCGAGGCCACGCCCGAGGAGCGCCCCGGGCTGGAACGTGCCGCCGCCCTCGTCGAGTCCACCGCTGCCGCCACCGAGGCGGAGTTGCGCGCCCGCTGGGTCCGCTCCCGGCTGGCCGACGTCGGCTTCACGGGCGACATCACCTCGGTGGCGGCGGTGCGGGCACTGCGGAAGGCGGAGCCGAAACTGAGTCTGGCGGCCGCCGTCCAGCTGCAGCGGGAGGCGGTGGCTCACGCGGAGTGATGCAACGGGTAACTGATCGCGAACAGACCGCGCGGACCAGCCGTTCTTCCGCGCAGAACGGTTCCTTCCTGCGAAGCTCGGTGTGTGACGTACGTAGTGACTGTGGACACCCGCATCCCGGAAGGCACTCCGGAGATGGACCCCCTCCAGCGAGCCGGCGCCGTGGCGCTCCTCGAGGACGGATTCCAGTCCGTCAGGTCCCTGGAGGGCGCCGACGGTGCGGAAGCCGAGCTCCTCGACAGCATCGTGGCCGTCCACCCGGACGGCGCCCTGCTGAAGGTCTTCGTGGACGCTCCGGCGCTGGAGTTCGCCGAGGACGCGGTGCAGGTCCTGGTGGACGAGCTGCTGGAGCGCTCCGAACTGCTCGCGGACTGGAGGATCGAGCGCTGCGAGGTCGAACTCCACCAGGATCTCGCCAGGGAGAGCCTCGACGCCGCCGACGGCCCCGACGCCCCGCCCGACGACCCGGCCGTCCGCAAGGCCCGGCACACCCAGCACCCGACCGGTGAGCGCGTCGGCGAGGAGTACGACGCGGACGTACGGGCCAAGTCCGTACGGAACCGGATGCTGGAGCTGGCGGATCAGCTGCGTTCGTTCCCTCCTGCCGCCTTCGGCGTGCTCGACGGCGCGGAGGGGCAGGGGGATGAGTCCGGGGGCTTCTCCGTCTCGCCGGAGGGCGCCGCGCTCGTCGCCGGCGCGCTCGTCCTCGCGACCGACGTCCTGGTCGCCGAGCTGTTCGAGGACGTGCAGGTCCTGACGCAGGAGGACAGCAGCGTCGCCGAATGCGAAGGGCCCCTGTGGCACCTGGAGCGGCTGCCCGACCGGTACGCCCTGCGCTACGACGCCCTGTTCGCCCGCCGCTTCCTGGTGGCCGTGGTCGCCCTGACCACCCGCTTCACCGACGGAAGCTTCCGGCGGCTCGGCTGTGTGGCCGAGGAGCTCGCCCTGCGGTTCCTCCTGCGCGAGGCGACGGCGACTCTTGAGGTCTACGGCCTTCTCGACGACGACGTCTCGGCGGCACTCGACGCCTTCGCCGGCCACGTCTTCGAGGACACGGATCACGAGTGGCTGTACGACGGCTCGATGGACGTCGACGACGAGGAGACGCTCGGCAGTGCCCTCGGGATCGAACTCGTGGCGTTCGAGGAGTGGTTCACGCCGTTCGACGAGGGCCGGTACGTCCACCCGTCGGTGGCCGACGGTCCCGTGGAGGGGCACCGGTAGGGCCCCCGCCCTGCCCGGACTCGGAGCGCCCGGCTCTGGCCCGGTGTCCGGGCGGGGAGTCCACGGGCCAGCTGTCCACGAGTCGCTCGTCGTGGTCCCCGGTCCGCTCGACCAGCAGGAGGTGTGCGGCCGGCATCCCGCCGTACGCGCCGATCCAGTCCCGGAACTTGTCGCGGGCCGTGGCCTCCCGGGACCACCAGCCGTGCATCACCGGGCGGCCGCTGGAGGACACCGTGAGGTGGAAGCCCTGCGGATCGGGCGCGGGGCCGGTCATGTGAGCCTGATCCCGCGCGGTCTGTGCGGCTCACGGGCGATGTGGCCGAGCGCCTCGATCCGGCCCAGGTGGTAGTGGACGGAGGAACGGCTGCGCAGGCCGACCCACGCGCCGATCTCCCGCACGGTGGGGGCTTCGCCGCGCTCGGCGATCGACTCGCGGATGCAGCGCAGGATCTGCTCCTGGGTGCTGGTGAGGTAGTCGACCCTGTGGTTCGCCATAGTCGGATTAGATCGCGTGTTCGAATTCGGCGGCAAGTCGACGTGCGCGGTCGGCGCGAGGAGCGGGGGCGGACGGATCAGTCGACGTGGATCGGCATGGAGTCGCTGGTCAGGGCGCTGATCGCAAGGCGTGCGCAGGCTCACCGACCCGGCATGCCGTGGTTCAGCCCGCCGCCCGGCGGGTCAACAGGGCGATGGCCGCGGCTGTCGCGGCGAGGGCCGCCACGCTGGTGAGGGCGGCGGGCAGGGAGAACCAGTCGGCCATGAAACCGATCGCGGGCGGACCGAGGAGCATGCCGCCGTAGCCGAGGGTGGAGGCGATCGCGACCCCGTCCGGTCCGGCCAGCCTGCCCGCACGTTCGACGGCGACGGGGAAGAGGTTGGCGAGACCGAGCCCGGTGATCATGAAGCCGAGGAGCGCCGCCCAGACGGAGGGGGCGAGGGCGCCGAGCAGCATGCCGAGTGCGGCGATGGTGCCGCCGCCCACGAGCGTGCGGGTCTGGCCGAGACGTTCGAGCAGCCTGGTGCCGGTCAGGCGGCCGATGGTCATGGCGAGCGCGAAGCAGGAGTAGCCGACCGCCGCGACACCGGGTGCGGCGTCGAGGTCGTGCTCCAGGTGCAGCGCGCTCCAGTCGGCCAGGGCGCCCTCGCCGTAGGCCGTGCACAGGGCGATCAGGCCGAAGGTGATGACGAGACCGCGGGTACGGGTGTTCGGGCGGCGGGGTGCGGAGGGCCGGTGGGTGCTGTCCTCCGGGGTGCTCGGGGGCTGGATGCGCAGCAGGGTCCGGCCCGCGACGGCGGTGACGAGCAGGCCGATCACGGTGAGCCCGAGCAGGTGCCGGGCGGGGGAGAGGCTCCCGGCGACGAGTCCGCCGAGACCGGCGCCGATCATCCCCCCGAGACTGAAGGCGGCGTGGAAGCTGGGCATGATCGGCCGGCGCAGGGCGGCCACGAGATCGACGGCGGCGCTGTTGAACGCCACGTTGAGGCTGCCGTAGGCCGCGCCGAACAGCAGCAGGACGGTGCCGAGCGCCACCGCGGAGTGGGTCAGCGGCGGCAGCGCGACGCTGAGGGAGAGCAGGACGGCGCAGGCGACGGTGACGCGGTGGGTGCCGTAGCGCCCGCACAGGCGGCCGGTCAGCATCATGGTGATCACCGCGCCTGCCGACACGCCGAGGAGAGCGAGGCCGAGGGCGCTGGCGGAGGCGCCCGTCTGTTCCTTGATCGCGGGGATGCGGACGACCCATCCGGCGAAGATGAATCCGTCGAGGGCGAAGAAGACGGTGAGGGCGATGCGGAGCCGACTGAGGTCGCTGCGACTGCCCCGCACGGCGCTGTGCGACCGGGCTTTGTTTATTTGCGGCACAAAATCAGGGTAGGTGGGCGCTCGGGTGTGGGCAAGGGTGTTCGGTTGAGCGGAGACGGGGGGTTTGGGGCGGAGGTGGGGCTGTGGAGGTTCGTGGCGGGCGGTGTGGGGGCGGTTTGTGGAGGGCGGTTCGCGGAGGGTGGGGCTGCGGACGTTCGTGGACGCGGCGCGGTATCTCGTACGCCGGTCCAGTCCGGTCCGGTCCGGCCTGGCCTGGCCTGGTCCGTCCGCCTCGCTTCCGCGTCGTCGAGTTCGCGCCGATCCGCATGTCGACTTCACTTCCGTGCCGTTGAGCGGCCGTGCCGATGGGGATACTGGGGCCGGGCGGACGATCCGCCGCCCCGCCGTACGGCGGTGAGGCACGGCCTTGTCGGGTGGGCGGGCGGTCCCTCGGGGGTGAGGGGAGCCTCTTGGTGGTTCTCGGTGCACACGGCACCACGGCCGCGACGGGAGCGGTCGAGATCGCGCGGCTCGGTGGCCTGTGGCGGGTCACGCGACCCTGGCATCCCGGATTGCGGCCGTACCTGCGCAGTTACGTCGGCTACTGGGAGGCCGTGCCCACTCCGTACGAGGCCAGGCTGGTGCCGACCGGGTGCGCGACCTTGCTGATCAGTCTCGCGGAACCGTTCACGCAGCTGCGCAGGCTCGGCATGCGGGACGGAGGCAGCGGGTCCATCGGGTCGCTGGTGGTGGGGCTGGAGGACCGGCCCGCGATCTGTACGCACCCCGGCGGTCAGGAGGCGATCCGGGTCGAGTTCACCCCGCTCGGCGCCTACCGGCTGTTCGGCATGCCGATGGGCGAGTTGACGAACCTGGCCGTCGAGATCCGGGACGTCCTGGGTTCAGGGGCAGGGGTGTTGGTGGAACGGATGGCGGCCACCCGGGACTGGGCCGCCAGGTTCGACCTGCTGGACGCGGCCCTCCTGGAGCGGCTCGGTCTCGGCCCCGATCCCGCTCCGGAGGTCGACCAGGCCTGGCAGTTGCTCTCCGGCAGCGCGGGAGCGATCCCGATCGCCCGGATCGCCGCCGAAGTGGGCTGGAGCCAGGGGTACTTGATCCGGCGGTTCACCCAGCAGGTCGGGCTCACCCCGAAGGCGTCCGCCCGGGTGCTGCGCTTCCGCCGTGCCGTGACCCTGCTCGGCCGCGGGACGGCGAGCCTGACCGAGATCTCCACGGTTTGCGGCTTCTACGATCAGGCCCATCTCAACCGCGAGTTCCGGGCCATCGCCGGGACCACGCCCGGGCGGATGGTGGCGGCGCGGCGGGTGGAAGGGGCGGTGGCGCTGACCGGGAGTGCAAATTCTTCCAAGACCGCGTCGGCCGCGGCCCGGTAGCGTCCCCGCTCGTACGGCGGATGGCCGGTCGGATGGCGCGGGGGACCGTCCGACCGGCCGGACCCTGCGCCACGGGTCGTGGGTGCCGCGCACGCGGGACGCCGTGAATGCTGCCGCGGCAGCGACCCCACCTGGCCGTCATGTGCGGGCGGTTTCCGGGAGGTTAGGTCTGCCGGAGGGTTTCGGGCCTTCAGCGGCGCCGCAGATGCGACGGGCAGTGTCTCGGGGGATTCCGGGTGACCTGGGTGGATGGTGAGCGGCCCGCGCGCGCCGCCTCCGCCCGTGCGGACTCCCCCCGGCTCCGGCCGACCGCCCCTCCCTAGCGCGAGACGGTTCGCTCGTCGGGCTTCAGGACTCGTAGGGCCCACAGCCCGTACAGGGCCAGCAGCGGTTTGACGAGGATCCACTCGCCCACGCGGTAGTCCTCCGCACGCACCAGTTTCGCCGCCAGATCGGGGCGCTGCCGGCGCAGATACGCGCGGGCCTTGAGCGCATGAGCCGGCTGCGACACGATCTTGACGCGGTCCACGTCCTCGATCAGCGGGATGACGTTCGTGATGTTCTCCCACGTCGTCGTGGACCGGTCCTCGAGGAGCACCGTGCCGTCGAACGCGAGCACCGACCGGGCGTAATCAGCCATCAGCCGGGCCTCCGTGCACCCGGCGCCGTTCTCGCCACCGCTGAAGACCACGCGGGTGCTCCCGGCATCGTCCGCGGTGACGGAACGGAGGCCGGCTCGGACTCGCCACCGGTTGATCGAGTTCGCCGTCGGCCGGGGATTGCGGTACCCCAACACCACCACGGCCGTGGAAGTCCCCGCTCGGTCTCCCACGAGAGCCCGGGACCAACGCCAGTTCAGCCACTCGCCCCACGCGAGGGCGGCAACCGCGGCCGTCGCCAGTGCTGTTGCTCGTCGCATCCGGCGACTGTAGGGCACTTCCACCGCGCACACCCATTGACCCCGGGAGATCAATGCACCTAGCCTCCGTCCTCATATGTAGACAGCGTTTCTGTATGAGGATTCTGTTCAGTGGGGAGAACCGCGTATGCCGCTCGTCGTCGTCGGGATCAGCGTCCTCGTTCTGCTCTTTCTGATGACGAAGCTGAGACTGAACGGCTTCGTCGCCCTCCTCCTGGTCGCCGTGGCAGTCGCCCTGGTCCAGGGGATAGGGCTGCGGGACATCCCGGACGTCCTCTCCGAGGGCATCGGCGACCAGATCGGCGACACCATGCTCACGATCGGACTCGGCGCCATGGTCGGTCGGGTGATGGGCGACTCCGGTGCCGCGCAACGGATCGCCGGCAAGGTCCTCGACGTGTGCGGACCGCGCGGGGTGCAGGTCGCCATGGTGCTGTCCGCGATGCTCATCGGCGTGACGATGTTCTACGAGGTCGCCTTCGTCATCATCGTCCCCGTCGCCTTCACGCTCGTCCGCGTCACCAGGGCCGACCTGCTCTGGGTCGGACTGCCGATGTCGATCGCGCTGTCCACCATGCACAGCTTCCTGCCGCCCCACCCGGGCCCCACCGCCGTCGCTGCCACCTTCCACGCCTCCGTCGGACTCACCCTGTTCTACGGCCTGTTCATCGCCGTCCCGGTCGGCGCCCTCATCGCCCTGCTGTGGCCGCGGCTGCCGTTCGTCCGCCGGATGAACCCCGACATCCCCAAGGGCCTGGTCGGCGAACGGGTCTTCGAGGAGGACGAAATGCCCGGCCTGGGCTGGTCGTTGACGGTGGCCCTGCTGCCCGTCGTACTGATCGCCGGCGCCGCGGTGACCGACCTGGTCGCCTCCGGTGACAACGCGGCACTGCACTTCGTCGCCTTCATCGGCTCGGCGCCGATCGCCCTGCTGCTCACGCTGCTCGTGGCCGTCTGGGTGTTCGGGCCGAGAATGGGGCGCAGCCTCGCGGAGGTCAGCGCCTCCTGCAAGGAAGCCGCTCAGGCCATGGCGACGATCCTGTTGGTGATCGGCGCGGGCGGTGCCTTCAAGAACGTCCTCGTCGAGGGCGGCATATCCGACTACATCAAGGACGCGACGGACGGCTGGGCCGTCTCGCCGATCATCCTGGCCTGGCTCATCGCGGCCATCCTCCGCGTCGCCATCGGCTCCGCCACCGTCGCCGTCGTCACCGCCTCCGGCGTGGCCCTGCCGCTGCTCGCGGGCGGCGGGGTGCACGCCGAGGTGATGGTCCTCGCCGTCTCGTGCGGCTCGATCGCCTTCTCGCACGTCAACGACCCGGGTTTCTGGATGTTCAAGGAGTACTTCAACCTGTCCGTCATCGACGCGATCAAGGCGCGCACCACGTACACGACCGTGCTGGCGATCCTGGGCCTCGCCGGTGTGCTGATCCTGGAGCAGGCCCTGGACACGCTGAACGTCTGACGCTCACCCCAGCCGGCCCTCATCCCATCTGGCCCCAGTCCCTTCGCCGCCCCGCGCCTGATCCGCCCCGCACCTCACCAGAAGGACACCTCCCCCATGAGTCAGCCCGTCGTCACGAAGTTCTCCGTCCATCCGGTGGCCGGCCGTGACTCCATGCTCCTGAACCTCTCCGGCGCCCATGCCCCGTACTTCACGCGGAACGTCGTCGTCCTGGAGGACTCCGAGGGACGCACCGGCCTGGGCGAGGTACCGGGCGGCGACAGCATCACGCGGACCCTGCGTGACGCCGAACCGCTGGTCGTCGGAGCCCGTGTCGGCGACTACAAGCGGGTCCTGCGCGCGGTCCACGACACCTTCGCGGACCGGGACCCGGGCGGCCGCGGCGCCCAGACCTTCGACCTGCGGACGACCGTGCACGCGGTCACCGCCGTCGAGTCGGCCCTCCTCGACCTGCTCGGACAGCATCTCGACGTCCCGGTCGCCGCCCTGCTCGGCGACGGCCGGCAGCGTGACGCCGTACGGGTTCTCGGCTACCTCTTCCATGTCGGCGACCCGGACCGCACCGACCTCGGATACCTCCGTGAACCCGACGCGGACATCGACTGGTACCGCGTCCGGCGCGAGGAGGCCCTCACCCCCGAGGCGATCGTCCGCCAGGCCGAGGCCGCCCACGCCCACTACGGTTTCCGTGACTTCAAGCTCAAGGGCGGGGTCCTGGCCGGCAGCGAGGAGGTGAAGGCCGTACGGGCCCTCAAGGAGCGGTTCCCCGAGGCCCGGGTCACCCTCGACCCGAACGGGGCCTGGTCCTTGCGCGAGGCCGTCGAGCTGTGCCGTCCGCTGGTCGGCACTCTTGCCTACGCCGAGGACCCCTGCGGCGCGGAAGGCGGCTACTCGGGACGCGAGATCCTCGCCGAGTTCCGCCGGGCCACCGGACTGCCCACGGCGACCAACATGATCGCCACGGACTGGCGGCAGCTGACCCATGCCCTCGCTCTCCAGTCGGTGTCCATCCCGCTCGCCGACCCGCACTTCTGGACCATGCAGGGGTCGGTCCGGGTCGCTCAGCTGTGCCACGCCATGGGGCTGACCTGGGGCTGCCACTCCAACAACCACTTCGACATCTCGCTCGCGATGATGACGCACTGCGGAGCCGCGGCCCCGGGCGAGTACAACGCCCTGGACACGCACTGGATCTGGCAGGAGGGGCAGGAACGGCTCACCGTGGAGCCGCCCCGGATCATCGGCGGGGAGGTGGCCGTCCCGGACGAGCCGGGCCTGGGCGTCCGCCTCGACCGGGACCGGCTCCAGGCGGCGCAGGACCTGCACGAGGAGGTGGCCTCGGGGGGTCGCGACGACGCTGCCGGGATGCAATACCTGATCGAGGGCTGGGAGTTCGACGCGAAGCGGCCCTGCCTGGTGCGCTGAGCGTCCGTCCCGCGTGCTGTCGGGTGCGGCAGGGCCGGCGTCATTGACATGAACAAGACGACTCCCTAGCATCCGTGCCATCTCGGAAAGCGCTTTCCGATTTCTGCCTCGACTTTCCCCCCACGGGATCCCCCCACGAGAGGCCCCCACATGAACCGACGAACAGGCGCGGTCGCCGCCGCGCTCGCCGCCCTCCTCCTGTCCGCGCCCGGCGTCGCCCACGCCGCCCCGCCCGCCGCCCCGGCACTCCAGGAACGGGTCGCGGCCGCCACCGTCACCTGGACCCTGGAACGGGCGAGCAACCCCACCGCGGACCAGCAGTCGGCGTACACCCAGATCACCTCCGCGATGAACGCCGCGGTGAACCGCTACAACAACGTGAGCGACCTGGGGAAGTCCGTCACCGTCCGCTACGACCCGAGCGTGCCCACCGCGGACGGCAACATCAACGGGACCATCCGCTTCGGCAGCGACCGCGCTTACATGACCGAGCGGACCGCCCTGCACGAGATCGCCCACACCATCGGCGTGGGCACCAGCGCGGGCTGGTCCCGCCTCGGCGGCAGCGGAACCTGGACCGGTACCCAAGCCACTGCTCTCGTGCGGCAGTTCGACGGTTCCTCGGCCAAGTTGTCCACCGGGGGAGGGCACTTCTGGCCCTACGGACTGAACTACGAGAACGAGTTCTCCGGCACGGCGGCAGACCGCCACGTGCGGATCGTCGAGGCCATGGTGCGTGACGGCCTGTGAGGTGAGGGGTTGGAGTCCGGGGGCGCAAAACCGCTCCCGGACCCGATGCCCGGGCACAGGACCCGCCCTCACGGGGAAGGGCCCTGAGATCCGGCACCTCACCCGCGCACAGGAGACTCCCTTGGACGTCCACGGCACTCCCGGCCCTTCCCGCCCCGGCCCGCTCTCCCGCCGCACCTTCCTCCAGGCGGCCGGCGTCACGGCCACCGCCACCGCCGTACCGGCCGCCGGCACGCCCGCCTCGGCCGCGGACCCCGCCCGGCCGGTCACCCTGAACCTGACCGCCACCACCGGCGGTTCCGCGACCCTCTCCCCGGCCGGCGACCGGCTCGTCGCCGAGGTCCAGAACATCCTCTGGTCGCTGCCGCGGACCGGCGGCACCGCCGTCGCACTCACCACGCCCGGACTGGAACCCACCCGCCCGCAGTTCTCGCCCGACGGCAGCCGCCTCGTCGTCTGCGCCTACCGCGGCGGCGGCTTCCACCTCTGGACGCTGCGGCCCGACGGCAGCGACCTGCGGCAGCTCACCCACGGGCCCTGGGACGACCGAGGGCCCGCCTGGTCCCCGGACGGCACCCGGATCGCGTTCGCCTCCGAGCGCGGCGGCGACTCCGTGACCGGCAGCTCCTACCGGGTCTGGGTCGTCGACGTGCGCACCGGCGCGCTGACCCGGCTCACCGGCGGGCAGGACCCCGGTCCGGCGGGCGCCTGGGAGGACTTCGACCCCACCTGGTCCGCGGACGGCGAGCGCGTGCTGTTCGTCCGCGCGGCCGTCACCGCGACGGGCGGCCTGCGCGCCGACACCCTCGCCTCGGTCGCCGCCGACGGCTCGGGACCGGTCACCGTGGAGCACACCGACGACTCCGGCGCCCAGCTCATGACCCCGGCCGTCTCACCGGGCGGCCGGCTGGCGTACCTGCGCACCACGCCCGCGCCCACCGCCTCCTGCACCCTCGTCGTGGACGGCACCCCCGTCACCGTCGACGGCGACGTCCTGCCCGCCCCGCCCCGCTGGTCGGACGACGGACGGCTCCTGCTCGCGGTGGACGGGCACTTCCGTCTGCTCGACCCCGGGGCGCCCGCGGCGGGGGAGCGGATCCCGTTCACGGCGGCGATGCCCGTGCGACGACCCCGCTACCGCGTCAAGCCGTACGACTTCGAGGGCGCCGCCACCCGTCCGGTGCGCTCGCTCCACCTGCCCGCGCTCTCGCCCGACGGCCGCAGCGTGGCCTTCGCGGCCCTCAACGCCCTGTGGACCGTAGGGACTTCGGGCGGGCGGCCGCCGCGGAGGATCCTCCAGGTCCCGCCCACCCGCTATGTGCTGGCACCGGCCTGGACCCCCGACGGCACGGGCCTGGTGTACGCCGACGACCGCGACGGACTGTTCGCGGTCCGGCGCCGTGACCTCGACTCCGGCGAGGAGACCGTGCTCGCCGCCGGCGGCCGGGTCTTCCCCGCCCTCTCGCCCGACGGAACGCGGCTCGCCTGCCTCGACATGTCCGGCAACCTCCTCGTGCGCGAATTGCCCGACGGAAGCGAGAGAACCCTCGTCGCGCCCCTCGGCGCGGGCGGGCTGCCCGGCCGCCCCAGCTGGTCGCCCGACGGCCGGTACCTCGCCCTGTGCGACCGCAACCGGCTCAACCAGCGCTTCCGCGAGGGCTACAACCTCATCCGGGTCGTCGACACCACCACCGGCACCGCCGTCCTGCACGCCCTCGCCCCGCACACCTCCCTCTCGGACCGCTACGACTCCGGTCCGGTCTGGTCACCGGACGGCCGCCACCTCGCCGTGGTCGCCGAGTCCGCCCTGTGGCTGCTGCCGGTCCGCGCGGACGGCACCCCCGACGGGACGCCGTACCGGCTGACCGACGAGCCCGCCGATCACCCCAGTTGGTCCGCCGACGCCCGCAGCCTGCTGTACCTCTCCGCGGGCACCCTGCGCCTCGTCGACGTCCGCGGCGGCAAGGCCCGGACCGTCAAGGTGCCGTTGGACTACCGCCGTCCGCGCCCCGTCGACACCCTCGTGCACGCGGGCCGGTTCTGGGACGGCACCGGGCCGGAGGTCCGCGAGGACGTCGACGTGCTGATCCGGGACGGCCGGGTCGCCGAGGTCGCACCGCACCGCGGCGGACGCCCCGCCGTGCGACGGGTCGACGCGAGCGGGCGGACCGTGATCCCGGGGCTGTGGGACGCGCACACCCACCCCTGGCAGAGCACCTACGGCGGCCGCCAGACCGCGCTCCAACTCGCCTACGGTGTCACGACCGCCGTCTCGCTGGGCGGTTTCGCCTACGAGCAGGCCCGGATCCGGGAGGCGGTCGCCGCGGGCGTGCTCGCCGGGCCGCGGTTGCTGACCACCGGTGAACTGCTGGACGGGGCCCGCGTCGCCTACAGCATGGGCCGGGCCCACCGGACCCCCGAGGGGCTGCGCCGATCGCTGCGGCGGGCGGCTGCGCTGGACTGGGACTTCGTGAAGACGTATGTCCGCGCCCCGGGTTGGGTGATGAAGGAGGCCGCGGAGTTCGCCCATGAGCGGCTCGGTGTCCGCAGCGGCAGCCATCTCTGCACGCCCGGGGTGCAGTCGGGACAGGATCTGACGACCCATCTGCAGGCGACGCAGCGACTGGAGTTCGGGCACGCGACGAGCGCCACCGGCCGGGCCTACCAGGATGTCCAGGAGATCTACACCCGGGCCGGCTTCCACCTGATCGCGACCCCGTTCACGGCGTTCCCGCTGCTGGGCGCCGACCCCGCGGCGGCCGAGGACCGGCGGGTCACCACGCTGATGCCGCCGTGGGACACCGCGTTGGTCCGGCAGCAGGCGGCGCAGCTTCCCACGCCGGCCCAACTGGCCACCCTCGACCGCGAGCTGTCCGTCTACCGGCGCATCCTCGCGGACGGCGGTCTCGTGGCGCTCGGCACCGACCAGCCGCTCGTGCCGGTCGGGCTGCATCTGCATCTCGCGCTGAGGGCGCTGCACCGCGGCGGGCTGTCACCGGCCGAGGTGCTGCGCACCGCCACCGTGCTGCCCGCCCGTGTCTTCGGAGCGGACGCCGACCTCGGCACGTTGGAGGAGGGCAAGCTCGCCGACCTGACGATCGTGGACGGTGACCCCTTCGAGGACTTCGACACCCTGATCCGCACGACGGCGGTCCTGCGCGGCGGCGTGCTCTTCGAGCAGACGGCCCTCGTGGACGCCTTCGGCTCCGCCCCGCGCAACGTTGCCGCTGTCGCCACGGACTGGCTCGAGGTGTCCCGCCACATGCGCCGGGAGGGCTGCTGCGATCCGGGGGCCGCGTTCTGACGGTTCCTGGTCCGGAGGCGTCCTACTCCTGCTCCGCGCGCACCCTGGGTCGGTGGGGCACCGCATCGCGCGACGCGAGCAGGAGCGGCCCCTTCTGTGGGGTGCACGTACCGTGACCGGCCCGTCGCACACCGCCTCCACGGCCCCCGCTGACTGGGCGAGGCGCCTGCGAGGTGGGACTCTGGGACCGGAGAGGCAACCGCCGGGGGGACTCGGGAGGGCCCTATGGGACGTGATGTGCCGGCTCTGGTGTTCACACGGGAGGACCGCCGACGGTACCGGGACAAGATGCACACCTGCCTGGACGTCCTCGCCCAGATGCTGCGCGAGTCCGGTTTCGAGAGCGAGCGGCCGCAGGTCGGGCTGGAGATCGAGCTCAACCTGGTGGGCGCCGACGGCCTCCCCGCCATGCGGAACACCGAGGTGCTCCGGGCGATTGCCGACCCCGCCTGGTCGACCGAGCTGGGCCGCTTCAACCTGGAGATCAACATCCCGCCCCGCCGGCTCCTGTCCGGCGGCCCCGGCTCCTGGGAGCAGGAGATCAGGGACGCGCTCAACCACGCCGAGGAACGCGCCTCGGCGATCGGCGCACACCTGATCATGGTGGGCATCCTGCCGACGCTGGGCGAGTCGGACGTGGACGAGACCGCGCTGTCCGGCGACCCCCGCTACCGGCTGCTGAACGAGCAGATCTTCGCGGCCCGCGGTGAGGACCTGCGCATCAGGGTGGACGGCGTGGAACGCCTCGCCATGTACGCCGACGCCATCACCCCCGAGGCCGCCTGCACCAGCACCCAGTTCCATCTCCAGGTCGCCCCCAGGGAGTTCGCGGACTACTGGAACGCCGCCCAGGCGGTCGCCGGGGTCCAGATCGCCCTCGCGGCCAACTCACCCTTCCTGTTCGGCAAGGAGCTGTGGCGCGAGACCCGCATCCCCCTCTTCGAGCAGGCCACCGACACCCGCCCGCAGGAGATCAAGGCGCAGGGCGTACGGCCCCGGGTGTGGTTCGGGGAGCGCTGGATCACCAGCGTCTTCGACCTGTTCGAGGAGAACGTGCGCTACTTCCCGGCCCTCCTGCCGATCTGCGACGAGGAGGACCCGCAGCAGGCCCTCGACGGCGGCGGTGTCCCGGAGCTCGGCGAACTCACCCTGCACAACGGCACGATCTACCGCTGGAACCGCCCGATCTACGCCGTCACCGACAGCGGCCCCCATCTGCGCATCGAGAACCGGGTCCTGCCCGCCGGGCCGACGGTCGCCGACACCATCGCCAACGGCGCCTTCTACTACGGCCTGACCCGCGCCCTCGTCGACGAGGACAGGCCGGTGTGGACGCGGATGTCCTTCTCGGTCGCCGAGGAGAACCTGCACACCGCGGCCCGTGACGGCATCGACGCCCGTCTGTTCTGGCCCGGAGTGGGCGAAGTGCCGGTCACGGAACTGGTGTTGCGGCGCCTGCTGCCCCTCGCCCACCAGGGTCTGGAACTGGCGGGCATGGACGCCGAGTGGCGCGAGCCCCTGCTCGGCGTCATCGAGCAGCGCTGTGTCACCGGCCGCAACGGCGCCCTGTGGCAGGCGGAGACGGTCCACCGGCTGGAGAAGGCGGGCTGCGACCGGCAGGAGGCGCTCCGCCGGATGACGGTGACGTACATGGACTACATGCACCTCAACGCGCCCGCGCACACCTGGCCGGTGGACTGATCACCGCCACTGCTCCACCGGGGTCAGCGGCACCGGGGCAGGCCGCTCCACGGACGTCGACAGCTCGATCCGGCGCCCCTCGGCCGAGGAGCGCAGCAGTGCCGTCATCGTCTCCAGCACGTGCAGGGCGAGTTCGCCGCTCGCCCGTGCCGGGCGCCCGCTGTCGGCGGCGACGAAGTCGAGCAGCCCGACACCCCGCGCGCCACCGATGTACCCGGCCGAGGGCGGGAGCGCGCGCCGCTCGGACCCGCCGAGCTCCAGGAGCCGTACCTCGCCGTCGAAGTGGTTCGGATCGGGGACCGTGAGGGTGCCGCTCTCGCCGTGCACCTCGATCGGCGCGGCCGTGGTGCCCACGCCGTCGAAGCTCGTCGTGAGCGTCGTCAGGGCCCCGCCCTCGTGTTCGAGGACACCGGAGACATGGCTGTCCACCTCGACCGGGATCCGCTCGCCCGCGCGGGGGCCCGAGCCGATGACCCGCTCGGAGCGCAGCCGGCTCGACGCCCCGATCACGGCCCGCACCGGGCCCAGCAGATGCACCAGCGAGGACAGGTAGTACGGCCCCATGTCCAGCAGCGGGCCGCCGCCGGGGGCGTAGTAGAAGTCGGGCTGGGGATGCCAGCGTTCGTGACCCGGGGTGATCATGACGGCCGAGGCGAACAGCGGGCGGCCGATCGCGCCGGCCTCCACCGCCGCCCGTGCCGTCTGGATCCCGGTGCCCAGGACGGTGTCCGGCGCGCAGCCCACCCGCACGGACGCCTTCGCCGCGGCCTCCAGGAGGGCCTGGGCGTCGGCGAGTTCGGCGGCCAGGGGCTTCTCGCCGTAGACGTTCTTGCCGTGTCCGATGGCGCCGAGGGCGATCTCGGCGTGGGCCGCGGGCACGGTCAGGTTCAACACCGTGTCCACGTCCGGGCTGTTGAGCAGTTCCTCGACGGACAGCGCCCGCACGCCGGGCAGTTCGGCGGCCACCGCGGCCGACCGGGAGGCGTCGAGGTCGGCGACCGCGGTGATCCGCACCGCGTCCGGGCCGACGAGCGTGTCCAGGTAGGCGCGGGAGATGACGCCGAGACCTACGACGCCGATGCGGTGCGCGTCGCCCACAGCATGCCCCTTTCGATGACGGTACGGACGTTCGGGTTCTCCAGCACGTCGAGGCTGTGTCCCGGGGTCGTCACCACGACACGTCCCGCGCCCCACTGCCGCGTCCAGACCGCGGGGGAGGTGACCGGCCGGTGCCACGGCTGCCACGGCCGGGCGGGATGGGTGGTGGTGGCGAGGACGTCGATCAGGTCGTCGTGCAGCACCCAGTACTGCTCGGTGTCCAGCTCGAAGTCCTCGATCCCGGCGGTGACCGGGTGTTCACGGCCGAGGTCGGTGACGGTGATCGTGTGCGGGAGGAAGTTGTCGGACTCGTCGCCCGTGCGCTCGCACGGCTCCTTGCCGGGGTGGGTCGCGAACTGCCCGCCCACCAGGTGGAGATAGTCGGAGGAGGCCCGGAAGGAGTCGGCGATCCCACCGTGCCAGCCGGTGAAGCCGGTCCCCGCCACCACCGCCGCGCTCAGCCCCGACAGCTGCTCGGGCTTGATCTCCGACATCGTCACGCACTGCACGACGAGGTCGGTCTCGGCCATCGCGTCGGCGTCGGCGTACACGTCGGTCGACTCCTCGACCCGGACGTCGTAGGCGTGGTCGCGGAGGAAGGGCAGGAAGAGCTCCGTGGCCCGGACCGGCTCGTGCCCCTCCCAACCACCTCGTACCACCAGGGCTTTCTTCCGCGTCATCGCGTTCCTTCACGTGCGGGGAAAAGGGTCACCCCACTATCGCCCGCCGTCTCCGTCCGACAAAGGGGTGCCGGGCGCGCGAAAATTTCGCGGCCGGAAATTGGTATGGACCTGACAGGCGGGCGCGGTTAGGCTCTGCCCCGCCACACCACTGAGAGCGCTCTCAGAGAACTCTGCCATCCCGTTGGTACAACGAAGGGCAATCTCCATGAGACGCACCCGCATCCTGCGCGCGGGCCTCGCCGTGCTGCTCCTGCTCGGCGCCGGCGCCACCGCCGCGACGACCCCCGCCACCGCCGAGGAGGAGGCCCCCGCCTCGGCAGGCCTCCTCACCGCCATGCAGCGGGACTTCGGTCTGACACGCCAGGAAGCCGTGACCAGACTCGCCGCCGAGAAGAAGGCCACGGCCCTGGAACCCGTGGCGCGCAAGGCCGCCGGCGCGTCGTTCGGCGGCTCCTGGTTCGACGCCGACCGGGGCACCCTCACCGTCGCCGTCACCCCCGGCGCCTCCGCCGGCACCCTCCAGAAGATCCGCGCCACCGGTGCCGCCGTCCGCACGGTCACGCACAGCGCCCGCGCACTCGCCGCCACCCAGGCCAGGATCGACAGACTCCCCGCGCCCGACGCCGTCAGCAGCTGGCACGTCGACGCGAAGGCCGGCAAGGTCGTGGTGAACGTCGTCCGGGGCCGACAGGGTGACAACGATGTCCGGGACTTCCTCGCCCGCGCCCGTGCGGCAGGACCCGTCACCGTGCGCGAAGTGGCCTCCGCGCCCACCACCTTCGCCGCCGGCACCGTCGGCGGCGACCCCTACTACACCGGCAACGTCCGCTGCTCCATCGGCTTCTCCGTCTACGGCGGCTTCGTCACCGCGGGCCACTGCGACCAGCACACCGGCAGCGTCTACGGCTGGGACCGCAGCTACGTGGGCAACTTCCAGGGCTCGTCCTTCCCGGACAACGACTACGCCTGGGTCAACGTGGGCAGCGGCTGGTGGACCGTCCCGGTCGTGCTCGGCTGGGGCACCGTCTCCGACCAGCTCGTGCGCGGCTCCAACGTGGCACCCGTCGGCTCCTCGATCTGCCGCTCGGGATCGACCACCCACTGGCACTGCGGCACCGTCCTCGCCATGAACGAGACCGTCAACTACAGCCAGGGCGCGGTGCACCAGATGACCAAGACCAGCGTCTGCGCCGAACCGGGCGACTCAGGCGGCTCGTTCATCAGCGGCGACCAGGCCCAGGGCGTCACCTCCGGCGGCTGGGGCAACTGCACCGGCGGCGGGGAGACCTGGTTCCAGCCCGTGAACGAGATCCTGGGCCGCTACGGGCTGACCCTGCACACCTACTGAACCGGTCGGCTCGGGGTGCGGGTCCGGCCCATGTGCCGGGCCCGCACCGCCCGTTCAGGTGACGTCGCGCACCGAGAAGACGCCCGGCCCGGTGACCCCGTAGAGCACGTCACCCACCAGCAGCGGCGGTACCGCGCTCGGGGAGAGCTCCTCGAAGGAGCGGCCCGTCGTGTCGAAGGACGGGGACGTACGGCCGATCTCCTTGCCCGTCCTCGGGTCCAGCGCCAGGACACTGGTGTCCGGCATCGTCACGTACAACCGGCCGTCGTGGTACGACGGTTCGCTGAAGACGCGCAGGTCGCGCGAGCTGGACCACAGCGGCTTGCCGCGCTTGACGTCGAGGGCGAGCAGCGTCTCGTTGCCGTAGTCGAAGATGTACAGCGTGTCGCCCTGCACGAGCGGCGGCGCCTCCGGCTGGACGCTCCAGGGGAAGTCGATCCGGCGGCTCCTGCCGGTGTCGAGGTCCTGCACGAAGAACTCGGCGGAGACGCCCGAGTCGCCCTCCCAGCGGGCGTAGTAGGCCGTGCGGTCGTGGATCGTGGCCAGCCAGAGGCCGCCCTTCGGGGCCGCCACACTGCTCAGCGTCCGGCCGGTCCGCGCGTCGATGCGGGCGATGCCGCCGGTGCCGCCGCGCAGGTCCGCGTAGAGCGTGCCCTCGGGGCCCTCGTGGAAGGGGCTCGACGAGGTGGTGCTCAGGTCGCGCCGCCACAACTCCCTGCCCGTGCGCGGCTCGTACGCCGCGTAGAGCGCGGCGGCGGGTCGAGCGGAGGCCGCGGAGGCATCGAGCGTGTCGAGACGGACGAGCAGTGACGAGCCCATGTAGTCGAAGTCGCCCAGGGGGCCCTTGAGTTGCCACAGCAGCTTGCCGCTTGGCGCGTCGTAGGCGTCGACCCCCTGCGAGCGGTCCGCGCTGTAGACGAACACCACGCCGTCCCGGACGACGGGTTGCCGCAGCGAGAAGCTGCTGACCTGCTTGCGGCTCATGGGCCTGGTCCAGTCGGTGTTTCCCGTCGCCGGGTCCAGCCGCATCAGCGCGACCTGCTCGGAGGCGCAGAAGACACCGAGCGCGTCCGGAGTGCACGAGGGACCGAGGCCCCTCGGCTGGTCCTTCCCGTCCGACCCCAGCGCGTTGTGCCAGGGCCGCCAGCCCGCCGGGACCTTCCCGGCCGACGGCGACCCCGGGGCGGCCGGCACGGCTTCCCCGACGGTGCTCGCCGGGTCGTCGTTCATGACGGCGACTGCGGCCGCCCCGGTCCCGCCGAGGAGCACCACGGCGGCCACGGCGGCCCACAGCCTCCGCCCGCGCCGCCCCTGAGGTCCGCGGCGTTCCGGCCCGAGCGCCCCGGTGCCTTCGAGCGGCGACACCACGGCCTCCGTCGGCGCGGTCTCCGGCGCCCGGGACCGCTCCTCGTCCGGCGTGCCGTCGGACAGCTCCTCCGGCAGCGCCGCCAGCGCCTCCAGCACCTCGTTCGCCGTGGGCCGGTCCCTGGGTTCCTTGGCGAGGCACCGGGCGACCAAGGGGCGTAGCTCCGCGGGTAGTTCACCCAGCCTGGGCTCGCCGTGCACGGTGTTGTACGCGGCCAGGTAGGCGTTCTCCGCCTCGAAGGGGCTGTGCCCGGTGGCCGCGTACACGAGGACCGCGCCGAGCGAGAACACGTCCACGGCGGGGCCGACCTCGTGCGGTCTGCTGAACTGCTCCGGAGCCATGAAGGGGGGCGAGCCCATCACCATGCCGGTCTGCGTGCGCACGTCGCTGTCGGCGGCCCGGGAGATGCCGAAGTCGATGACCCGCACCGCCCCGTCGTCGCCCTCGCCCTCCAGCAGCAGCACATTGCTCGGCTTGAGGTCCCGGTGCACGACCTCCGCGCGGTGGATCTCCCGCAGCGCCTCGGCGAGTTCGGTGCCCAGGCGGCGCAGCGCGGACCGGTCCAGCGGTCCCGTCCCGCCGACGCGTTCGGCGAGGGTACGGCCCGGGACGAACGCGGTGGCCATCCACGGCCGTGCCGCCTCCGGGTCGGCGTCCACCACCGGTGCCGTGAACGCGCCGCTGACCCGTCGGGCGGCGGCGATCTCCTGCCGGAACCTGGCCCGGAACTCGGGGTTGTCGGCGTAGCGGGTGTGCACGACCTTGACGGCGACGGCCCGTCCCGATGCCGACCTGCCGAGGTAGACGACACCCATGCCGCCGGTCCCGATCCGCGATTCGATCCGGTAGCCGCCGACGGACTCCGGATCGTGCTCGCGCAGGGTCACCATGTCTCCTTCACCGCTGCCGGCCTGGACGGCTGCGGCCCGGACCCCTCTGACAGGAACTCCTCACTCTAGAGGGGCGCCGATCCGCGCGGGACGCCCCTCTCGGCCTTGCCGTGTCCCGAACCGGCAGTCCCACGGTTCGCAGGAGGAACGCAAGGGGTCAATCCCGGCACGTGGCTCTATTCTGAGGAGGCATGAAGGGGGCTCGGGGCGGGAGTGCGTTCGGTGAGGTTCCGGAATCCGGAGGGTCGTTCGGTCCGCTCGTCGTCACCGGGCAGCCGATGTACCTGAGGACCGCGCAGGTCGAACTGCCCGCGGAGAACCCCGATCCGACCGTACTGCCCTCGATCACCCTGCTGGGCCGCGGCTGGGCCCCGTTCGTCGACGCCCCGGAACTGCCCCTGCCGGCGGGGCGGTTGCTCGCCGGTCAGTACCGGCTCATCCGGCCCCTCGGCTACGGCGGCATGGGCGAGGTCTACCTCGCGCTCGACACCAAGGTCGACGACCGCGAGGTCGCCATCAAGATGCTGCGCCCCGAAAAGGCGGGCGCCGCGGCGGGCGCGCTGGCCCGGGAGCGGCGCGCCCTGGTCGACCTCGGCCACGACGACATCATCCGCGTCTTCAACTACGGCCACCATCCCGAACTCGGCGACTTCCTCGTCCTCCAGTACGTGGACGGGCTCACGCTGGAGGAGGTGCGGGCCCGGGCCGGGCTGAACCCGGGGGAGTTCGGCGACCGGCGCTTCCACGAGTTCGTGCTCGCGTACGGGGTGCGGATCCTGTCCGCCCTCGCGTATCTGCACGCCGACCGGCCCGGCAAGGTCTACGGCGACCTCAAGCCCGACAACGTCATGCACGACGGCACCACCACGAAGATCATCGATGTGGGGAGCGTACGTCCGGTCGGGGCGCCGGGGATGACGACGGACGGCTTCAGGGCACCCACGGTCGGACCGAACGGCGAATCCAGAGGCCAGGACGACCTGTTCAGCCTGGGGGAGACCCTGCGCCGACTGTGCGGGCTGGGCCGGTCGGCGGAGGATCTGGCGCGGTTGGGCGATCTTCGGACGCTGGGGGAGTTCCGGGGGGTGGGGGTGCGGGGCGACGAGTCGGGGGCGGGGCCTGGGCGGGACGGGGCCTTGCGTCGCGAAGGGGCGCCCGGTGTCGAAGGAGGGCCCGGTGGCGAAGCGACCCCTGGTGTCGTAGGAATGCCCGGTGGTGAAGCGGCCCCGGGTGTCGAAGGCGGGCCGGCTCGAGAAGGTGCCCCGCACCGCAACGGGGCGCCGGGTCCCGAAGGAGCACCCGCTATCGAAGGTGTACCCGGCATCGCAGACGCGCCCGACATCGCAGTCGTACCCGGCATCGGAGACGCGCCCGGCACAGAGGGCGCACCCGCTGCCCGTACGCCGTCCCCGGACTCCGAGGACGCCTGGTCCGTCGCCGATGCCACCGCTCCCGTCCCCCGCGGGCTCGGACTGGTCTCCCTCGCCCGGGTCCTGCGGCGCGCGACCCTGCGCGTGCCGGCCGGGCGGTTCGCCGACGCGCGCGAGATGGACGAGCAATTACGCGGTGTCTTCCGTGAGTTGAGATCCCTACGGACCGGCTCCGAGACCTTCGAGCCCTCCCCGCTCTTCCTCCAGTCGCCCTACGCCCTCGACGGCGCCCTCGGCTCCGCCCCGCCGCTCGCCCACTGGGCCGCACCCGACGCCCCGTCCCCGTTCGCCCCGCCACCGCCCGCCGAGGTCGCCCAGCGCCTGCCCGTCCCGCGCCCCGACCCGCACGACGAGCACCACGCCGAGCTGAGCCGGCTGGCCGACGCCGCTCCGGAGGCCCTGCTCCAGCACATCGGCGACTGGCCGGACTCCACCGAGGTCCATTTCCTGCGCTGCCGACTGCGGTTGCGCAACCCGGCGGACGGACCGGACGCCGCGGAAAGGGAGTTGCGCGCGGCCGAGACACGGATCGGCCCCACGCGTGCCCCCTACGACTGGCGGCTGGACTGGCACCAGGGTCTCCTCGCCCTGGCCAGGGGCCAAGTCACCGCGGCCTGGGACCACTTCGACCGGGTGTACGCGGCGATCCCCGGCGAGTACGCGCCCAAGCTCGCCCTCGGCCACTGCGCGGAACGCCTCGGCCACGGGCACGCGGCCCTGACCTTCTACGAAGCCGTACGACTGCGCAACCCGTCCCTCGGCAGCGCCGCCTTCGGCGCCGCCCGTGCCCGCCTCGCACGGGACGGCGAAAGGGCGCGCGAGGCGGCCGTACGCGAACTGGACGCCGTACCGCAGCACTCGCGGCACCGGACCGCCGCGCGGACCGCGGCCGTGCGGATCGGCATCGAGTACGTGCGCCGCGCCGAGCGCGACGACGACGTGCCGCGACGGCTGAGCGAGGTGCTGGACCGTCTCGCCCTGCTCTTCCACGCCCACGGCCTCACCGACGAGGAGGCCAGGGTCCGGATGACCGTCGAGGTCTGGGAGGCCGTACAGGGAGCCCTCGCCCGCGGTGCCCTCGACGCGGCGGGGCTCGCGGCCCTGTCCGCCGCTGCCGACCCCCGGCTCGGCCTCCCGCCCGACGAGCACGCCCTGCGCGAGGACCTCTCCCGCCGTTACGTCACCCTCGCCCACCAGGCCGCCCGTTCCACCGCCGCCGAGGACGCCGCCGTGGCCGAGATCCTCCTGGACCGTGCCTACGAGATCCGTCCGCTCGCTTTCCGGCATCGCAGGGACAGCCCTTGGCTCGGCAGGAGATTCACCGACTGGCTCAGGACGGTCGCCCACGCGTCCTCGCGGGGAACGCCCTCCGCCTCCCGGGGACCGGAGCCGCCGTGACGGGCGAACTCGCTCGCCAGGCGGCCCGTTCCACCGCCGCCGAGGACGCCGTGGCCGAGCTTCCCCTGGACCGTGCATACGAGTTTCGTCCGTTCGCCTTCCGACATCGCAGGGACACTTCATGGCTCGGCAGGAGATGCGCCCTCCGGCTTCCGGCGGCCGCCCGCGCGGCCTCTCCCACACCGCACTTCGCCTCCCGCGGGCCGGAGCCGCCGTGACGGCCGAACTCGCCCGCCGGGTGCGCCGCTACGCCTGGCCGTCGGGCGCCGACCGTCGCAACCGCGGATATCTGCGGGACCGCCTCGTCGCCCTGCCGTTGCTCGCCGTGGTGGCCTTCGGGGCGCTCGGCTGGGCGTACACCGGCGCGCGCGACGACTCCACGTACCTCCGGGACCGCGCCGCGCCCGCCCTGGTCGACCTCGCCGACGCCCGGGCCTCGCTGCTCATCGCGCAGGGCGAGGCCGAGCGCAACCTCGACGAGGGCCGGGCGGCCGAGCTCAGCGGGCTCAGCGACCGGTACCGGACCCGGATCGCCCGTGCCACGCAGAGCCTGAACCAGGTCACCCGCAGCGGGGCTCTCACCGTCGCGGAGGAACAGGAACTGCGGGTCGTCTCCGCGCTGGTGGTCGACTACACCAGCCGGATCGGCCGGGCCCAGGGGCATGCCGGCGACCCGGTCCTGCGCGACGCCGAACTCTCCTACGCGCGCAGCATGCTCTGCTCCCGGGCCACCGACGCCACCCCCACGAACCCCTACCCCGCGTGCCCGGCCGCGACCGGCTCCGCCGCCACCTCGATCGTGGACCGGGTGACCGGCCTGGAGGGGCGGCTGCGCACACGCCTCGCCGACCGGGCCGCGTGGGGCGCGGGCGGCATCACCGCGGTGGTCGTCGCCGCACTCGCCCTCGTCCTCCTGGCCGCAGGGCTGTGGCGCACGGTGGCCTTCCTGCGCCGCCGCTTCCGGATCCGGCTGAGCATCCCCCTCGCGGCCGCCGCCCTGCCCCTGCTCGCCGTGCCCTTCCTGACCGCCGACGCCCTGCTCGCCCTGCACGCCCAGCACCGGACGGTGGCCCTCACGGACGCCCTGGCCGAACGGACCTCGCCGACGGTCGAGATGATCGCCGAGGAACGCCCCTTCGCCGGCCCGGACCCGCGGGCCGTCGAGACGCTCCGGGGCCGGATCGACGAAGGCCTCGCGGGCGGACGCCTGTCCGCCCTCGACGGGACCGCCCCGTTCGTCTTCCCCACGGGCCTGGTCGCCGCGGCGGTCATCGCCGGCGCCCTGCACACCTACCGCCGTGAGTACCTCGTCGTCGCCCGACCGGGAGCCCTCGCATGAGCCGCCTGCTGCGCGTCCTCCTCGCGGTCTGTCTGCTCGCCCTGGTCCCCGGCTGCGGCTCGGACACCCGCGACCCGCTCGTGGTGCTCGGCCCCTGGACAGGCGAGGAGGGCAAGGCCTTCGAGGCCGCCCTGGACGAACTGGACGACGGGACGGGACGGACGTACACCTACGAAGGCACCCGCTCGCTCCGCGAGACGCTCGTCTCACAGCTGGAGGCCGACGATCCGCCGGACGTGGCGGTCCTCAACAGCATCGGCGAACTCACCGAGTACGCCCGCCGCGACAAACTGCGGCCTCTCGTCGACGAGAGCGCCGAGCGGGCCTTCGCCCCCTGGTCGCCGACCCTGATCGTGGACAACAGGCAGCGCACTTTCTGGGTGCCGCTGAAGGTCGACCTCAAGAGCCTGGTGTGGAGCAAGCGGGGCGCGCCGAGCGACCGGCCCACGTGGTGTGTCGGCCTCGCCTCGCAGGCCACCTCCGGCTGGCCGGGCACCGACTGGATCGAGGACCTCGTGCTCCGCCAGGCCGGACCCGCGCGCTACGCCCAGTGGGCCACGGGCCGCCTCGACTGGCGTGATCCGGCCGTCAAAGGGGCCTGGACCAGCTGGGCACGGCTGCTCGGCAAGCGCACCCCGGCGGCGGTCGAACAGTCCCTGACCACGTCGTTCGAGGGCACGTCCACGGCAGGCGGACAGCCGCTCGGACTGCTCGACTCGCCCGGCTTCGACTGCACGCACGAGCACCAGAGCGCCTTCATCCGGTACGTCTACGCCGGCGACGACGTCGAGGTGGAGCCGTCGGCCCGCTATCTGGGCGGGCCGTCCGCCTACCGGGACGCCTTCGAGGTCGCCGGTGACATGGCGGCCGTCTTCAGCGACGACCCGGACGCCCAGGAACTCGTGGCGCGGCTGTCGAGCCGGGCCGGGCGCGAACTCTGGCGCGCCGAGGCGGAACCTGAGGTACGGCCCCTCTTCCCGGACACCGCCGGGCTGGAGCTGCCGAAGTCCGCGACCCCGGTCGAGCGCGAGATCCACTCCCTGCTCACGTCCCGCGCCCACACCCTGTGCTTCGACGCCTCCGACGTGATGGCACCCGAACTCCGCGACGCCTTCCACCGGGCCGTCCTGGAGTTCTTCCGTGACCCGACGGAACGTCAGCTCGACTCGCTTCTAGGCCAGTTGGAGACGATCCGCATCCAGACGAACACCGACTCGGGCACGGACCGCAGCTTCCGCCCGCCCCAGGCGATCTGTGAGCCGCAGGGGTGAGCGGTCCGGCGGCCATGAGGACTCGGTCTCACATCCGGGATCTCAGCACATCGACCTCACACCCCGGCGCGAACGGGTCGAAGCCGTGTTCGCCGAGCCAGCGGACGATCAGCAGACTGCGCAACGACCACCACGCGTGGATCACGTCGAGGTCGATGTCCGTGCCGTAGCCGGCGAGGACATCGGCGAGGTGCTCCTCGTGGCCGAGCGTGAAGGTGGCGAGGTCGTGCAGGGCGTCGCCCCGGCCCGCCTCCGACCAGTCGATGATCCCCGTGACCTCGTCGCCGTCGACGAAGACGTGCGCGATCTGGAGGTCGCCGTGGGTGAACGCCGGAGTCCACGGCCGGAGCGCGGCCCCGGCCACCCGGCGGTTGCGAGCGACCAGGTCGGCGGGCAGGACACCGTTCGCCACGAGCGCCTCGCACTCCTCGTCGAGTTCCGCCGTCAGCGCCGCGACGTCCCGGCCGGCCTGTCCCGGCCGTGGCGGCAGCGGCGCGTCGTGCAGTCGGCGGATGGCGGCCCCCGCCGCGGCCCAGGCCGCAGGTGACCCGGTCGACGGCCCGCCCAGGCGCCCGAGCGTCGTCCCCGGGAGCGCGGCGAGCGCGAGGACGGGCGGCTTGCACCACAGGACTTCTGGGGTCGGGACCGGCGCGAGGGACATCGCCTCGACCTCGGCGTCGAGGCGCGCCCGATCGGCGTCCACCTTCAGGAACACGTCCCCGACGCGCAGAGTCGCCCGCTCGGCGTGGGCGACGACGACCTCGACCTCATCCATGGACGCCCAGTATCCCGGCGATGGTCACCGGCGTCGCCGGATTTCCCGCGTACGTGCAGTGCCCTGGGCTGACATGGTGGTGTCATGTGCTGGAGTGCGACAGCTGATCTCGTGGCGGGTACCGCCCTCACCTCCGTCGGGGTGGCGTGTGTGGCCAGGACCCGGCGGGCCGGGGACCTCCCGCTGGCCGCGCTGCCCCTGCTGCTGGGCGCTCACCAACTGGTCGAGGCCCAGGTCTGGCACATGGGCGGCGGAACCGGCGCGGCCACCCTGGCATGGGCCGTCATCGCCCTGCCCCTCCTCGCGCTGTGGGTGCCCGCGGGCGTCTGGTGTGCCTCCGCACGCCGGGCGAGGCGCCGTGTGACCCCACTCGTCCTGCTGGGGACGGTGACGGCCGCGTTCCTCGCGTACGGGCTCGCCACCCGCCCGGTCCGGGCCGAGATCCGCGGACACACCATGGCCTACGTCATCGGTCTGCCCCACGCCCGGCTCCTGGTCGCGGGCTACCTGGTCGCCACGGTCGGCGCCCTGCTGCTCTCCGGCGAGCGTCGGCTCACCGTGCTCGGGATCCTCGTCGGAACGGGTGCCCTGGTGTGCTGGCTGCTGTGGAGGCTGGAGTTCGTGTCGACCTGGTGCGCGCTCGCGGCGGTCTGCTCGGTGGTGCTGTACGGCTGGGTGCGCCGAGGTCCGGCGCCGAGGTCACTGCCGGCGTGGGACACCCGGTACTGATCGGAGAACGGCGAGGGTTCAGGCCGACGGCCGCCCCGTGCTCTCCCGGACCACCAGCTCCGGTACGGACACGGGGTGCGGAGCGATCGGCGCGGACTCCTCCAGGACTCCGTGCAGCAGGGCGAACGCGGCTCGGCCCAGACCGGTGAAGTCCAGGCGTACGGTCGTCAGGGACGGCGTCAGATAGGCGGAGTGCGGGGCGTCGTCGAACCCGGCCACGCTGACCTCGCCCGGCACCGGGCGGCCGGCCTCGTGCAGGGCGCGCAGCACCCCGAGAGCCAGGTCGTCGTTGCCGCACAGGATCGCCGTGACCGAGGGGTCCTGGGCGAGCTTCCGCCCCGCCGCGTGGCCGCCTGCCGGGCCCCAACTGCCCTGCACGGGACGGGGTTGTGCGGCGCCTGCCTCCTTGAGGGCCTGCCGCCAGCCGCTGGTGCGGGCGCCGGTGCGGCGGGTGCTGGAGGGGATGGCGACGTAGTGCACGGTCTCGTGGCCGAGGGACAGCAGATGCCGGGTCGCCTGGTAGGCGGCCTCGCGGTCGTCGGTCCACACCCACGGACGGTTGTCCGTGGGCGGGCTCGCCGGGGTCTCGACGATGCCGACGACCGGAACTCCGGCCGGGACCGCCTCCAGGGCCCGGACGCCCTCCGGGTCGTAGGCGATCACCACGAGTCCGCCGCCCGCGTCGGCGGCGCGCTGCACCTCGGCGGTGACGGCGGCCGGGTCGGCCGACTCGAGGACCCCCACGCCCACCGAGTAGGCCGCCGACCGGGCCGACTCCTCGACGCCCTGGAGGATCGAGGCGTGGCCGTAGTGGGTGGTGTTGGCGGTCAGCACGGTCACGGCCCTGCTGCGGCCCCTGGCCAGGGCGAGCGCGGTGGCGTTGCGGCGGAAGCCCAGCTCGTCGACGGCGGCGAGGACGCGTTCGCGCGTGGACGGCTTGACGCTCGGGTGGCCGTTGATCACCCGGGAGACCGTCTGGTAGGAGACCCCGGCGGCCGCGGCGACATCACGGATGCTCGCCGGTCCACGTTTGTGACCGGTCACATGCATGTCCGGAGTCTCGCGTGTCGTGCCCAGGGACGTCAAGGTGAGATGACGACGGATCACGCGGCTGGACGGGTCGCACCGAAACCGTGGGCTATGGCATCGACGCCATGAACGTCCGGGGAACGCGGCTCCGTTCCGTACCCCGGTTCGGCTCAAAACCCCGGTGCGGGGATGAGGCGCGGCCACCACGGGGGCACCCCGTCGGGGCACGCAGGTGTGGCGTCGCCCAGCCAGAGCGAGAGAGTGCACCAGACGACACCAAGAAGCGCCACCGCGAGGGCGAGGGCATGGACAAGGGGGTGGTTCCCGAGAAGAGCGCCCACCGCGACCCACGCCAGTACCAGGACCGCCCAGAGGCCCGGAATGAAGAGCCACATCAGGAAGGCGCCGTTGGCCGCGTTGTTCACTCCCACGTCACAGGCGTTCCACGCCCTGCCCAGAAGCATGGCGGTGGACACCGCGAGAGCCAGCCCCACGACTGTTCCGAGGCATCCGTGCAGCCGTCGAGTTTTCACTGGCCCCCCTGCCGTTCGCTGCGCGCATCCTAAATGATCAGCGATCCGCCGCCCGCCCCTGACCAGGACGTCGACCGCTGGCCGGTGAGGAGCGGGGCGTACAGACGAACGGCGGCCACCGGGCCGTAGGGCCCGGCAGCCGCCGTCGGTCGGTGCGGGGTCAGTTGCGGCGCCCCGCCGGATCGTGAGCGAGCGTGTCCCGCTCACCGCCCGAGACCGGTGCCGGGGTCGCCGCCGGCTCCTTCGCCCGGTCCGCGTGGCCCGGCCACCAGGCGGCGTGGCCGATCAGGGCCGTGAGGCTCGGGGTGAAGAACATCGCCATGACGAACGCGGCGACGGCGATGCCGAAGGACACCGCGAAGCCCATCTCGGTGAGCAGGGCGTTCCCGGCCAGCATCATCGTGGCGAAGGTCGCCGCCAGGATGAACCCGGCCGCGGCCACCGTGGGACCGGCGTGCCGCAGGGCCATGCCCGCCGCCTCGCGCGGCTCGCGGCCCTCTCGGGCCTCCTCCCGGAGCCGGGCGATCATCAGGATGTTGTAGTCGGTGCCGATGGCGACCACGAAGAGATACATGATCACCGGGAGCATGAACATCAGACCTGAATGACCGACCGCGCCCTGGAAGATCCAGACCGTCGCACCGAGCGTGGCGCCGAAGCCCAGGCCGACCGAGGCGATCAGGTACCAGGGGGCGACCACGCTGCGCAGCAGCAGCCCCAGGATGAGCATGATCAGCAGGGCGGCGACGGGGAAGACCGTCTTGTAGTCGTGGGTGACGGCGGTGTCGATGTCCTTGTAGATCGAGGACATGCCGCCCACCACGGCTTCGGTGCCGGGCGGGGCGTCGGCGTGCGCGACCTCACGGACCCGGCCCACCGTCTCGATCGCCTTGTCCGTGGACGCCTCGTACTTGAGCGTCACGTTGAAGTCGATCGTGCTGCCGTCCTTGTTCAGCTGGGCCAGGCGGGCGTTCGCCACCCCGTCCACGGCCGCGAGCTTCTTCACGTACGCGTCGAAGACCGTCGTGTCGATCGCCTTGCCGTCGGTGCTGGAGAGGTACACGTCGGTGGGTGCGGCGGCACCCGCCGAGTAGGCCTTCTGCATCTCGTCCTGGACGACCATCGACTCCTTGGTCTTGGGCATGGAGCCCGCCGCCAGGTCGAAGGTGGCGTTGAAGCCGAGGGTCCCGAGCGACAGCACGACCAGGACCAGCCCGGAGAGCGCGGTGGCGAGCGCCGGACGCTTCTGCACGCCCCGGCCGAGGGCGGCGAACCGGGCGTTCTCCGGCTCCCGCTGCCAGGACTTGGACGGCCAGAAGACCTTCGGGCCGATCAGCGAGACGACGGCCGGGATCAGCGTCAGGCCCGCGATCAGGGTGACGGTGACCGCGATGGCGAGAGCCGGGCCCATCTGCTTGAGGAAGCCCAGCGTGGACAGGACCAGCGCGAGGAAGGCGATGATGACCGCGCCGGCGGCGGAGGCGATGGCCTCGCCGACCCGGTCGACGGCGTTGACCATGGCCTGCTTCGGTTCGTCGCCGAGGCGCAGCCGTTCGCGGTACCGGAACATCAGGAACAGGAAGTAGTCGGTGCCCACGCCGAACAGCACCACGATCAGGATCGAGGAGATCGAGCTGTTGGCCTGGAGGCCGAACAGCTTGGTGGCGTACGCGATCAGCCCGTTGGCGATGGCGGACACCAACCCGATGGTGATCAGGGGCAGGAAGGCAAGGATCGGCGCCCGGAAGATGATCAGCAGGGTCACCAGGATGATGACGAAGGTGCCGATGCCGATCAGCGCCTCGCCGCGCTTGGACGAGTCCTGCTGGTCGAGCGCCTGCGCGGCGGAGCCGCCGAGCTTGACCTCCAGGTCCGTGCCCTTGACGAGCTGTTTCACGTCGTCGCGCAGCACCTTGGCCGCGTCGGCCTGTACAGGCTGGCCTGCGTTCTTGCTGTCCATCTGGACCAGGGTCATGGTGTATCTGCCGTCCGAGGACGGCTGGCCGGGGACGACCTTCTGCACCTGGTCGATCTTCTTCTCGCCGAGCTCGGAGCTGATCCGCTCGACGTCCTTCGTGTCGGCGGCGGTCAGTTTGCCGCCGTCGGTGCGCTGGTAGAGCGCGATCGCGGACGGGGTGAAGGCGGCGGGGAACGCCTTCGCCTGGATGTCCGCGGCCTTGATGGATTCATAGCTCTTGGGGAGAAAGCTGCTCTCGTCACTGTTCGAGGGCAGGCTGGGGGCGGTGGCCACGATCGCCACGGCGGCGATGAGCCAGGCCACGATCGTCCACACGGGATGTCGGACGACTACGTTGCCAATACGTCGGAACATGCGGGGGCGTCCTCCTGGACAGGAAGATCACCGCAGCCCGGGGAGCGGTCCCTGGCATCGGCGACCCCGGCCGCCCCTCGGGGTGTTCCCCCTGTGGGACGGCCGGATGGTTGTCTTGGGCTCATTTCTCTGGGCCCTCATCGTAGGGATCACCGACGAAGATCGCTCGCGAGTTACGGCCGCCGCGGCCGTCGTCGTGGTGGCCGGGTCCGTGCTTTCAGGTGAAGCCGGGTCAACTCGCCGGGAAGGAGGGCGGGTCGACCCGCCCTCCTTCCGCATCCGGTACGGACCGCCGTTACCAGATCGGCATCATGCTCTGCGGGTAGCGGGAGCCGGCCGAGCCGTGCGGGAGGATCTCCTGGACGCGGGCGAGGTCCTCGGGCGTGAGGTCGACGGACGCGGAGGCGACGTTCTCCTCCAGGCGGCGGACGCTGCGGGTGCCCGGGATCGGCACGATGTCGTCACCCTGGGCCAGCAGCCAGGCGAGCGCCAGCTGGGTCACCGCGATGCCCCTGGACTCCGCCAGGGCGGTCAGCTCCCGGACGGCGGCGAGGTTCTTCTCGTAGTTGCCGGGCTGCCAGCGCTCGTCCCAGCTGCGCATGTCGTCCGACGGGTACTCGGCGGCCGGCCGCACCGCCCCCGTGAGGAAGCCGCGGCCCAGCGGCGAGTAGGGCACGAAGCCGATGCCCAGCTCGCGCACGACGGGCAGCACCTCCGCCTCCACGGCCCGCTCGAACACCGAGTACTCGGTCTGGAGCACCGACACCGGGTGCACGGCGTGCGCGCGCCGGAGGATGTCCGGGCCCGCCTCGCTCAGACCGAAATAGCGGACCTTGCCTTCCGCGATCAGTTCACCCACGGTGCCGGCCACCTCCTCGATGGGCACGGCCGGATCGACCCGGTGCTGGTAGAGCACGTCGATGTGGTCGGTGGCGAGGTGCCGCAGGCTGTTCTCGGTGACCTCGCGGATGTGCTCGGGACGGCTGTCGAGAGCGCCGAGCCTCGTCGGGTCGCTCAGGTCGAAGCCGAACTTTGTGGCGAGGACGACCTCGTCGCGGACGTCCTTCAGGGCCCGCCCGAGGAGCTGCTCGTTGCTTCCGGTGCCCATGCCGTAGAGCTCGGCGGTGTCGAAGAGGGTCACCCCGAGTTCGTGGGCGCGGCGGAGGACGGCGATGCTGCCCTGCTCGTCCGAGGTGCCGTAGGCCATGGTCATGCCCATCGCGCCGAGCCCGAGGGCGCCGACCTCCAGGCCCTGGGTGCCGAGCCTGCGGAGCGGGAGGTTCCCGCGGTGCTGTGTCATGGCTCCACGCTAGGAACGTGGCGCCCTGACGTCATGGGGCTGTGATCGCATAGAATTGCCTGATCCTCTCAGGTGAAGGGTCCTCTCATGCTGGACGGACTGGCACGGGCCGTCGGGCGGCACTGCGTGGGGCCGTGGTCGCAGACCGCTGTGCCCCGACTGACGCTGGTCGCGGTCGACAAGGTCATGGAGCCGATCGAGGTGACGTACGAGCCCATGGTCTGCTTCATCGCCGACGGCGCGAAGCGCACCGCGGCGGCCGAGCGCAGCTGGATCACCCCGCCCGGCTCGATGGCGCTGTTCACCCTCGACCTGCCGGTCACCGCCGCCTTCGAGGAGGTGCCCTACCGGGCCGCCGTCATGCGGCTCGACAACCAGGCGCTCTCCGCCCTCCAGCTGGAGCTGGCGACGGCCGGACCGCCGTCGCCGCAGCCCGCCGCCGCGGCGGTCACCGCGCCGATGGCGCCGGAGCTCGTCGACGCGGTCACCCGCTGGGTCCGCCTCCTCGACGCCCCGGAGGACATCGGCCCCCTGGCGCCCCGCGTCGAGACCGAGATCCTCTACCGCCTGCTGCGGAGCCCGCTCGGGCCCGTCCTGCGCCACTGGTCGCTCGCCGACTCCGCCGCCGCCCGGATCCGTACGGCGGCCCGCTGGATCCGCGACCACTGCAGCGAGCGGCTCGGCATCGACGAGATCGCCGAGGTGGCCCGGATGAGCCCGGCCACGCTGCACCGGCACTTCAAGGCGGCCACCGGCATGAGCCCCCTGCGGTTCCAGAAGCACCTGCGGCTCCAGGAGGCGCGGCGGCGGCTGCTCACCGGTGAGGTCACGGCGGCCCAGGTCGCCCAGGACGTCGGGTACGTCAGCGCGACCCAGTTCAACCGCGAGTACCGGCGCGCGTACGGACTGCCGCCCGGCCAGGACGCGGCACGGCTGCGCACCCGGCTGTACGAGGCAGGCGAAGTGCCGCTCCTGCGCGACGCGACGGGCGCGATGCCCTGACCCCAGGCGCACCGGCACCAGCTGCGGCCCTGGACACTGATCCCGGTCTCACGGCGAGGCGTGTGTTCTCCAGCACGCCGACCCCTGATAATTTACTAGGACGTCCTACTATTTTCATAGCCCCGCTCTTCGTCGTGTCTTGGGAAGGCCTCGCCATGAGCGATCTGCACCGCCCCGTCCACCCCGTCCGCCTGGTCACCGCCTCGGCGCTGTTCGACGGGCACGACGCCTCGATCAACATCATGCGCCGGATCTTCCAGTCGCAGGGTGCCGAGGTCATCCACCTCGGCCACAACCGGTCCGTGCGGGAGGTCGTGGACGCGGCACTGGAGGAGGACGCGCACGGTGTGGCGGTCTCGTCCTACCAGGGCGGACACGTCGAGTACTTCGAGTACCTGGTCGCCTCGCTGCGCAAGCAGGGCGCGGAGCACATCCGGGTGGTGGGCGGCGGGGGCGGTGTCATCGTCCCCGACGAGATCGCCCGGCTCCGGGAGGCCGGCGTGACGATCTTCTCGCCCGAGGACGGCCAGCGGATGGGCCTGGCCGGGATGGTCAACACCGTCGTACGCGACTGCGACTTCGACCTCTGGGACGGCAAGCCGGCCGACCTCGCCGCGGTCCTGGCCGGCGACCGGTTCGCGATCGCCCGGGCCGTCACCGGCGCCGAACTCGGCAAGCTGCCCGCGGAGTTCCGCGCGGAACTGCGGGCCGCTGCCTCCGCACGGTGCGTACCGGTGCTCGGCATCACCGGCACCGGCGGCTCGGGCAAGTCCTCGCTGACCGACGAGCTGGTGCGCCGGTTCCGGGTCGACCAGCGGGACGCCCTGCGCATCGCCGTGATCGCCGTGGACCCGACCCGGCGCCGGGGCGGTGGCGCCCTGCTCGGCGACCGGATCCGGATGAACTCCCTCGACGGCGAGCGGGTGTTCTTCCGCAGCCTGGCCACCCGCGGCAGCCGTGAGCTGCCCGAGCACCTCTCCGACGTGATCGACGTGGTGAAGGCCGCCGGGTTCGACCTGGTGGTCGTGGAGACGCCGGGCATCGGCCAGGGCGACGCCGCGATCGTGCCGTTCGTGGACGCCTCGCTGTACGTGATGACCCCGGAGTTCGGGGCCGCCTCGCAGCTGGAGAAGATCGACATGCTCGACTTCGCGGACGTGGTGGCCATCAACAAGTTCGAGCGGCGCGGAGCCAAGGACGCCCTGCGGGACGTGGGACGCCAACTCGTGCGCAACCGCGAGGCGTTCGGACAGCGGCCCGAGGACATGCCGGTCTACGGCACCTCGGCGGCCACCTTCAACGACGACGGCGTCACCGCGCTCTACCAGCACCTCAAGGACACGCTGACGGACAAGGGCCTGGCGCTGTCCGAGGGGGCACTGGACCCGGTGGACGTACGCCACTCCTCCGGCATCCGCCAGGTGGTCCCCACCGACCGGGTGCGCTACCTCGCCGAGATCACCGACGCCGTCCGGGGCTACCACGCCGAGACCCTTCAACTGGCCGAGCAGGCACGGCGGGTGCAGCGGCTGGAGACCGTCGAGGGCGAGCTCGCCGACGCCGGCCTGGACGCCGAGGACGTACGGTCCCTGCTGACCGAGGCGCGCAGGCAGCTGCCGTACGAGATCACGGAACAGATCACCCACTGGCCCGCCGTGATCGCCTCCTACTCCGGCGACGAGCAGGTGGTGAAGGTCCGTGACAAGGAGATCCGCACCAAGCTGACCCGTGAGTCCCTGTCCGGCAACAAGATCCCCCGGGTCGCCCTGCCCCGCTTCACCGACCACGGCGAGCTCGTCCGGTTCTGGCGCAACGAGAACCTCCCCGGCCGATTCCCCTTCACGGCCGGGGTGTTCCCCTTCAAGCGCGACGGCGAGGACCCCGCCCGTATGTTCGCCGGCGAGGGCGACCCGTTCCGCACCAACCGCCGCTTCAAGCTCCTGTCGGAGGGCCAGCCGGCGACCCGCCTGTCCACCGCGTTCGACTCCGTGACCCTCTACGGCCGCGACCCCGACGAACGCCCCGACATCTACGGCAAGGTCGGCACCTCTGGCGTCTCGGTGGCCACCCTGGAGGACATGAAGGCGCTCTACGACGGCTTCGACCTCGTGGCGCCCACGACCTCAGTCTCCATGACGATCAACGGCCCGGCCCCGGCCGTCCTGGCGTTCTTCCTCAACACCGCGATCGACCAGCAGATCGAGCGGTTCCGGGCCGAGGAGGGCCGCGACCCCGCGCCGGAGGAGGCGGCCCGGCTGCGGGCGCAGGCGCTGGCGAACGTGCGCGGCACCGTGCAGGCCGACATCCTCAAGGAGGACCAGGGCCAGAACACCTGCCTGTTCTCCACCGAGTTCAGCCTGCGGATGATGGCCGACATCCAGGAGTGGTTCATCCAGCAGCAGGTCCGCAACTTCTACTCGGTGTCCATCTCCGGCTACCACATCGCCGAAGCGGGCGCGAACCCCATCAGCCAGCTCGCCTTCACCCTCGCCAACGGCTTCACCTACGTCGAGGCCTACCTCGCCCGCGGGATGAAGGTCGACGACTTCGCGCCCAACCTGTCGTTCTTCTTCTCCAACGGCATGGACCCCGAGTACTCGGTCCTCGGCCGGGTCGCCCGCCGCATCTGGGCGGTGGCGATGAAGGAGAAGTACGGCGCCGGCGAGCGCAGCCAGAAGCTGAAGTACCACGTCCAGACCTCCGGACGCTCCCTGCACGCCCAGGAGATGGACTTCAACGACATCCGCACCACGCTCCAGGCGCTCATCGCCATCTACGACAACTGCAACAGCCTGCACACCAACGCCTACGACGAGGCGGTGACCACGCCCACCGAGGAGTCGGTGCGCCGGGCCCTCGCCATCCAGCTGATCATCAACCGGGAGTGGGGCCTCGCGATGAACGAGAACCCCCTCCAGGGGTCGTTCGTCATCGACGAACTCACCGACCTGGTCGAGGAACAGGTCCTCCAGGAGTTCGAGCGGATCAGCGAGCGCGGCGGAGTGCTCGGCGCGATGGAGACCGGCTACCAGCGCGGCCGTATCCAGGACGAGTCGATGCTCTACGAGCAGCGCAAGCACGACGGCACGCTGCCCCTGATCGGCGTCAACACCTTCCGCAACCCGCACGCCGACACCGCCGAGCCGGCCGTGGTCGAACTGGCCCGCGCCACCGAGGAGGAGAAGCAGTCCCAGCTGGAGCGCGTACGGGACTTCCACGCCCGCCACCACGACGCGGCCCAGGCCGCCCTGGCCGCCCTCAAGGACGCGGCGGTGCGCGGCGAGAACGTGTTCGCGGTGCTCATGGACGCCACCCGCGTCTGCTCCCTCCAGCAGATCACCGAGGCGTTCTTCGAGGTGGGCGGGCAGTACCGGCGGAACGTCTGAGGGCGCCGGCCCGCCGGACCGGGAAGCGGCGGGCGACACCGGGATCGCGGGATGCGGCTGCCGTGCGGGCAACACCGGGATCGCGGGGCGGGGCTGCCGTGTGGGCGACACCGGGATCGCGGGGTGGGGCTGCCGTGTGGGCGACAGCGTGACCGTGTGGACCTCCTCGCCGGCTTCGACGAGGAGGTCTCAGGTACACGAGCAGCAGCACCGCCGCCGCGACGGTCAGGACACCGCCGCCCGTGACCGTCCATGTGACGCCGAGGGCGGCGCCGGCCGTGCCGTGCAGGAGGTTGCCCACGCGCGGCCCGCCGACGGCGACCACGGTGTCGATGCCCTGGAGCCGGCCCCGCATCCCGTCCGGAACGGCCGTCTGGAGCACGGTCTTGCGGAAGACCCCCAGCGCGAGGAGCGCACCCCCGGCGAGCACCAGCCACGCCACCGCCGGGACCAGGGTGCCGGACAGTCCGAACCCGGCGACGGCCGCTCCCCACACGCCGACCGAGACCGCCACCGCGACCCCGTGCCGGCCGACCCGTGTGAAGGCCCCGGAGAACAGCCCCGCCAGCACACCACCGGCCGAGACGGCGGCGTACAGCACCCCGATGTCCGACGGACGGAAGGTCTGCGCGGCGAGTTGAGGGAAGAGCGCGGTGGGCAGACCGAGGGAGAGTGCGGCGAAGTCGGCCACATAGACCAGGAGAAGCAGCTGACGCCGCGTCACCAGCCTGATTCCGTCGCCGACCTGGCGCAGCACTGCTCCCTTCCGGAGTTCTCCGTCGCCGAGTGGAGGAAGTTCCGGCAGCCGCCACACGGCCCACACCGTCGCGCAGACGGCGACGGCGTCCGCCAGATACAGCGTCCGGCTGCCGACGACCGGCAGCAGGCCACCCGCGAGCAGCGGTCCGGCGATCCCTGCTGCCAGGAGGACGGTCGACTGGAGCGCGTTGGCGGCGGGGAGCAGCTCCGGTGGTACCAGACGGGGAGTGACGGCCCTGCCGACCGTGGAGTTGGCGCCGAACAGGGCCTGTTGGACAGCCACCAGCACCAACAGCACACCGACCGACCGCAGGTTCGCCCACGCCTGCGCCCACAGCAGCAACGACGTCACGCCGATGCCGATCGTGGTCACCAGCAGCACCCGCCGTCTGTCCCGCAGGTCGGCGAGCGCCCCTCCCCACAGCGCCGCCGCGGCCATCGGAACGAGTCCGACGAGGCCGGCCAGCCCCACATCGGCCGACGAACCGGAGATGTCGTAGATCTGCAACGGCACGACGACCGCGGTGAGTTGAGATCCGATGCCGGTCACGATCCCGGCCGCCCACAGCCGCCGGAACTCGCCCACCCGCAGCGGCCGCACATCGACCAGCATCCGTTTCGCACGCGTCATGCACCGAGGCTGCGGGTTCCCGCAGGGTCAAGGTCAACCGAGGTGAGCGAGCACCTGCCCGGCCAACTCCCCGGGCGGCGCCTCACCGTCGAGGAACACCGTGTCACCGGGCAGCGCGTCGACAGCGGCGGCGCAGGCCTCGATCCGCTCCTTGCACCAGGCGCGCACCCGCTCCTCCCGGGCGGGGTCGTCGGGGAAGAAGCTCCGCCCGTCGATCCGCCGTTCCAGCACCTCGGGAGCGACCTTGAGGAAGAAGTGGCGGACGACGAGGCCCGCTCCTCTCAGCGCGCCGAAGATCTCGTCCAGATAGCCCGGGTTCACCAGTGTCATGGGCACGAGCAGCGGCCGCTGGTACTCCTCGACCAGGCCCACGGCCAGCTCCGCGACCTGCCGTCGCCACAACCGGAGATCCTGGAAGTCGCCGGTCGGCACCTCCACGATCTCCCGCAGGACATAGCCGACCATCTCCGGGTCGAAGACCAGCGACCCGGGCCATCGCGGCCGGAGTTCCTCCACGAGCGTGCTCTTGCCGCTGCCGAACGCGCCGTTGATCCAGACGATCACAGCAATCCCCCTTTTGCGATGTACGTGGTTCAGACCGACGGCGGTGCCGTGCTGCCCCTCACCACCAGGCTGGTCGGTACGAGGTCCGTGCCGGGGCGGGCCTCGGTCTGTGCGCGGATCTGCTCCAGGGCCTTCTGGACACAGCGATGGCCCACCGCGGCGAAGTCCTGGTGGACGGTGGTCAGCGGCGGCACGAAGTACCCCGCGTCGGGGATGTCGTCGAAACCCACCACGCTGACGTCGTACGGCACGGACAGCCCCCGCTCGTGGAACGCCCGCAGCAGCCCCAGCGCCATCTGGTCGTTGGCGGCGAACACGGCCGTGCAGTCCGGCGGTTCGGGCAGCACCAGCCCCGCCTCGTAACCGGACGCCGCCGACCAGTCCCCGTACAGCGCGGGCGGCACCGGCCGTCCGGCCTCCCCGAGCACCGTCCGCCACGCCTGCGCCCGCCGCTGCCCCGCGAACGACTCCTGCGGACCCGTCACATGCCACACGGTCCGGTGTCCCAGGTCGAGCAGATGCCGTACGGCCTTCCTGGCGCCGTCCGCCTGGTCGGTGTCGACCACGCTGTAGCGGTCGCCCGCGTCGGAGTCCACCACGACGACATGCACCCCCGGCGGCAGCTGGACCGTCCCGGTGTCGAGGAGATGGATCTCCATGATGACGATGACCGCGTCCACGGCCAGCTCGCCCATGCGGGTGAAGGCACCCAGCACGTTGTCCTGGGTCGGGACGTCGATGGGGATCAGGGTGATGGCGTACCCCTCGGCCGCCGCGTGCGTGGCGATCGCCTCCACGGTGCGGCTGTTGCCTGTCGAGGACAGGCTGAACAGGATCACGCCGATGGTGTTGAACTGGCCGTACCGCAGCGCCCGCGCGGCACTGTTGGGTCTGTAGCCCAACTCGCGCATCGCCGCCAGGACCTGCTCACGCGTCGAACTGATCACCCCCGGGTGACCGTTGGAGACCCGTGAGACCGTCTGCGAGGAGACGCCCGCCAGCTTCGCGACGTCGGCCATGGACACCCGCTGCTTGCGCCGCCCGCCGGGGACACCGGAACCTCCCCGCTCGACCACTGCTGCCTCCTTCACACGCACACGGACATGTTGCGTATCGCACCGGATGTTACGTGGGGGAAACCTTGACGGCCGCCGGACCGGATGCCACGATTCCGGCGCCGTCATGTTTACGTAAACATGCTGTCATTCGGAAAGGGTTCGGTCGATGCGCAAGACCCCCACCAGTCCCCGTCGCGCCCCCCACCTGCGTGCCTCCCTCGTCGCCC
Source organism: Streptomyces sp. 351MFTsu5.1 (assembly GCF_000383655.1). Taxonomy (NCBI): domain Bacteria; kingdom Bacillati; phylum Actinomycetota; class Actinomycetes; order Kitasatosporales; family Streptomycetaceae; genus Streptomyces; species Streptomyces sp. 351MFTsu5.1. The sequence continues at coordinate 111,254 of NZ_KB911782.1, read as the reverse complement.
TCGCGGTCGCCGCGATCAGCGGCGCCACCCTCACCGGCAGTCCCGCCTCCGCCGCCGCGCCGACCACCGACACGACCCAGTTCAAGGGCGTCAACTGGGCCGACCCGCGCGACAACTTCGCCGACGACGAGCTCCAGCTGTCGGGCCTGTCGACCTCGGACACCTACCCCCAGACCTACACCAAGGCGAGCCGCGTCATCGCGGCGTTCCGCGCCAACCTCGGCGCCAACACCGTACGACTGCCGATCAACCCGTACACCGTCAACGGCTCGTACTGGAAGTCGTACCGGGGCGTCATCGACGCGGCCACCGCCCAGGGCTTCAAGGTCATCGTGTCCTACTGGGAGGGCACCGGAGACCGCAGGGACGGCTTCATCGACGACGAGGCCACCTACTGGCCGATGTGGAACACCGTCGTCAAGGCCTACAAGAACAACTCCCGCGTCTACTTCGAGCCGATGAACGAGCCCCACGGCTACACCGACGTCCAGTGGGCGGACATCGCCGCCAAGTGGCTGGACACCTACCGGTCGGTGCCCCGCAACCGCGTCTTCGTCAGCGGCGCCGGCTACAACGACCACGTCACCACGGTGTGCGCCGACCCCCGCCTGAAGGGCACCTACCTGTCGCTGCACGACTACGGCTTCTGGAAGTCGTACGCCACCTACGACGAGTGGGTGGCCGACGTGAAGGCCCGCATCGGCGACTGTGCGAACCGGACGGTGGCCGACGAGTTCGGCGCGCCGATGACGACCGGCCTCAACTACAACGTGAAGACCCCGGACGACAACTACGTCAACTTCATCCAGGCGGCCACCGACACCTTCCGCGAGCTGAAGATGGGCTCGGTGTACTGGCCCGGGCTGCGCACCGACGACATCTACTCGATCCAGAAGCTCGTCGGTCCGGCCGCCCGGCCGTGGCTGGAGACCACCAACCGGTCCGGCGTCGACCGGCTCGCCTGGGGCTGGGGCCGCGGCAAGCCCGTCCAGGGCTGACCCGTCCGTCGGCCGGCCGCGGTGTCCCCGGGCACCGCGGCCGGTCCGCGTTCGGGCCCGGTCGACCCCCTGACCGCCCGCCGGGCGTGCACGGCGGCCTCCTCGGTGCGCTTGCCGGCCTCTGAGTGCGTGCCTCTGCGGCGCCGAGCGCGTGTTTCTGTGGCGCTGAGCGCGTGCCGCCGGGGTGCCGGCTGCGCGCCTCCGCCGCTCCGACGGCGCGCCTTCGCGGCGCCGACCGCGCACCTGCCTACCCGCCTGCCTGCCCCCGCCCCGAGCGCCCGCCCGCGTCCGACCGCGCCTCTCCTGACCTCGCCCCTCCTCGACATCCGGACATGGCCGAGTCGCCCCCTTCCCGCGCCGCCCCGGCCTGCCCAGACTTCTCGGAAGGAACCGGGGGAGGGGAGGCCGTCGTGGCCACGCGTCGACGGGGTGCGGCCGCTCGCAGGCGGCGGGCGGAGCGGATCAAGTGGGGCGAGGTGGGCGGCGCGGCGGCACTGGTCGTCGTGATGACGTTCTGGTCCCATGTGTGGCCGTACGTGCTGGGTTTCCTGCTGGTCCGTATCCTCGTGGCCGTCGGCCTGCGACTGTGGCGCACGGACCGGCTCCTGCGCGGCCGCGACCGTGACTGGCGCCGGGAGGAGGCGGTGCGGGCGGGGCGGCGCACCCTCGCCGAAGTGGACGCCATGACGGGCACCGAGTTCGAGGAACTGGTCGCGGACCTGTGCCGAAGGGACGGCTGCACGGAGGTCCGGCGTGTGGGCGGTGCGGGTGACAACGGCGCCGACGTCCTCGGACGGCTGCCGGACGGTCGCACGATCGTCGTCCAGTGCAAGCGCTACGCACCGCACCGGGCGATCCCCAACCGCGAACTGCGCGAACTGCTGGGCGCCCGGCTGCACTTCCGTGCCGACCTGGCCGTGTTCGTGACGACCTCACGCTTCACCGGCCCCTCCGAGAGGTTCGCGCTGGAGCACGACATCCTCGCCGTGCACCGCGACCACCTCGGCCTGTGGAACAACGGGGCCTCGCTGATGTCCCTGAGCGAGGTGAACGGCCGCGGCCAGGGCGACGCCCGCCACCGCAAGCGCTGGAAGCAGGCTTACGGAGACTAGGCGGGAGACGCAGGTCACATTCGTCCGTGTCACAAACGGCCGGGCTCTTCAGTCATAGGTGTGTAGCCATCGACAACGGCAGAAGGAGCACACCATGGAAGCCCGACTCAATGTCTTCACCAGCCCGCTGGCAGGCAAGCTGCTGAAGCACTTCGCCTCCGCGGGCAAGGTGGTCACGGACTCGGGACTGCCGCTGACCACGCAGGAGTTGGTGAAGATCCGCGCCAGCCAGATCAACGGCTGCGGGTTCTGCCTCGACATGCACACCAAGGAGGCCGCCGCCGCGGGCGAGACCGCGCAGCGCCTCCACATGGTCGCCGCCTGGCGTGAGGCCAAGGTCTTCACCGAGGCCGAGCGCGCCGCGCTGGAGCTGGCGGAGCAGGGCACCCGTCTCGCCGACGGGACCGGCGTGTCGGACGAGGTCTGGGAGAACGCCGCCAAGCACTACGACGAGGAGCAGCTCCTCGCCCTGGTCTCCCTGATCGCCGTCATCAACGCCTTCAACCGACTGAACGTCATCACCCAGCAGCCGGCCGGCGACTACGTGGTGGGCCAGTTCGGCTGAACCTGACGGCCGGGTCGGCCGCCCGGGGGCTGCAGACCCCGGACCCGACCTCGTCCCCTCAGCCACCCAGCGGGTAGTGGCAGGCGACCTGGCCGCCGGAGGCCGTCGCCGTCAGCCGTGGACGTTCCACCGCGCACAGGTCCCGGACGTACGGGCAGCGGGTGCGAAACGGGCAGCCCGTCGGCCGGTCCGCCGGACTGGGCACCTCCCCGGTCAGGACGATGCGCTCCCGAGGCGGTCCGCCGTCCGTGAGCCTTCCGTCATCGATGTCCGGTACCGCCGACAGCAGGGCCTGAGTGTACGGATGGGCCGGGTGGGCGTACAACGCCTCCGTCCCGGCGAGTTCGACGATCTCACCGAGGTACATGACGGCGATCCGGTCCGACACATGACGGACCACACCGAGATCGTGCGCGATGAAGACATAGGTCAGACCGAACTCGTCCTGGAGGTCGGCGAAGAGGTTGAGCACCTGCGCCTGGATCGACACGTCGAGCGCCGAGACCGGCTCGTCGGCCACGATCAGCTTCGGATTCGTCGCCAAGGCCCGTGCGATTCCGATGCGTTGACGCTGACCGCCGGAGAACTCGTGCGGATACCGGTCCAGATGGGCCGCCGCCAGCCCTACGACGTCGAAGAGCTCGGCGACCCGTCGGCGGACCGCGGCCGCGTCGCCGTACCGGTGCACCAGCAGCGGCTCGGCCACGATGTCCCCGGCGCGACGGCGGGGGTTGAGCGAGGCCTGCGGGTCCTGGAAGACCAGCTGCATGCCCGGACGCACCGGCCGCAACCGCCGCGTGGACAGCGTCGAGATGTCCTGTCCGTCGAACTCGACCCGTCCGCCGGTGAGTTCGGTGAGCCGGACCAGACAGCGACCCAGCGTTGACTTGCCGCAGCCGGACTCCCCGACGATCCCGAGGGTCTCACCGCCGCGCACCTCCAGGGAGACCCCGTCGACGGCACGCAGCACCTGGCGTCTGCCGCGCACGGGGTAGTGCTTGGTGACGTCGCCGGCACGCAGCAGGACCCCACCGTGGGGTGCCGCCTCGTCCACCGTCACGCTCTCCTGTGCCGTCACGATGCCACTTCCCTGTTCATGTCCTCGTCGGCAGCCGACCGCAGTCCCGCGCGGTCCTCGCCGGGCAGCCAGCAGGCGTCCAGATGCGTGGGTTCACCGGTGCCCGCGGTCAGCGCCGGCCGTTCCCCGCATCGCTCGTGCCGCAGTCGGCAGCGCGGGGCGAACGCACAGCCCTCGGGGATCGCACCCGGTGCGGCAGGAGCGCCGGCGATGGTCGGCAACCGCCGCAGCCGCACCCCGCCGACCCGCGGCACCGAGTCGAGCAGCCCCCAGGTGTACGGATGCCGCGGGCCGTGGAACACCGCCCGCCGCGGCCCCTGTTCGGCAGCCCGGCCGCCGTACATCACGAGCACCCGGTCGGCGATCTGCGAGACCACACCCATGTCATGGGTGATGAGCACCATCGCGGAGCCCTTGCTGTTGAGTTCCCGCATCAGATCGAGGATCTGCGCCTGCACGGTGACGTCCAGCGCCGTGGTCGGTTCGTCGGCGATCAGCAGCGAGGGTCCGCAGGAGAGCGCCATCGCGATGACCGCGCGCTGGCGCATCCCGCCGGAGAACTCGTGCGGATAGGCCTGCGCCCGCGAGGCCGCGTCGGGGATGCCGACGTCCGAGAGCAGCCGGACGGCCCGGGCCCGGGCCTCCTTGCGGGAGACCTGTTCGTGCACCCGGATCGCCTCGGCGATCTGCCAGCCCACGGTGTAGACGGGGGTCAGCGCGGTCATGGGGTCCTGGAAGACCATCGCGATCTCCCGGCCGCGCACCGCGCGCATCTCCTTGTCGGGCAGGGTGAGCAGGTCACGCCCACGGAAGAGGACCTCACCGGACACGGTCACGTTCGGGTTGGTCAGCAGCCGCAGCACGGCCAGCATCGACACGCTCTTGCCGGAGCCCGACTCGCCCACCACGCCCAGGACTTCACCGGGCGCGACGGAGAAGGAGATCCCGTCGACAGCGGTGACCACTCCCTGGCGGGTGCGGAAGCGCACGCTCAAGTCGCGCACGTCGAGGAGTGGTTCAGGCATGGCGGGCCCTCGGATCGAGTCGTGCGTACAGGATGTCCACCAGGGCGTTGGCGAGGACCACGAAGAACGCCGCGTACAGCACGGTCCCCATGATCACGGGCAGATCCAGGTTCTGGAGGGCGTCGAAGGTGAGCTTGCCGATGCCGGGCAGACCGAAGACCACCTCGGTGAGCAGGGCCGCACCGCCCACCAGGGCACCGAAGTCCAGGCCGAACAACGACACGATCGGGATCAGCGAGCAGCGCAGGGCGTGCCGGAGCAGGATCCGCCGCTCGGACAGGCCCTTGGCACGGGCCGTACGGACGTAGTCCTCGTTCAGCGCGGTGACGACCTCCCCGCGCAGCAGCCGGGCGTAGATCCCGGCGTACAGCAGCGCCAGGGTCAGCCAGGGGAAGAGCATGTGCAGCGCCCACTGACCGGGGGCCTGTCCGAGGCCGACGTAACCGGGCGGGGGCACCCAGGAGAACAGCGAGTCGTGCAGCTGCTTCTGGGTGAGGAGGTTGACGACCTCGCCGAGCCAGTAGGCCGGAAGGGAGACGCCGACCACGCCGACCAGCATGATCAGCGGGTCGGCGGCCCTGCCGCGCAGGGTGGCCGCCGCCGTCCCCATGAGGATGCCGGCCGTCATCCAGATCAGGGCCGCCCCGACGACCAGCGACAGCGTCACCGGAGTGGCCTGAAGGATCTGCGGGACGACCCGCGAGCCGCGGTTGACGTACGACTCCAGGTCCCGGTCGATCAGCAGGTGACGCATCATCAGCAGATAGCGGACCGGCATCGGCCGGTCCAGGCCGAACGAGTGCCGCACCTGGGCGAGTGTGGCCGGGTCGGCGTTGCGGCCGGCTATCCGGGCCGCCGGGTCGACTCCCGGGGTGGCGAAGAAGATCAGGAACACCAGCACACTGATCGCGAACATCACCAGCAGGGCCGAGCCGAAGCGCTTGAGGGCGAAGACGAGCATGCTCACACCCCTCCGCGCAGCCGGGCGCCCGGATCGAGCGCGTCCCGCACGCCGTCGCCGAGGACGTTGAGGGCGGCCGTCGTCAGCGCGATCAGCAGACCGGGCGCGATCGTCACGGCGGGCCGGGTGTAGAGGAGCCCCAGGCCGTCCTCGATGATCGTGCCCCAACTGGCGTCGGGAGGCTGGACGCCGACGGACAGGAAGGACAGCGCCGACTCGGTGAGCATCGCGAGTGCGGTCATCAGCGGCACGAACACGATCGCGGTCGGCACCACGTTGGGCAGGACCTCCCGGCGCAGGATGCGCGAGGTGGGCGCGCCCGAGCCGACGGCCGCCTGGATGTACTCCCTGTTGCGCAGCACCAGCACCTGACCCCGCAGGGGCCGTGCGATGTACGGGACATAGATCGCCGCGATGATGGTGACGGGCAGCCAGAGACTTCCCGCGTCGACGGTGACGGGCCCGAGCCTGAGGCCGTTGGTGAGCAGCACCACCGACAGACAGATGGCCAGCAGATACACCGGGAACGCCCAGATGACGTCCAGGAGACGGGAGATGACGGCGTCCACGACCCCGCCCGCGTACCCGGCGACCACCCCCACAGCCGTACCAAGCACGCAGGTGAGCAGCGCCGCCGTGAACCCGATGAACAGGCTCGTACGGCCGCCGTACAGCAGCCGGGCCATGACGTCGCGGCCCTGGTTGTCGGCGCCGAGGAAGTAGTGGGCGGGGTCCCAGGTCGGGCCGATCGGGGTGACGCCGAGGCCGAGGCCGGTGCTGCTCGGGGTGAGCACCGGCACAATCTTCCCGTCGACCACTGTGGAACCGGAGACCTGGGACTGGAAGGGATCGGTGTGGGCGATGTGGTCCGCGTAGAGCGGGGCGCACACGGTCGCCAGCACGACGAGGAGCAGGACCGCGGCGGCGGCCAGGGCGGACCTGTTGCGCAGCAGGTCGCCGGCGGCGGTCCGCCAGGGGCCCGGCGAGCGCCGGGCCCCTGCCGACGGGGCGAGGGTCACTTCACCCACAGCTGCCCGACCAGCATGTAGAACTGCTTGCTGAACCGGTAGTCGCCGACCCGCGTCGACGTGAAGTCGATCATCTTCGGGTTGATCAGCGGGACCACCGGCGACTCGCCCATGATCTCCTGGTCGACGGCCCCCCACTGCTTGTCCGCGCTCGCCTTGTCGGTCTCCGAGGTCTTGATCGCCGCCTGCATCTTCGCGTCGACCGTCTTGTCGCAGAACCCGGAGATGTTGATGCTGGAGTCGCTGCCGGGGTGGTAACTCGCGCAGGACAGCAGCACGTTGAGGAAGTCGGAGGCCGCGGGGTAGTCCTGGTACCAGGACGTCAGGGCCAGCTGCACCTTGTTCCTGGTGTTCTGGATGTAGGTGAACTGGATGTTCCCCGACAGCGGCTTGAGCGTCGCCTTGTAGCCGAGCTGGGTGAGCAGGCTCTGGAGGTACTGCCCGATCGACTTGTTGACGTCGTCGTCCTGCGTGACGATTCCGACCTCCTGCCCGGCCGTACCGGACTGCTTCACCAGCGCCTTGGCCTTGGCGAGGTCCGCCGCCTTCCAGGCAGTACCGCCGCCCTTGGTGTAGGCGCAGGAGTCGACGTGCCCGGGGAAGCCCGGTGGCAGGATCGTGCAGGCGGGCGAGGCGAGGTTGGTGCCGCCGTACAGCCGCACCACGGCGGACCGGTCCACGGCCCAGTTGATCGCCTGCCGTGCCAACTTGTTGTTGAACGGGGCCGTGTTGACGTTGAGCGTTGCGTACCAGAACGCGGTCAGCGGGTTCACATGGGCCTGGGAGGCGTACTTGGTGCCGATCTCGCCCAGCCGGTCGGCGGGCGGGGCGTCGAACATCCAGTCCGCCTGTCCGTTCTCCACCGCGGTCACCTCGGACTCGACCGTCTGCCCGAAGGTGTAGTCGACGACGTCCGGGTAGCCCTGCGGCTCCGCCTCGCGCGACCACTCCTTGAAGTGCGGGTTGCGCACCAGCTTCAAGGCCCGGTTCGGGTCGTACGAGGCCGCCATGTAGGGGCCGGTCGACGGCAGCGGCTTGGTCCCGGCGTCCTTCGTGGGTGAGTCCTTCGGTACGACGACGGCGTGCGGGACGGCGAGTTTGTACGCGAACTCGGGGTCCGGGGCGGTCAGGTTGATGGTGACCGTGCTGGTCTCGGCGTCGCCGATCACGCCCTTGGGCAGGGTGCAGGAGGCAGGCGTCTTCAGGCAGGCGTCGGCGCCGACGATGCCGTTGTAGAAGGTGCCCGCGGTGGGGCTGGAGACCTTGAAGATGCGCTGGAAGGACGCCACCACGTCGTCCGTGGTCAGGGGCTTGCCGTTGGAGAAGGTGACGCCCTTGCGGAGCGTGAAGGTGTACGTCTTGCCGCCGTTGGTGACCTTCGGCAGGGCGGTCGCCAGGTCCGGCACCACCGTGAAGGACTCCTGCCCGCCGACCTTCTTGAACGCGAGCAGCCCGTCGTACATGGACTGGAACAACTGCCAGTACTGGAGTGTGTAGTTGACCTGAGGGTCGAAGCTGCCGGCGGCCGCGTGGGCGACGAGCTTGAGCGTGCCGCCCTTGTGCTGGGCCTGGAACGCGGAGGAACCGGAGCCGGACGAACTCGGGGCGGCGGAGGACCCCGTGTGGGGGGAGGACGAACAGGCGGCGGCGGTGAGGGTGAGGGCGACGGTGGCGGCGGCGAGCGCGCCCCGTCTCTTGATGCGGGCCATGGCGGACAACTCCCGTGTCAGTCGGTGGAGTCGAGGAACTCGCCGACGATCCGGAGGTAGAGCTCCTCCTCCTCGACGTGCGGCATGTGGCTCGAGTGCTCGAACATGTGCCAGCGCACATCGGGGATGTGGTCGGCGAAGGGGCGGACGGTCTCGGGGGTCGCCTCGTCGAAGCGTCCGGACACCAGCAGGGTCGGCACCTCGATCAGGTGCAGTCGGTCGATGACCGACCAGTCCTTGAGGGTGCCGACGACATGGAACTCGTTGGGACCGTTCATCGTGTGGTACACGGTCGGATCGGCCGCGATGTTCTCCCACGTGGCCTGCACTTCGGGCGGGTTGGGTGTCAGTCGGCACACGTGTCGTTCGTTGAAGACCTGTTCGGCCGCCTGGTAGTCGGGATGGTCCGTGGTCCCGGCCGCCTCGTGGGCGTGCAGGGTGCGCTGGACCTCCTCGGGGAGCGCGGCGCGCAGCTCGGCGGCCGCCTCCAGCCACAGCCCCATGGACGCGGGGGAGTTGGCGATCACCAGTCCCCGCAGTCCGGCGGGTCGCCGTACCGCGTGTTCGGCGGCGAGCATGCCGCCCCAGGACTGCCCCAGAACGTGGTAGCCATCGGCGATGCCCAACCCCTCGAGCAGGGTGTCGAGTTCGTCGAGGAAGAGCTGGACGGTCCAGAAGTCGGCGCCCCGGTCGGGCAGATGGGTGGAGTTCCCGGTGCCGAGCTGGTCGTAGTGGATCACGGGACGGCCCTGCCGGGAGATGCCCGCGATGCTGAGGGTGTAGTGGTGGCCGGCGCCGGGACCGCCGTGCAGGACCACCAGGGGTGTCCTGCCCGGCTCGCCGGTGATCCGGTACCAGGTGGAATGCCCGTTGAAGTCGACGGTTCCGGTGTGGTTCGGTGCGGGGATCGCCACGAAGAGCCTCCCAGACCGGTCGGAACCAGCCGACCGCTGTCTGAAAATAGTTGGGTGTGACGGATGGGTGAGATAGTGGGGCTGTAAAAGGTCAGTCCACAAGACCTTTTAGCTGGGGCAGGGAAAGACGTAACGACGGGTTCACACGGCCCGGGTCCGTTTACAGGAACGACGACTTACGGGAGGGCAACTGACATCCGCATCCGAACCCGGTGACGAGTTCTCGCGCGTCCTCGACCGGGTGCTGCTCGGCGACGGCCCGACGGCCTCGCTGCGCCCGGTCCGGGTGACCTCTGCCGTCGACGAGGTCACCGACCGGCTTCTCACCGCCATCGCCGTCGGCGACTTCCTGGCCGGTGAACGCCTGCCGGCCGAACGCGAGCTCACCGCACTGCTGCACGTCAGTCGCCCTACCGTGCGCGAGGCCGTGGCCCGCCTTCAGGCGCTCGGGGTCATCGAGATCCGCCGGGGGCGCAACGGCGGGGCGTTCGTCCGGGACAGCTGGACCGAGTCCTCCGGGGCAGCGGTCCGCCGTACGCTGCTGCCCCGCTGGGAGGAGTTCGAGCAGCTCTTCGACCTGCGCGGACTGGTGGAGGGCATGGTGGCCGCGACGGCCGCCCGGCGGCGCCGGCCCGAGGATCTGGAGCCGATGCGCGAGGCGCTGTCCGCGCACCTCTCCGCGAGCACACCCCGCGAGGAGCAGGCCGCCGACAGCGCGTTCCACCGGGCGATCTGCGAGGCCACCCGCAACCCGCAGATCGCCCAGCTCAGCCAGGACCTGCTGACCCGCATCAGCCTGGGCTTCCCGGTCGAGCCGTGGGGCAGGGGCGAGCGGTCCCACCATGAGCGGGCCGGTCACGGGCACACCGCGCTCTACGAGGCCGTGGCGGCGGGTGAGCCGGAACGCGCCGAGGAGATCGCGAGGGAGCACTTCATGATCAGCGCGGAGATGATCCGGGAGGTGCTGGCCCGGGTGCGGGCGTCTCCGGCCCCCTGATCGCGGGTGAGGACGGGTCGGGTCCCTTGACCGCGGGTGCGGACGGGTCGGGCCCCTTGGCCGCGGGTGCGGACGGCTTGGGCCCCTTGGCCGCGGGTGCGGGCGGCTCGGGTCCCTTGACCGCGGGTGCGGATGGCTCGGGCCCCCTGCCCCGCGGGTGCGGATGGCTCGGGCCGGCTGACCCGCGGGTGCGGGCGGCTCGGGCCCCCGACCGGGGTGCAGGCGGCCCAGGCCCACCCGCGCCGCGGCCGGACCGCCCCTTAGACCTCCCGGTGATCGATCCCCAGCAGACTCGCCGCCGCCCCGAAATCGGCGCCGTGCCGGCCCACCGCGAGCGACCAGTGATGCCCGACCCCCGTGGCGCTCCACGCGTCCACCCACTCCCCGGGGTCCCGGCCGAAGTCCACCCGGCTGGTCGTGTTGCCGATCTCCAGCACCGGTCCGGGGACGACCGTGCCCTCGGACGTGACGAAGGACAGACTGCCGTCCGCGTCCTGGCCGAGCCCGAGGAGGGTGACCGGCCCCGGCCGGACGTCGAACTCCACGCTGACGCCCCAGCCGCGCTTGCCGTGGTAGACGCCGAGCCCCCGCAGCAGGGGATCCCGGGAGCTGAGCGCCAGATGGGCGGGCCCGTCGTGGCCCATCTCCACCACGCCGTCCTCGAAGTTCAGCGCCTGGATCTCCGTGAAGGAACCGCCCGCGCCGATGCTCTGCGAGGCCAACTGGGCGATGCTGGTGCGCAGTTCGAACTCACCGGCCGCGGGCACCCCCCGGGCGGTCAGCAGCGAGGCGCCCAGGATCATCCCGGCACCCAGCCGCTCGTGCAACTCGCCGTCGAGACCCCGGTGGTAGTACGCGAGGGAGTCGAGCTGAAAGTCCTCCACCAGCCGGTCCAGGGCCACCGACACGGTCGCGCCCCAGGTGAAGTCCTCGTCGACCACGCTGTCGTCGACGCTGAACAGCCCGCGCGCCAGCGCCACCCGCTCCCGGGTCTCCGCCTCGGTGACCTTCTCCACCCGCTGCCGCAGGTCGTCGAACTCCAGCACCTCGACATGCGAGCCGAACGTCGCGGAGAGCAGCGTCGGGTCGGTCTGCACATCGAGCATCCCGGGATACACGTGCCCCATCAGCCCGTGCCGGGCGTGCCGCAGTGCGGCCCGGACGTGCGCGGCCCGCACCCACCGCTCGACGCGCCGCCACGCCGACTCCTGCCGCAGCCAGCCGGACACCGACCGGAAGGGGATCCCGGCCCGCCGGAAGACGTTGCCGACCTCCGGCACCGAGCACTGCGAGCAGTACGCCAGCCAGGCACCCGTGTCGAAGGACGCGTGGTCCATCCGCTCGGACGGCTGGAGGTCGACGACCAGGACCGGGGTGTGGGTCCGCTGGGCGATCGGCAGCACCATCGACGAGGTCAGGTACGTCGTCAGGAACAGCACGATCAGATCGCAGTCCGCCCGGCGCAGCCGCTCGGCGGCGGCCGCGCCCTCCTGGGCGTCGGAGACGAACCCGGCGTCCGTCACCTCCGCGTCCAACTGCCCCAGCCGCTCGGCGACATAGGCCGCCGACTCCTTCAACTGGGGCAGCAGACCGGGGAACTGCGGCCAGTAGGTGCCGAGTCCGCCGGAGACCAGCCCGATCCGCGGGCGGCGACGGGTCACGGGCGGGAGCAACTCGGCCAGGGCGGCTTCCCGTTCACCGGGACGGGTCGTGGTGGATTCGGTCGTCGCCATGGTCGGCGCTCCTTCGGTGGTCGGTTCAGGTCTGCGCGACCCTGACGTCGGCCGGAGCGGTGACGTCCGGGGACGCGCGGGGCACGAGGACTCGCACGATGTAGACGCCCGCGACGGCGGACAGCGCCATGCACCCGGTGATCACCCACAGCAACAGGCTGGGGCTCCGGTCGAGCAGCGCGGGCGTCACGAACGCGACGCCCGCGAAGACCCCGCGGGAGACGGCGTAGGTGATGCCCTGCGTGGTGCCCCGGGTGTCCGCGGGCAGCGTCAGCTGCGACCACACCTTGTAGTTGGCCTCGCCCGCGAAGGGATAGGACAACTGGTAGAGGACGTAGAAGACGAGGAAGCCCACGATGGCGCCGAGGGTGAGAGTGCCGATCGCGAAGGCGGCGATCTGCACGACCGTGGCGACGTAGAACATCTTGTCGCGCCGCGGGCCGTCGGCGATCCGCACGAAGGCGAGCGTCAGGAGCAGTCCGATCGGCAGACAGGCGAGGTTGATGCCGGTGGCCACGCTCTGCGAGGCCCCGCTGACGGTGACCAGCAGATACGTCGTGAACTGGCCCATGGTGTTGGCGCCGAGGCCCCAGGTGACGTAGAAGGCGAAGGTGGCGAGCATGGGGACCAGGGCGGCCCGGGTCCAGACGTTCTTCAGTGCCACGCCCTGCTGCTCGGCCGGCTTCTCCACGGGCACCCGGTCCTGCTCCGGATCCGGTCCGGTGGCCAGCTCCAGCCGGGAGCGCAGATGCCAGGTGAGGAGTGCGGCGACCGCCAGATGGGCGGTGATGAGGCGGGCGCCGAGCATGCCGGTGTCCGACAGGGCGAAGCCGGCGAAGACCACGACGATGATGCCCAGCATCCACATGACCTGCGTGAACGCGATGAGCCTGCCCCTGGCGTGGTCGGGGGCCGCGTCCGAGACGACCGCCAGGGAGGTCGGCAGGTCGGCGCCGGCCGCGAGACCGGCGAGCAGGACACCCACCAGAAGGGTGATGTCGTCGGGCGCCACCGTGATGACGATCGCCCCGACGGCGTAGCAGAGGATGTCGAGGTTGTAGAGACGGCGACGGCCGAAGACGTCGGCGAGACGGCCGCCGACCAGGGATCCGACCGCGATGCAGATGGTGACGATCGCGCTGATCGCACCGGCCATCCAGACACCCATGTCGTAGGCGTCGCGGTAGATGGCCAGGTTGACGCCGATGCTGACGATGAGTGCGGCGTCGAGGTAGGACGCCATGCCGGAGAGCGTCGCGACCTTCCACAGGCGCTTCTCGATGGGTGGTTCCGGCTGGTTCGGGGCAGGGGAGGTTCGGGCCATGATGCGGCTCCGTCTGGGGAGAGTGGGTCCGAGCGGAGGGGGACGTCGCTGTTCTCGGCCGATGTCCAGCGACTATAGGAGCGTAAAAACGTTCCAACAAGACGTCATGCGGCCATCCGTGGAAACGACCTGACGGCCCCGCAGCCCTGGTGGGCTCCTCGGGACTGTCTTACGGTGAGGCTGATGTAAAACGTTTTTGATCCGTGAGAGTGTCCGGGCCGTAGTCGGAAGGACCTATCCGTGATCTCTCCAGCCCTGCGACAGCTGTTCGACAACCCGCCCCGGGACTTCGGGCCCACCCCGCTGTGGTGGTGGTCCGGCGCCAAGGTCACCCGCGAGCGCCTCGCCTGGCAGCTGCGCCGGTTCGCGGACGGCGGCGTCCACAACCTCGTGGTGATCAACCTGGCCCCGGCAGGACCGACCTTCGGCGCCCGCACCGACGACCCGGTGTGGTTCGGCGAGGAGTGGTGGGCCCGCTTCACCGACGCCTGCGAGATCGCCGGTGACCTGGGCACCCGCCTGTGGTTCTACGACCAGATCGGCTTCTCCGGCGCCAATGTCCAGGGCGGCATCACCCGACGGCACCCGGAGGCGGCGGGCCGGGCCCTGCGCTCGCGCACGGCCGTCGTCGCCGGCGGCACGGTCGCGCTGCGGGCCACAGAGACACTGCTCGCGGCGTACGACAGTTCGGGCGTCCGCCTGCCGGTCGGCACTGAGGACTCCGGGCGAGCCGATCTCGCGAGGATCGCGGTTCCCGACGGCACCGAGGTACGCCTGGTCCTCGCCGTCCCCACCGCCTTCGACTACCTGAACCCCCAGGCGGTCGGTCGCCTGTTCGACGCCATTCATCACGAGTACGACCGCCGCGTCCCCGAGTATCTGGGCAACGTCATCGCCGGCAGCTTCCAGGACGAACTGCCCGCCACCAACTCCTGGACCGCCCGGTTCCCCGAGGAGTTCCGCACCCGGCGCGGCTACGACCTCCTCGACCACCTCCCGGCCCTCTTCACGGGCGACACCCCGAAGGCCCGCAAGATCCGCGCCGACTACTACGCCGTCCGTGCCGAACTCACCGAGGAGGCCCTCTTCCGCCCCCTCGCCGCCTGGCACGAGGAGCGCGGCCTGCTCCTGGGCTGCGACCAGAGCCACCCGGCCCGCTCCGGCTACCCGGCCCAGTCGACCCAGCTCTACACCGACTACTTCCGCACCCACCGCTGGTACAGCGCCGCCGGCAGCGACCACCACGGCGACGCCAAGGTGCACTCCTCCATGGCCCACCTCTACGGGCACGAGCGCGTCTGGATCGAGTCGTTCCACTCCTCCGGCTGGGGCGGCACCCTCGAGGAGACCTACGACTGGCTGCTGCCGTTCCTGCGCAGCGGCGCCAACCTGTACAACCCGCACGCCAGTTACTTCGGCACCGCGGGCGGCTGGTTCGAGTGGGCGCCCCCCTCCACCGACTGGCGCCAGCCCTACTGGCAGCAGTACCCCGCCTTCTCCCGAGCGGTCGCCCGGATCTGCTCGATCCTGTCCTGGGGCACCTACAGCGCAGACGTGGCGGTCCTGCACCCCACCGCCACCATGCAGGCCCTCATCCAGCTCGACGCCCCCGTCCAGCACTTCGGCGACGGCCGCCTCGGCGCGCCGCACGCCGACGCCGACGAGACCCAGCGCCACTACCTGGAGCTCTGCGGCACCAACAACTGGCTCGAACCCGCCGTGGGCGCCCTCGACCGCCGCAGCGTCTCCTTCGACGTCATCGACGACGCCTCGGTCCAGGGCGCCAAGGCCGGCGACGGCGCCCTGCGCGTCCGGGACCTGGCGTACACGGCCGTCCTGCTGCCCTCGGCGAGCGTCCTCGAGCACGAGACGGCCCGCCGGCTGACCGAACTCCTCGACGCCGGAGGCCGGGTCGTGGTCGTCGGCCGACCGCCTGAGCACGCCTCGGGAACGTCCGGTGACGACGCCGTCGTGGCAGCGCTGGTGGACCATCCGCGCCTGGAGCGGGTGCCCGACGCCGAGACCGCCGCGGCGGCGGTCGCCGACGCCTCCGGCTACGCCACGGGGGAGGTCCCGTTGCTCGTCCGGAGGAACGGCGACATGGCTGTCGCGCTGGTCACGGGGGCGTTCCCCGACGCCCGTACGCATCCGCCGAGGGGCCGTCACGAGATCGACCCCGCCCGCTACGCCCGCAGCTCCACCGTCACCGTGCGGGGCCCGGTCGCCGAGGCCGAGGTCTGGAACCCCGCGACCGGCGACCGACAGCCCGCACGAGTCACGGTCACCGACGGAGTCTCCACCGTCGAGGTGCCCCTGGAAGGCGCCCCGGCCGCCCTCGTCGTATGGCGGGAGGGCCCGCCGACGGACGACACACCTCCGCCCGCACGGCCGGAGCCGCAGGCCGCCCAGACCCTCGACCTGTCGAGCGGCTGGGAGGGCAGCCTCGTCCCCACGATGGACAACACCTGGGGCGACCTGGCGCTGCCCGCCGGATCGTCCGTCGCCGAGCCGCAGATCTGGACCATGCGGTGGAGCGAGGGCGACGGCCCCTGGGAACGGGCACGCGTGACCTACGGCAACCGGGTCCGAGTCCTCCCGCCCGTACCGTCCGCCCAGGCGCCGGCTCCCCTCGACGCGGCCGCCGTCGAGCAAGTCCTGTCAGGGCAGCGGGAGTTGGCTCCAGCCGGGTGGGAGGTCTCGCTGTACTCGTCGAGCCGCGGCATCCCGGATCCGAACGGGCTGCTGGGCAACAAGGGCCTCGTCCCCGAGGAGTTCGTCCGCGTTCCGGTGCCCGGGCCGGGCCTCGTCGCCCGGGTCAGGACCGTCGTGCAGACCGACCACCGCGGACCCGCCGACCTGCACATCGGCGCGGCAGCGACCAAACGCGTGTGGTGGAACGGCAGCAGGGTCGACGTCAGTGGCGGCTACCTCGCCTGCGCCCGGGTGGAGGTGGAGCGGGCGCGCAACGTACTGGAGTACGAGCTGTCCGACGCCCAGGACCGCCCGCAGACCATCTCGGGTGTCGCCGGCACCCCCTTGGGCAGCTTCTTCTGCCTGTCCCGTCCGGACGAGTTCGCACCGCGCCCGCTGTTCATGAGGGTCCCCGACGACGTCCGCCCGGACGGCCGCGTGACCTACCGCGGCCGGATCGGCACCGCGGGCACGACGGCGGTCCTCGTCGTGGGCGCCGCGGTGGGCGTGACCGTCCTGCTCGACGGAGCCGTCGTGGCACGGCAGGAGAAGGTCGAGTACTACGAGTCCGACTGGGGCGCGGTGCCGATGTTCTTCCGGCACGAACTGGCCCTGAACGCGGGCGATCACGTCCTGGAACTCGTGACCGACAGCGTCGACGCCCGGGACGCGGTGTTCGTCGACCTGGTGGCGGACACCACCGCCCTGGTCAGCGGCCCCGGTTGGGAGGCGCGGACGGGGGAGTGGAGCGGGCTCACCGTCGAACACGAGGGCCGCTGGGGCGAGTTGCAGCACTGTGCCGCGGCGGTACGACCGCACCCCCTGCCCGGGGCCGAGTGGTTGGCCGGAGCCCCGGTGCTCGGCTCCGCCGTACTGCCGCTCCGGGCCACCGACGACGTCCGGGAGGCCGAGCAGCGCTTCCGGTTCACCGTGCCCGCGGGAACCGTGTCCCTGGAGCTGCCGGTGGAGCTTCCGGCCCGGGTGAGGGTCGGCGGCGAAGCTGAAGTCGAGCTGGCTGAGCCCGCGTTGACGCTCGACCGACCTCTCGCCGAAGCAACGGAGTGCGAAGTCGTCACCGCCCCCACGGCCGTCCTGCGCGGCGGTTCGGCCTGGCGCGGGCCGGTGCGGGTGCGCACGGTTCCGGCACCCCTGCCGCCGGGGGAGTGGGGCGAGTTCGGACTGGGCGGCTGGAGCGGAGGCGTGACGTACACGCGGACCCTTGAGTTGCCGGCCGGGCCGGATCCGGTGCTGGACCTGGGACGGGTGCGGGGCAGCGCGGCGGTGACCGTCGACGGGGAACTCGTCGGGGAGGCCTTCTGCGCGCCGTACCGCTTCGCCCTGCGCGGCTGCGCCGGGCGTACCGTGCGCCTCGACGTGACCGTCCACAACACCCTGGCGCCCTACCTCGCCGAGGCCACCCCGACCGCCTGGGCGTTCCCCTCGCAGCTGCCGTCCGGTCTGCTGGGTCCGGTGACGCTAGAAAGGCCCGTCGGAGGCTGACCGGGTGGAGTCCCGCAGGACCATGTCCGGCGCGAACACCCTTGCCTCGTGGGCGTGTTCGGTCCCCGCCTCCACCTCGTCGAGGAGCATCTCCACGGCCGCCCTGCCGAGCTCCTCGACAGGCTGGCGGACCGTGGTGAGAGTAGTGCCCACGAAACTCGCGATGTCCAGATCGCCGTATCCGACCACCTGCACGTCCTCCGGGACCTTCACACCGCGCTCGCCGAGTGCGCGGCACAGTCCCGCCGCCAGGAAGTCGTTGGTGCAGAAGACGGCGTCGGGCAGGTCGTCGAGACTCCGGGCTGTGGCTGTGCCGTACGCCACCGTCATCTCCTCGGCGACGACCTGCCCGAGGCGGGCCTCGCGCCGGGTGCGTACGGCCTGGCGGGCGCCCTGGTAGCGGTCGGCGCACTGACGGATCGTACGGTCGCCGTTGACGACGAGGATGTCGCGCGCCCCGTGGTCCAGCAGGTGCTGCACTGCCATGCGGCCGCCGGCGATGTCGTCCACGGAGACCGAACAGCCCTCCTGGGCGGGCATCGCGCGGTCCGCCAGGACCAGCGGAATTCCACGCTCGCGCAGCCGCGACAGCCTGGTGGGGTCGGCGCTGAGCGGCACCACCACCGCGCCCACCGCCCGCTGTTCGACCAGCATGGTGAAGTAGCCCTGCTCCCGCTCGGCGTCGTCGCCGCTGTCGCAGAGCACCAGGGAGTAGCCGTGCTCGTACGCCGCGTCCGCGGCCCCGCGCGCGATGCGTGAGTAGAACGAGTTGGCCACGTCCGGCAGCACGAGGCCGATCGACGAGGAGTGACCGGTGCGCAGACCGGCGGCTCCCGGGTGCGGGACGTAGTCGAGCGCGGCGACCGCGTCACGGACCCGCTCGGCGGTGCGGGCATTGACCCGCTCCGGCCGGTTCAGCACGTTCGACACCGTGGACACGGAGACTCCGGCTGCGGCGGCGACGTCCTGGATGCGGGCGGGGCGAAGCGAAATGGCGTCCACCCCCTCGCTGTTGCGGCCGTTCGACCGGGCGGCGCAATTCTACCCTCGCGGTACGTGAAACGTTTTTCGCGTGGACGGCGACGGACACCGACGGGGCGGTCATCGAAAATCCGGTGAACCTGCACACCGTTCCGCATCGGCTCGGAACCGGCCCGGAACGCCGGCGTGGTTGTGCCGTCACATGCCTTTTGCGTGTCGGTGCGACGGCGAAGTCTGTGAAGGAAATGACGTGCTCGGTGAGCGGGTTGCGACGCCGGTGAAGCCGGGCGCGACCGCCGACGGGGAGCGACTGGCAGTCATGCCCTGGTCATGCTTCGATCCGGGAGCCGTCCCCGGCATTGCTTCCGCGAAAGGAAACGCACGTCATGAACTCCGCTCCCCGCTTCGAGACCATCGAGATCAACGACGCGGACCTCGACACCATCTCCGGTGGTGTGGCCGTCGCCGCGACCTCCGGCCTTCACGTCGAGGCCGGTCCGCTCGCCGTCTGCGCCGACCTCGGTGCGTTCGTCTCGGCCCAGGGTGTCGCCGCGCACGCGAACGCCGACGTCGTCCTCGGCTGAACAAGGCCCCGCACGTTCCGAGGGCCCCGGATCCGCTGATCCGGGGCCCTTGGTGTTTCCTCTGGAGGGCGACCGTCCCGACACCGCCGACGAGGGAGACTTCCGTGAGCGACACCGAGCCGGCCGGCCCGCCGGCCCCACTGCTGCTGGCCGACGGCAGGCCCGCCGCCGAGGCGTGGTCGCTCGACCCCGCCCAACGGCACCTCAACCACGGGTCGTTCGGGGCGGTGCCCCTGGTGGCGCAGGAACGCCAGCAGGCCCTGCGCGCCGAGATGGAACGCTCACCCGTGGTGTGGTTCCCGGCGCTGCCGCAGCGCATCGCGGCGGCCCGGGTCGAACTCGCGGCCTTCCTCGACGTCGACCCGGGCGATCTGGCCCTGGTGCCCAACGCCAGTGCCGGGGCGAGCGTCGTCCACCAGGCACTCACCAGGCGCCGTGGCGGCGAGATCGTCGTCACCGACCACGGCTACGGGGCCGTGAGCATGGGCGCCGAGCGGCTGGCCCGCCGCTGGGGCGGTCGGGTGCGCACCGTCCACGTCCCGCTGGGCGCCGACGAGGACGCGGCGTACGAGGCCGTCGTGGCCTCGCTGAGCGCCGACACCGACCTCGTGGTCCTCGACCAGATCACCTCGGCGACCGCCCGCCGGCTGCCGGTGGAGCGGATCGGCGCGGAGGCCGGGCGTCGCGACATCCCGGTGCTCGTGGACGGCGCCCACGCACCGGGCCTTCTCGCATCGCCGCTCGCGGGGGCGACGTACGACTTCTGGACCGGCAACCTGCACAAATGGGGCTGCGCACCCCGCGGTACGGCCGCGCTGGTCGCCCGCGGACCGCTGCGCGAAGCGCTCCACCCCCTGATCGACTCGTGGGGCGCGCACGATCCGTACCCCGACCGCTTCGACCAGCAGGGCACCCTGGACGCCACCGCCCACCTCGCCGCGCCGACCGCTCTCGCCTTCGTCGCCGACACGTGGGGGTGGGCCGCCGCCCGCCGCTACATGGACCGGCTCGCGGACTACGGGGCTCAGGTGATCGGCGCCGCCTTCGCCGACCTCACGGGCGCCGACAGCGCGGTCGACGTCGGCATGCCCGTGCCCGGCATGCGTCTGGTGCGGCTGCCCGACGGCCTCGGCCTCACCCGCCTCGACGCCGATGCCCTGCGCGACCGGGTGGCCGGAGAACTCGACGTCGAGGCCGCCTTCACCAGCTTCGACGGCATCGGCTATCTGCGGCTGTCCGCGCACGTCTACAACACGGCCGAGGACTACGAGTACTTCGCCGAGAAGTGCGTCCCGGTCCTCGGCGAGTGGGCCAGGGCGGCGAGCCGGCCCTGATCCCGCGGTCCGTTCCGGGGCCCGGCGTGGCCCCCGGAACGGATCAATGCGCACCGAGGGCGGATCAGACCGCCGACGGGTACGTCGGGTACTCGACCCCCGAGACGTGCTGGACGACCCGGATGACCTGGCAGGAGTAGCCGAACTCGTTGTCGTACCAGAGGTAGAGGATCGCGTTGTCGCCGTCGACCTTGGTGGCGCCCGCGTCGATGATCGAGGCGTGGCGGGAGCCGACGAAGTCCATGGAGACCGCGTCCGGGGCCGTCGTGAAGTCGATCTGGCGCTTGAGCGGAGAGGTCAGGGAGACGTCACGCAGGTAGTCCAGGACCTCCTCACGGGTGGTCTCGCGGCCCAGCCGCAGGCTGAGGATCGCGATCGAGACGTCCGGCACCGGCACCCGGATCGAGCTGCCGGTGATCGGCGCCTTGAGGTCGGGCAGCGCCTTGGCGACGGCGGAGGCCGCGCCGGTCTCCGTGATGACCATGTTCAGCGGCGCGGAGCGGCCCCGGCGGTCGGCCTTGTGGTAATTGTCCAGCAGGTTCTGGTCGTTGGTGAACGAGTGGACCGTCTCCACGTGGCCGCGCAGCACGCCGTACTCGTCGGCCATCGCCTTGAGCGGGGGCACGATCGCGTTGGTGGTGCAGGACGCGCAGGACAGGATCTGCTCGTCCGGCTTGATCGTGTCGTGGTTGACGCCGTGCACGATGTTGGGGACGTCGCCCTTGCCCGGCGCGGTCAGCACGACCTTGTCGATGCCGGGGCGCAGGTGCTGCGAGAGGCCCTCGCGGTCGCGCCACTTGCCGGTGTTGTCGATGAGGATGGCGTCCTTGATGCCGTACGCCGTGTAGTCGACCTCGGAGGGGTCGTTGGCGTAGATCACCTTGATGGTGTTGCCGTTGGCGATGATCGCGCCCTCGGCCTCGTCGACGGTGATCGTGCCCTGGAACTGACCGTGGATGGAGTCCCGGCGCAGCAGCGAGGCCCGCTTCACCAGGTCCTCGGAGGCCCGCCCGCCGCCGCCCCGGACCACGATCGCGCGCAGCCGCAGACCGTTGCCGGAACCGGCCTTCTCGATCAGCAGCCGTGCGACCAGGCGGCCGATGCGGCCGAAGCCGTAGAGGACGACGTCCCGCGGCTCGCGGCGCTCGATCTTGTTGCCGCCCGTCGCGCCCGCCACGGCCTCGGCGGTGAACTCGGCGACCGACAGGCCCCGTTCGTCGGTCTTGTAGATCTCGGCCAGCCGGCCGATGTCGATCTGCGAGGGGCCGAGGTCCAGCGTGGTGAGGGCCTGGACGAAGGGCAGCGTGTCGGTGACGGAGAGCTCCTCACCGGCGATCTGCCGGGCGAACCGGTGGGTCTTGAGGATGCTGACCACCGACTTGTTCACGAGGGAACGGCTGTGCAGGAGAACCGTTACGTCCCGCTCCCGGTGCAGCCTCCCGATCATCGGGATCATCGATTCCGCGATCTCTTCGCGGTTCTTCCAGTCGGTGAACGAGTCGTCCTTGACAGTCACAGAATTCTCTTTCGAGCTAGGCAGCGCTCATATGCTAACCCCCTGATGTTTTGATCGATCGTCGGGGTGGCGGACCTCACTGCCCCAGGATCCGGGGCCGCGGGGCGTCCGGTACCGGCCGCAGCAGCGAGGGGTGGGCGTCGACCACCCGCTCCTTCGTGAACGCGGCCAGGATCCTGCGGGCCAGCAGCGGATCGGCCGGGAGCGCGTGCGCCGCGAACCAGCGGGCGGCCGACGGATCGGGGGAGGGCTCCACGAACTCCGCGCCCGCGTAGTCGTCCAGCGGCGGGTCGTAGAGGTAGCCGGAGACCACGTCGTGCCGCACCAGGCGCTGGACCAGCGCGTCGCGGTCGTGGACCAGGAGCGGCACCCGGAAGAGGGGCAGGGGGCCGTCGTGCGCCGTACGGTCGCGCAGCGCGGGCGAGGCCCACGGTGTGCCCGAGAGGAGCGCGACGCCGGCCCTGCGCCGGGCGAGGTCCTCGTCCAGGCGGGCCAGACGCAACCGCAACTGACCCCGGACCAGCGAGCCGTGCCGGGAGCGGTAGCCGTGCAGATCGACCCGGATCCACCGGTCGTAGGCGGTCAGGCCCGGCGCCTCCCGGGCGGCGGCGGCCAGCCGTGGTGCCCGCAGGTCCATCCGGAACGCCTCGCGCTCCATCAGCCCCAGCCGCTCCATGGTCCGCCACACCGGCCGCACCAGGTGGAGCGACCGCACGGCGGACCTGGCCAGCGGACGCAGGGTGGTGGACAGGTCCTCGCGCAGCCGGCCGGGGGTCAGCAGGTCGTCCCGCAGCAGCTCCAGCTCGCGGCGGGTACGGGCGTCCTCGACGGCGAGGAAGCCGCCGGCCATCCCGGCCACGTGCTTGGAGAGACTGAAGGCGGCCGCCCTGCCGAAGGTGCCGACCGGCTGCCCGTCCACATGGCTGCCGATGGCGTGCGCCGCGTCCTCGAACAACGGGATGCCCAACTGCTCGCAGCGGCGCCGCAGTTCGCGGACCCGGTCGGGGACGCCGTACAGGTTGGTGGTCAGGACCGCGTCGACGCTCCGCCAGGTGGACTCCGGGACGGCGGCCGGGTCGATGTTGCCGTCCCACACGGACACCGGCGCCAGCACGGGGCGCAACCCGGCCGCGAGGACCACGAACAGGATCACGTCGTCGTTCACCGGCGACATCAGCACCCGCGCACCGGGCCGGCACCAGCGCCGGAGCGCCAGGTACAGGGCCAGCCGGGCCGAGGGCGTGTAGACGCACTCACGGCCCAGTCGCCGTGTCATCGTCGTGGCCAGCAGTGAGCCGTACGGCATCGGCACCCCTTGTGTCGGTGGGCAGAGAAGAGCCGTGCGGGAGATCAGCCCGCCCGATGCGGGGAGGGGGGGAAGCGGGCTCAGCCCGCCGACGGTCCCGCTCCGGCGGAGTCCGCGTGCTGCCGGGAGGTGCGCAGGGTGCCGACGGTCCTGAGCAGGCGGTCGGCGGGCTCGCGCAGGGCCGGGTGCGCGTTGACCGTGTTGCGCAGGCCCCGCACCGGCCGCCGCCACATACGGTGTGCGGTCGCCACCGGGTGGGGACGGGTGGCGAATCCTTCCGCCACGCGCAGCTCGCGGGTCTTGAGCCAGTCCTTCCACTCCTTGTCGCCGCGCCCCATGTCCATGAGCCGCGCCCCGCGCCGCCCCGCCGCCTCGGCCATCCGCAGGTGCATGATCAGGCCGGGGGAGTAGTAGCGCAGCTCGGGGTCGTACGCGGTGAACCAGGGCGCGAAGACGGTGCGCGAGATCGGCCCGAAATGCGCGGCAACTGGCCGGTCACCGGCGTACACCACCGACAGGACCCCGGAGAAGTGCTCCTCGCGGACCTGGAAGAGGTCCTCCACGAGATGCACGATCCAGGGCCGTGCGAACCGGTCCATCCGGCCCGTCCTGCGGTACTGCGCGGACTTCCACCGCATCAGCGTGCGCAGCGCACCCGGGTCCCGCTCGTCGAACACGAACCGCAGCTCGCCCAGGTCGCGGGTGAGCCTGCGCTCCTTCTTGAGGGTCGTCTTGGCGAGCCCCGGGTAGGCGCCGCGCAGCCACTCCGGGTAACTGTCGCTGCCCACCTTCAGATCGATCACCGGGGAGGCGAAGGTGCCCGTGACGTACGGGGCGAACGGCTTCTGCTCCTCCACGAGGTGGTCGAACTCGAACACCGAGAGCCCGCAGGCCTTCAGCAGGGCTCGGGTGTCCCAGGTGACCCCGGGGCGGTGCACCAGGCCCTGGCAGTCGGAGAGTCCGAGGCCGACGGCCCGGCCGACACCGAAGCTGCCGCGCTCGTACGGCAGGAAGCCCACGGCCTCTCCCCGCTGGTGCAGCACCGCCACCCGGGTGCCGGCACGGTGTCTGTCGATCCCGGCCGCGAACTCCGGTGCCAGGAACGGGTTGGCGTAGTCGGGGGACTCGTCCATCGCCCGGTGCCAGGCCCCCCGGAGCGTGGCATCGAGTTCGTCGGGTCTGTGGATCGTGATGTCCGTGTCGCTGCTCGTCGATCGCATGGGCGATCGCCCCCCATTCCCCCCATTGCCGATCGAACGGTCGGCAAGGATCAAACGTCGCGAAACAGTACGCACGCTGTCAAGGGTGCCCGCTGTAACGGAACAACGCCGAACGTATGCATATGGTTCCCACGGCCACGGCGCGCGACGGGGCTTCGCCGCCCAACTCGCCTCTGATGCGACCCACCTGACGGGAAGGAGGTCGCGCCGGGCGAGTCGAGGATCCGGGTGACCGGTCGGCTTCGCTGTGGATGGTGAGTGGAGACGACTTGCGCGGGGCCGTCGGCGGGCCGGGGCGGGGCGGGTTCGTTGTCGGCGGACCGGGTTGGGTCGGTGACGTTCGCCGATCGGTACGCCGGACGAGCGCGGTTCCGGGGTGACCGAACCCGGTTGGACGGTCTGCGGGACGGTGGGATCAGTGCCGTCTCCTGGTCAGCGCGTTCGCCAGGCTCAGCTCCGCGGCTGACGCGGCGACTGGAACAGTGCTGCTCGTTGGTCGGGGCGCTACCGGCCCGGCGCCGCCACGCCTCGCCCCGCCGACGGCACCCGCGCCCTACCGCGACCTGGCACATCGACCGTGACCGGCCCTCGACGGGCGCCCGCCTCCGACCGTGCTCGCGCCTCGACCGTGACCGGCCCCCCCGGCCGTGCCCACCCGAGGGGCCCCGCACCTCGACCGTGACCGGCCCCCGGACTGTGACCGCCCCTCCCGCGGGGGCCGCACCTCGACCGTGCCCGCACCTCGACAATGCCCGCATCCCGACCGTACCCGTCCCCCGACCGTGATCCGCCTCCCGACGGTGCCCGCCCTCCACCCGACCGAGCGATGCCCCGCAAGACACCACCAATCCTCCCGCCGAACCCCCTCCGCGAACCCGCCCCCCGGCCCTCCCCGCGTCCGCCCGCACCCCCGCCCCACCTCTCCCATGCCCCCCACCTCCCCCTTCGCAGCCGTCACCCCGGCAAAACCTCCGCCGCCCTCCTCAATAAGCCGCCCCGGGGTCTTGTTCGGACAATCTCCTGGGATCTAGGGTCACTCCGGGGAGCAAGCGCTTTCCCGCACGTCAGCGTCCCGGCACCGGACGCCCGAGGAGGACCGCATGTCCCGTCCAGCCCGTCGCCGAGTCGCCGTGGTCGGCACCGGCGCCATCGTCAGCGGCAGCCATCTGCCCGCGCTCAGGGCCCACGCCGAGCGGGTCGAACTGGTCGCCGCCGTCGACGTGGACCAGGGCAGACTCGACGCCTTCCGCGCACTCGCGGGCGAGGACGTCGCCGGGTTCACCTCGGTCGACGAGATGCTGGACGCCGTACGCCCCGACCTGGTCCTCATCGGCACCCCGCCCTCCCTGCACCGCGCCCAGACGGTGGCCGCGCTCAAGGCGGGCGCCTGGGCGCTGTGCGAGAAGCCGCTGACGCTGTCGCTCGCCGAGTACGACGAGATCGCCGCGGCCGAGGAAGCCTCCGGCGCCTACGCCTCCGTGATCTTCCAGCACCGCTACGGCTCCGGCGCCGCCCACGCGCGCGACCTCATCGCAAGCGGTGAGCTGGGCGCCCCCCGGGTCGCCCACTGCCAGACCACCTGGCACCGGGACGCCGCCTACTACGCCGTACCGTGGCGCGGGACCTGGGCGAGCGAAGGCGGCGGCCCCACCATGGGCCACGGCATCCACCAGTACGACCTCCTCCTGCACCTGCTCGGCCCGTGGACGGAGATCCGCGCCATGGCCGCCCGGCTGGTCCACGACACCGAGAGCGAGGACGTCTCCACCGCCCTCGTCCGGTTCGGGAACGGCGCCCTCGCCACCGTCGTCAACAGCGTGCTGTCCCCCGACGAGGTGAGCCGCATCCGCATCGACTGCGCCGACGCGACCGTCGAACTCACCCACCTCTACGGTCACCGCAACGAGGACTGGACCTACACGCCCGCCCCGCACGTCGCCTCCGAACGGGCCGACGCCTGGCGTACCCCCACCGCCGACGTGCCCAGTTCGCACGCCGCCCAGCTCGGCGCGCTCCTCGACGCGTACGACAACGGTGTCAGGCCTCCCGGCAGCGGCGCCGACGCACGTGCCACCCTCGAGTTCGCCGCCGCGCTCTACAAGGCCGCCTTCACGGGGCAGCCCGTGACCGCGGGCGAGATCGTGCCCGGCGATCCCTTCTACCCGGCGATGCACGGCGACCACCCCCACTGGGCCCCCAAGGAGCACGCATGAGCATCCGCGTCAGCCACGTCCACGGCGAGCACATCGCCGTCGAGGCGGCGAACGGCACGGAGATCCTCCGCTACGTCTACCGACCCGACCCCGACGCCTTCGAGGCCAAGAAGCCCTACGCGCATCCGGTCCGCACCCTCGGCGGCCGCACGGTCACCGGCTACCGGCCCAACGACCACCGCTGGCACAAGGGCCTCCAGATGACGGCGAGCCATCTGTCCGGGCAGAACTTCTGGGGCGGCAACTGCTACGTGCACGGGCAGGGCTACCAGTACCTGCCGGAGCGCGTCGGCTCCATGCGGCACGACGGCTTCACCGCGCTCACGGCCGCCGAGGACCGGCTGGACCTCACCGAGACGCTGACCTGGGTGGAGAACGGCGGCGAGGAGTGGGCCCGGGAAGAGCGGGGCCTTGCCGTCCACTCGGTCGACGAGGCCGCCGGCTCCTGGGCGCTCGACTGGTCGATCCGCCTGACCAACCTGCGCGCCGAGCCCCTCGTCTTCGGCTCGCCGACCACCGCGGGCCGGGAGATGGCCGGCTACACCGGACTCCAGTGGCGCGGCCCCCGCGACTTCACCGGCGGCAAGGTCTTCGCCCCGGACACGGTCGCCGACGCGGACAAGCTGATGGGCAGCCAGAGCCCCTGGCTCGCCTTCACCGCCGAGCACGACGACGTCAACGCCCACTCCACGCTCGTCTTCGCGCACGCCCCCGAGAACCTGGACCCCGCGAGCGCGGTCCACGAGTCCCACTGGTTCGTGCGTTCCCAGCCCTTCCCGACGGTCGCGTTCTCCTGGGCGTTCTTCCAGGAGTTCGAGCTGCCGCCGGGGGAGTCCTTCGCCTACCGCTACCGGCTGGTCGTGGCCGACGGCGCCTGGGATGCCGAACGGGTCGGTGAGCACCTGGAGGGGCTGTCGTGGTGACCGGGGCCGCGGGGGCGCCCAAGCCGGAGCTGCCCCGCCCCCTGCCCGGTGCCGTCGGTCTGTCGCACCTCAGCGCCTACGACTGGGAGGCCGCCGACGGCGTCTGCGGCGGCAGCCCCCATCTGCACCTGGTGTGCACGGAGGCGTACGTCGTCACCGGCGGCCGGGGCGCGGTGCAGACCTTGAGCCCCGACGGCTACCGGGAGATCCCGCTGGAGACGGGCTCCCTCGCCTGGTTCACGCCCGGAACCGTGCACCGCATGGTCCAGGGCGGCGATCTGCGCATCACCGTGCTGATGCAGAACAGCGGCCTTCCCGAGGCCGGCGACGCCGTCTTCACCTTCCCGCCGGAGGTCCTCGCCGACCCCGAGCGGTACGCCGCGGCGGCCCGACTCCCGTCCGGCACCGGGCCGGAGACGGCCGATGCCGCCCGGCGCCGCAGGGACCTCGCCGTCGAGGGCTATCTCGTCCTGCGCGACTCCCTGGCCGCCGGTGACAACGGCCCGTACCTGGAGTTCCAGCGCGCGGCCGCCCGCCTGGTCCGGGAGAAGGTACCCACCTGGCGCGGGCTGTGGCAGGCGGGGGCGCTGGCCACCGCCGAGCGTACCGGCACCCAGCTGGATGAACTGGCCTCCGGTGAGCCGTCGTACCTCTTGCAGGCGACCGGTCACGAGGCCGCGCCGACCCGGCTCGGCGGCTTCGGGATGTGCGGACGGCGCGACGAGTACGACCTGCCGGGCACGACGCTTCCGTACGGCGGCGAGTAACCGCATCTGATCCTGGGGGACAACGGGCTGAGCAAGAGCGAGTACGGCCTCCCGGTCGTGCCGGGAGGCCGTACTCGTGACGGGGCGTTCAGCGGTGCCCGACGGCTGGTCAGCTCCAGGGGGAGGCGGTCAGCCAGCTGGTGTCCTGGGCCCACGAGGACGTGGCGTCCCAGGCGTTGGAGCCGCCGTTACTGGCGATGTAGGCCGTGTAGTTGTAGTGGCGGATGTACTTGGTCGGGTAGTTGACCGACTGGAACGAGTGGCCTGTCCCGCTGTTGCCCGTGGTGGGGCAGAAGGTGGCGTCCTGCGCGAACGCGCTGTTGCCGTTGTCCGTGTTGAGGTAGAGCTCGTAGTTGTAGTGGCGCAGGTACTGGCCCGGGGCGTTGGCGGACTCGAAGGACAGGCAGGAGCTGTTGGCGAGACCTGCCCGGACGATCCAGGTGGCGTCCGCCTTGTCGGTGGCCGAGCTGGCGGAGGTGATGTTGGAGATGACGACCTTCGTGTCGGCGTCGTCGTGGCGGAGGTAGTCCGTGGTGCAGCAGGGGGACGTGGTGGCCTGGAGAGAGATCCGGGAGCCGGGCGTCAGCGAACCGGTGCTGGTCGAGCCGCTGTTGTAGCCGGCGGCGGTGATGTTGGCCTGGACGGCGTTCTCGGTGGCGTCCGAGGGGTAGCCGGAGGTCATGACGCCTTCGTAGAAGGTGCCTTGGGCGCCCTTGCTGTTGTCACCGCCGATGCCCAGGATGATCGCGCCCTCCTTGTGCATCGGGTTGTAGCCGGAGACGTTGGGGCGTACGCCGCTGTAGTAGGTGGACAGGCTGCCCGCCTGGGCGTCGCCGCCGCGGATGGCCCACTGGTTCGGGCCGCCCTTGACCATGGCGGTCAGGAAGCGGTTGGTGACGGTCGGGTCCCCGGAGTTGAGGGTGCGGTTCACGCCGGAGAACAGGCCGTTCTCGAGGTCGGCCATGACCCACGGGCCGTTGCCGCTGCCGTAGCCCCAGGCCTTGCTGTTGCCGAAGTAGATGGCCTCCATGTGGCCGTTGCCGGTGTCGGTGCTGCTGGTTTCGGCGTTGCCGTAGTCGAAGCAGCAGCCACCGTTGAAGTGCGTGCCGTCGAAGATGGCGTACATGCCCTCGGGCTGGTCGCCGGTGGCGATGCCGTTGGTGTTGTTGTTGCGGTAGCCGGTGCCGGGGGCCACGTAGACGCCGTACGCCTTGTGACCGCCGACGGTGACCGGCGCCTCGAAGGCGTTGGCCAGGTTGTCCGGTCCGCCGGCCGCTCCGCCCGCGGGCGCCTGGGTGAGGTTGTTGCCCTTGCCGGACTGGTCGTAGATGACGGTGATGACACAGCTGGTGTTGGCGCAGAAGGTGTCCTGGGCTGCGGCGTTCGCGTAGCCTCCTGCGCTCAGCACGCCGATGTTCTGCGTGGCGTTGTCCGAGGCGCGCCTGACCTGGTAGAGCGGGCCGTTGTACGCCGCGTACAGGGCGCGGGTCGTGCTGTGCGCGGCGACGCAGGGGGTGCCGCCCGCGGCGTAGATGTCGCACGGCGCCTGGGTGGCGGCCTGGGAGGTGGTCGCCGTGGTCGTGAGTAGACCCGCGGCGAGCGCGGCGGTGGCGCCGACCGCGAGGAGCGCGCGTCTGATGCTGCGCATCCAGGGTGCTTTGATCATGCGGAAACTCCTTCACAGGGGGAATGTGTGCACGTCTCCGGTCCCGGGCGCCGGCACGGCACCGGGCTCGTCAGCTCCAGGGAGACGCGGCGAGCCAGCTGGTGTCCTGGGCCCACATCGAGGTGGTGTCCCAGGCGTTGCTCCCGCCGTTGCTTGCGATGTAGCCGGTGAAGCTGTAGTGGCGGATGTACTTGGCCGGGTAGTTGAAGGACTGGAGGGAGTAACCCGTGCCGCTGTTGCCCGTCTTGGGGCAGAAGGTGGCGTCGGCGGCGAACTGACTGCTGCCGTCGTTGGGTTGGAGATGCAGCTGGAAGGCGTAGTGCCTCAGGTACTGGCCGGACGCGTTGGCCGACTCGAAGGACACGCAGTTGGCGTTGGCCAGGCCGGCGTGGACGATCCAGGTCGCATCGCCCTTGTCGGCGGCCGGACTCGCGGCGGTCACGGGCGCGATGACGACCTTGTCGTCACTCGTGTCGTGCTGCAGGTAGTCCGTGGTGCAGCAGGGAGTCGTGGCCTGCAGCGACAGCTTCGCGCCGGGGACGAAGGGAGTGGTGGTGCTGTAGCCGGCTGCGGCGATGTTGGCCTGGACGGCGGCGTCGGTGGCGTCGGACGGGTAGCCGCTGACCATGGCACCCTCGTAGAACGTGCCCGCGCTGGCGTTGTGGTTGGTCTGGCAGCAGTCGCCGCCGCTGCCCAGGATGATCGCGCCCTGCTTGTGCATCGGGCTCCATCCGCTGGGCAGTGCGCCGCTGTAGAGCTGCGTCAGACCCCCGGACTGGGCGTTGGCCCCCTTGAGCGCCATCTGGGTGGTGCCGTTGTTCTTGAACATCGCGGTGACGAAACGGCTGGTCTGGGACACCTGGTTGGGATTCCACGTCTTGCTGCCACCGCTGAACAATCCGTTCTCGATGTCCGCCTGCACCCATGGGCCGGTTCCGGTGCAGCCGCCGAACCAGCACTCCGTACCGAAGTTGATCGCGTCCATGGCGCCGTTGCCGTCGGCATGGTGGTCGGTCTCGGTGTTGCCGTAGTCGAAGCAGCAGCCGTTGTTGACGTGGGTGCCGCTGGTGATCATGTACTCACCCTCGGGTGAACTGCCGGTCGGCACACCACCGGTGGCGTTGTACGCGAAGTAGCTGTTGCCGGGGTTGATGTACAGCGCGTAGGCCTTCTGACCGCCCACGCTCACCGCCTCGGTGGTGGCGCCGGCCGCGGTGTCGGCACCGCCCGTTCCCCCCGGTCCCTGGTAGACCAGGGTGTTGCCGCCGCCGGTCTGGTCGTAGACGCGGGTGATGGTGCAGGTCGTGCCCGCGCAGAAGGAGTCCTGTGCCGCGGCGTCGGCGACTCCTCCCGCGGCCAGTACGCCGATGTTCCGCAGCGAGCTGTCCGAGGCTCGTTGTACCTGGTAGAGGGGGCCGTTGTAGGAGGCGAAAAGCGCGCGTGTGGTGCTGTGGGCCGCGACGCACGGAGTACCGCCCGCCGCGTAGATGTCACAGGGTCCTTGGGTGGCGGCGTACGAGGTTCCGCCGGAGGTGACCAGACCGACGAGGGCCAGTGCTGACGCGGCCAGAAAGACGACCAACCCTTGGCGTAGTCGGCGGAGGATGAGCAGGGCAGGCACCTGGAACTCCCTTGCGTGTCTTGACGGAGCGGCAGGCCGCGCCCCAACCGTGTTCACGGTGGGCTCTGGGGGCGGGCTGCTGGAATTGTTAGCGCTAACAATTCAAAGGCCTGGCGGGGGGCGGCCATTGGCAAGGGTGGTTGGGATCAGGGGGCGAGCGTTCCGGCCGTGGGGTCTCTGAATTGTTAGCGCTAACAATTTGTCAGGCGATCCAGTCGTTACTCGGTTGGCCGGATCAAGGCATGACTATCGACGAACGCTCCGGGGCCGTCAAGGGGTTGAACCGCGGGATTCCGCTATCTCGGCAATTCCGAGAGGGCCACGCGCCTGCATCTCATTTGGTGATTTTGCACTGGCGGGCCGAGGTCCGGGAGAGGGCGCAATTTCGGCTGCCGGATGCTGCCGGTCGCTGCCGGATGCCCTCCCGGCTCACTCAGGGCCGAGCGCGTGGTTTGCCGCTGCGCGCGTGCTCACCGAGTCGAGCGCTCGGCATGCCCAGTCGAGGTCGTCAGGGGCGCGGAGTTCGTCGAGGACCAGCCGGTGCAGCTCGGCCCACACCCCGGCGTTCGTCCACTCGGTGAAGCGTCGGTGGACGGTGGCTCCTGAAGGGCCGAACGACGCGGACGGCAGGTGTTGCCATGGGCAGCCCGACGTCGCCACGAAGACGATCGCGGCCAGCACCTCCCGGTCGCCGTGCCGACGGCGACCGCCGCCCTGGGGTCGCGACGGGGGCTTCGGAACCACCCGCTGGAACAGCTCCCACAGTTCGTCCGGTACGAGGCGCTCCACGATCGGGACCACGGCTGAAGCGTAGGGGACCAAATGAGATGACGTTCAAACGGGCGGTCGGCAGAAGGTAAAGTTCTTTCCTGGTCGGTAAATTGAAGTGTCGGACTGGTGAGAGCAGGCGTTTTATCAAGCTCGAAAGGATTGCTTTACTTTCCTTTGAGTTTCCGTGAGCAGCGGACGCCCGAACGTCTTCAAGGGCGTGCGGCCCGGAACGAACGCAGCCGAAGTGAATTGCCGACCACGAACACCGACGAGAACGCCATCGCCGCCCCCGCGAGCATCGGGTTGAGGAGTCCCGCCGCGGCCAGCGGCAGCGCGGCCACGTTGTAGGCGAAGGCCCAGAACAGGTTGGACCGGATCGTGCGCAGGGTGCGGCGGGCGAGCCTGATCGCGTCCGCAGCGGCCCGCAGATCGCCCCGCACGAGAGTGAGGTCGCCCGCCTCGATCGCGGCGTCCGTGCCCGTGCCCATCGCCAGCCCCAGGTCGGCCTGGGCGAGCGCGGCCGCGTCGTTGACCCCGTCGCCCACCATCGCGACCGAACGCCCCTGCGCCTGGAGCCGCTTGACGACATCGACCTTGTCCTGGGGCAGCACCTCGGCGATCACCTGGTCGGCGTCGATGCCGACCTCGCGGGCCACGGACGCGGCCACGGCCCGGTTGTCCCCGGTCAGCAGCACCGGGGTGAGCCCCAGCGCCCGCAACCGGGCGATCGCCTCGCGGCTCGTGTCCTTGACCGCGTCGGCCACCTCGAGCACGGCACGCGCCTCCCCGTCCCAGGCGACCGCGACCACCGTACGGCCGGCCGACTCCGCGGCGGTCTTCACCTGCCGGAGTTGTTCGGGCAGCCCGATCGCCCAGTCGGACAGCAGCCGTTCGCGTCCGACGAGGACCGCGTGACCGTCCACGACGCCCTGCACACCGAGCCCCGGCACGTTCGCGAAGTCCGCGGCGGCGGGCAGTTCGCCCAGCTTCTCCCGCGCCCCGTCGGCGACCGCGCGGGCGACCGGGTGTTCCGAGGCGTGCTCCAACGCGCCCGCGAGCCGCAGGACGTCGGTCTCCTCGGTGCCGGGGGCCGGGTGGACGGCCAGCAGGGTCATCCGGCCGGTGGTGACGGTGCCGGTCTTGTCCAGAACGACGGTGTCCACCTTGCGGGTGGACTCCAGGACCTCGGGACCCTTGATGAGAATGCCCAGTTGGGCTCCGCGGCCGGTGCCGACCAGCAGCGCGGTCGGGGTGGCGAGGCCCAGGGCGCACGGGCAGGCGATGATCAGTACGGCGACGGCTGCGGTGAACGCGGCGGCCGTACCGGCGCCGTTGCCGAGCCAGAAGCCGAGGGTGCCCAGCGCGAGCGCGATGACGACCGGCACGAACACCGCGGAGATCCGGTCCGCGAGCCGCTGCGCGGCCGCCTTGCCGTTCTGCGCGTCCTCCACCAGCTTCGCCATCCTGGCGAGTTGGGTGTCGGAGCCGACCCGGGTCGCCTCGACGACGAGTCGGCCGCCCGCGTTGAGGGTGGCCCCGGTGACGGCGTCGCCCGGGACCACGTCGACCGGCACGGACTCACCGGTGAGCATCGAGGCGTCGACGGCGGAGGAGCCCTCGACCACGGTTCCGTCGGTGGCGATCTTCTCCCCGGGGCGGACGGCGAAACGGTCCCCGACCTTCAGCTCGGCCACGGGCACGCTCTGTTCCCGCCCGTCCGCACGCACCACGGTGACGTCCTTGGCCCCCAGCTCCAACAGGGCCTGGAGAGCGGCTCCGGCCCTGCGCTTGGAGCGGGCCTCGAAGTACCGCCCGGCGAGGATGAACGCGGTGACCCCGGCGGCGGCCTCCAGGTAGAGGTTCCCGGCGCCGTCACCGCGGGCGATCGTCAGCTCGAAGGGGTGCTTCATGCCCGGTGTGCCGGCGGTCCCGAGGAACAGGGCCCACAACGACCAGCCGAAGGCCGCGACGGTCCCGACGGAGATCAGGGTGTCCATGGTCGCCGCGCCGTGCCGGGCGTTGGTGAACGCGGCCTTGTGGAAGGGCCATCCGGCGTACGTCACCACGGGCGCGGCCAGGGTCAGCGACAGCCACTGCCAGTACGTGAACTGGAGGGCCGGGATCATCGCCATCGCGACGACCGGGGCGGCGAGGACCACGGCGGTCACCAACCGCTGCCGCAAGGACCGCAGTTCGTCGGACTCCTCGTGATCGGGCGCGGCGGGCTCCGGTGGTGCCGGTTCTCGGGCCGTGTAACCGGTCTTCTCGACGGTCGCTATCAGGTCCTGGACGGACACCCCGCCCTCGTGGGTGACCCTGGCCTTCTCGGTGGCGTAGTTGACGGTGGCGGTGACCCCGTCCATCCGGTTCAGCTTCTTCTCGATGCGGGCGGCGCACGAGGCACAGGTCATGCCGCCGATCGCGAGTTCGGTCTCGGCGGCTGCGGTGGTGGTGGTCATCACTGCTCCTCGTGGATACGGGGCGGGGGTATATCGGCGGCGTTCCATATATACCCCTGGAGGGTATCTTGAGCAAGTGGCGCGATCGGGTTGACTTGATACCCCCTGGGGGTATCGTGAGGTGCATCGGAAAACCGGATCGAGCCGGAGGTGCGACCCATGCACGCTGGACTGAGGATCACCGCGTACGCCGCCGCGCTGGCCGCGACCTTCGGCACCGCCTACGGGGTGGGCCAGGGCATCGGGCCTGTCGTCGAGAACGAGCCGCCCGCCCGCCATGACATGCGCGGAGACGGCAGTCAGCCGGCGCACCCGGAACGCGAGTCGCCCCCGGCCGGCGGCCTTCAGATCTCCGAGAAGGGCTACACCCTCGACCTGGCGACCCCTCGCCTCGCGGCCGGACGCACGGCCGACCTCCGCTTCACCGTCCGGGACGGCGTCGGCCGCGCGGTCACCGCGTTCCGGACGGAGCACGACAAGGAACTCCACCTCATCGTCGCCTCACGCGACCTGAACACCTACCGCCATCTGCACCCCGCCCGGGCCGCCGACGGCACCTGGAGCATCCCGGTGTCACTGCCCCGCGCGGGCGGCTACCGGGTCTTCGCCGACTTCACGCCGGAGAGGAAGGGGGCCGAGAACCTCACCCTCGGCGCCGACCTCGCCGTCTCCGGCGCCTACCAGCCGCAGCCCGTCCCGGCGCCGCACGCCACCGCCGAGACCGACGGCTACGAGGTGGAACTCGATGGCACCCTGCGCCCCGGCGCGACCCGCGCGCTGAAACTGACCGTCTCCCGCGACGGCAGGCCCGTCACCGACCTCCAGCCCTACCTCGGCGCCTACGGCCATCTGGTCGCCCTGCGCTCCGGTGACCTCGCCTACCTGCACGTCCACCCGAACGGCGAGCCCGGCGACGGCACCACGACCCCCGGGCCCGACATCTCCTTCACGGCCACGGCCCCCAGCACCGGCACGTACCGGCTCTTCCTCGACTTCAAGCACGACGGCAAGGTGCACACCGCCGCGTTCACGGTCGGCGCCGGGGGAGCGGCCGGGGAGCCTGCGACGGAGGCCCCCCATGAGTCCTCCGTCGGTCATGGCCACTGACGGCGGTCACGGCGACGGACGGTGGGCACAGCCCGGGGCGACGGGTACGGCCACGGGCCACAGGTGCGGCCACGGGCGGCGCGCGCGGCCGACCTCAGCCGGTGCGTGCCCCCGGCCGGCTGGGGCGACCTCGGCGCGGGCGCCGCGATGAGTCCTCCGTCGGTCATGGCCACTGACGGCAGTCACGGCGACGGACGGTGGGCACAGCCCGGGGCGACGGGTACGGCCACGGGCCGCAGGTGCGGCCACGGGCGGCGCGCGCGGCTGACCTCAGCCGGTGCGTGCCCCCGGCCGGCTGGGGCGACCTCGGCGCGGGTGCCCCCATGCGTCCTCCGGTGAGCACAGCCGCAGGCGGCGAACACGGCTACCGGCCCCAGCCCTGGCCCCGGGCGAGGCCACGCCGCTGCACGTCAGCCGATGCGGGTTCCCGCGCCGCTCACCCGGACCCGGGGGTCGCCCGCGCGCAGGGTCACCGTGAGCTCGCCGGGGCGGCCCAGGTCCTCGCCCTGGCGCAGGGTGAGGACCGCGTCCTCCGCGACCAGGCCGAGCTCACGGGCGTACGCGCCGAAGGCGGCGGCCGCGGCACCCGTCGCCGGGTCCTCCACGACCCCGCCGACGGGGAACGGGTCCCGGACGTGGAAGACCCCGGCCGACTCCCGCCACACCAGCTGGACGGTGGTCAGGTCCAGCCGGTGCATCAGGGCCTCAAGGCGCGCGAAGTCGTACGACAGCTCCGCGAGGCGCGCCCGGGTCGCCGCCGCGAGGACGAGATGGCGGGCGCCCGCGAACGCGATCCGCGGCGGGAACGCCGGGTCGAGATCGCCGGCGGGCCAGTCCAGCGCGGCGAGCGCCTCGGCCAGGTCGGCGTCGCCGATCTCCTCGATGTGCGGCTCGACGCTGGTGAGCGTGGCCCTGACCGCGCCGCCCTCCTCGGCCACCGCCACCGGCACGGTCCCGGCGGGTGTCGAGAACACCAGCTCCCCGGGGCCGATCCGCTCGGCGAGGGCGATGGCGGCCGCGACGGTCGCGTGGCCGCAGAACGGCACCTCGGCCTTGGGGCTGAAGTAGCGGATGGTGAACACCCGGCCCTCCGGGCCGTCGAGATCTTCCGGGGGCGCGGTCAGGAACGCGGACTCCGAGTACCCGAGCTCGGCAGCCACGGCCAGCATGTCGTCGTCGCCCAGGGCGCTCGCGTCCAGGACGACTCCGGCAGGGTTCCCTCCCTCGGGGTTGCTGGAGAAGGCGGTGTACCGCAGGACCTCGGACCGGGGCGCGTTCGTCGTCATGCAGGGGGCAACGTGAGTCCGGCCGACGGCTATTCCTCAGCCCAGGGCCCGGTCCAGATTGAAGGCCGCGCTGATCAGGGCGAGGTGCGTGAAGGCCTGCGGGAAGTTGCCCTGCTGCTCGCCGGTGTTGCTGATCTCCTCGGCGTACAGGCCCAGATGGTTGGCGTAGGTGAGCATCTTCTCGAAGGCCAGGCGGGCCTCGTCGATCCGTCCGGCGTGCACCATGGCCTCGACGTACCAGAACGAGCAGATCGAGAAGGTGCCCTCGTCGCCGCGCAGGCCGTCGGGGCTCGCCGTCGGGTCGTAGCGGTAGACGAGGGAGTCCGACACCAGTTCCTCGGTGAGCGCGTCCAGAGTGGACAGCCACTTCGGGTCGGTCGGCGCGATGAACTTGGTCAGCGGCATCATCAGGACGGCCGCGTCGAGCACGTCCCCGCCCTCGTGCTGGACGAACGCCTGCCGGGCCTCCGACCAGCCGTTCTTCATGATCCGCCGGTAGATGGTGTCCCGGCACTCCCGCCACCGGTTCAGATCGGCGGGCAGACCGCGCCGGCCCGCCATCCGGATCGCCCGCTCGATCGCCACCCAGCACATCAGCCGGGAGTACAGGAAGTTCTTGCGGCCGCCGCGCGTCTCCCAGATCCCCTCGTCGGGCTGGTCCCAGTGCGCGCACACCCACTCCACCAGCGTGCACACGTCGTCCCACTGGCCGCTGGAGATGGGCTTGGCCCACTTGTCGTAGAGATAGATCGAGTCGATCAGGGCGCCGTAGATGTCGAGTTGGAGCTGGTCGGCGGCGGCATTGCCGACCCGGACCGGCGCCGAGCCCCGATGCCCTTCCAGGTGGACAAGTTCACGCTCCGTCAGATCGGTGCGGCCGTCGATGCCGTACATGATCTGGAGCGGTCCCGACGGGCCGTGGCCCTCCGGGCTGACGTGCCGGATGAGGAAGTCCATGAACTGCTCGGCCTCGCTGGTGAATCCGAGCCGCAGCAGGGCGTACACGCAGAAGGCGGCGTCCCGCACCCACACGTACCGGTAGTCCCAGTTGCGCTCGCCGCCGAGCTGCTCGGGCAGGCTGGTGGTCGGTGCGGCCACGATGGCGCCGGTCGGGGCGTAGGTGAGGAGCTTCAGGGTGAGCGCGGACCGGTGCACCATCTCCCGCCAGCGGCCCCGGTACTTGGAGGCGGACAGCCAGTGCCGCCAGTAGGCGACCGTGCTGGTGAACTGCTCCTCGGCCTCGGTGTGCGCGCACCGGCGCGGGGTCACCTCACCGCCGACCTGGTCGAGGGCGAACACCGCCGACTCGCCCTCGGCGAGCTTGAAGTCGGCCCGTACGTCCGGGCCTTCGGTCTCCAGGGCCACCGTCGCGGTCAGCCCCAGCGACAGCTTCGGGGACTCGAACACCGCGACGTCCCCGACCATGCGCAGGGTGTGCGGCTGGGCGCCGTAGTCGAAGCGCGGTGCCACGCGGGTGCGGAACGGGATCGAGCCGCGCACGCACAGCACCCGCCGGATCAGCCGGTGCCGCTCCGTCTCCACCGTGTCCCCGTCGACCGGCATGAAGTCCTGGACCTCGCCGACGCCGTCCTCGGTGTAGAACCGGGTGATCAGGACGTTGGTGTCGGGGAAGTAGAACTGCTTGGTCCTGGCCGGTACGGCCGCCGCCAGCTCGAAGCGGCCCCCGCGCTCGGCGTCCAGGACCGACGCGAAGACGCTCGGCGCGTCGAAGGACGGGCAGCAGTACCAGTCGATGGTGCCGTCGGTCCCGACCAGCGCCACACTGCGCAGGTCGCCGATCAGGCCGTGCTCGGCGATCGGCAGGTATCCGCCGTCGTTCCCAGGTGATCCGCTCATCGCAGCCTCCTGCCGATCAGCCTAAGCAGGATCGACCGCACACGTCAGCGGAACGGCCCTCACACCGTGAGGACCCGCACCCCCGCCTCCTCGAACCGCCCCACCGTCTCCGGATCCGCCGCCGAGTCCGTGACCAGCGTGTCGATCTCCGCCGCCCCGCAGATCCGGGCGAACGCCCGCTGTCCCAGCTTGCTGGAGTCGGCGGCCACGACGACCCGCTCGGCCCGCTCGCACAGCAGCCGGTTGATCGCGGCCTCCGCCTCGTCATGGGCGGCGGCACCGTGCGTGACGTCGAGGGCGACCACACCGAGGACCGCCACATCGAGGGTGATCTGCCCCAGCACACCGTCCGCGAGCGGCCCGACCAGCTCGTACGACTGCGGGCGCGCCACCCCGCCGGTCAGCACGATCTTGAACTGCGGGCGCACGGCCAGCTCATTGGCGATGTTGAGCGCGTTGGTGACGATGGTCAGCGCGGGGGAGCCGCTGGAGAGGTCCCCGCGTACGGCGAGCGCCCGCGCCACCTCGGTCGTGGTCGTGCCGCCGGTCAGGCCCACGGCCTCGCCCGGTGCGATCAGCTCCCCGACCGCCTTGGCGATGCGCTGCTTCTCGGAGGCGTGGCGGGCGGTCTTGTACCGCAGCGGCAGCTCGTACGACACCCCGTGCACGACCGCCCCGCCCCGGGTGCGCACCAGCATCTGCTGCTCGGCCAGCTGGTCGAAGTCACGGCGGATCGTGGCGGCCGACACCGCCAGCTCGGTGGCGGCGTCCTCGACGTCGAGCCGTCCCCGCTCCACGAGCAGCTCCAGCAGCGCCTTCCACCGGGCGTCCCGCGACATCCGCGCCCTCCGTCCCTCGATCTCCCGGCGACCTTAGCGCACCCTGGTCCCACTCGAATGCTTGATTGTGCTCGAAAGAGCGCTATATCTTGCAAGAACAAGCAAAGTGAGGGAAGGGCGGCCGCATGACCCATGTCGAGGACGAGCTGATCAGCCAGCCGGACTGCTGGGAGCGGGCGGAGGCGGAAGCCGCCCGTTGCTCCGGTGCGCTGCCCGCGCCCGGCGAGCGGGTCGCGATCGTCGGGTGCGGCACCTCGTACTTCATGGCGCAGGCCGCTGCCGTGCTCAGGGAGAGCGCGGGGCAGGGCGAGACCGACGCCTTCGCCGCGTCGGAGTTCCCGGCCGGCCGCTCGTACGACCGTGTCGTCGCCCTCACCCGCTCCGGCACGACCACCGAAGTCCTCGACCTGCTGGGGGAGTTGCAGGGGCGCACCCGCACGACCGCGCTCACGGCCGACCCCGCCTCGCCTGTCATGACCGCCGCCGACGAGGTCGTCGTCCTCGACTTCGCCGACGAACGCTCCGTCGTCCAGACGAGGTTCGCGACCACCGCCCTCACCCTGCTCCGCGCCCACCTGGGCCTGCACACCGACGCCGTCGTCGCCGACGCCCGCACCGCGCTCGCGACCCCCTTGCCCGAAGGGCTCGTCGACTGCGCGCAGTTCACCTTCCTCGGTCGCGGCTGGACGGTGGGCCTGGCGAGCGAGGCCGGGTTGAAGATGCGCGAGGCCGCTCTCGCCTGGACGGAGGCCTACCCGGCGATGGAGTACCGGCACGGCCCCATCAGCGTCACCACGCGGGGCACGGCCACCTGGATGCTCGGTGAGGCTCCGGAAGGGCTGGCCGAACAGGTCGGTGAGACAGGCGGGTTGTGGATCCCCGGCACGCTCGACCCGCTCGCCGAACTGGTCCGGGTGCAGCGCCTCGCGGTCGCCGTCGCCGCCGCCCGCGGCCTCGACCCGGACCGGCCCCGCCACCTCACCCGCTCGGTGATCCTCGCCCGCCCCTAGGAGTCCCCGTGCCCCTCGTCACCACCGGCGAACTCGTCACCCGGGCCGCCGCCACCCGCTCCGCCGTCGCCGCCTTCAACGTGATCACCCTGGAACACGTCGAGGCCGTCATCACCGGCGCCGAGTCCCTGGACGCGCCGGTCGTCCTCCAAGTCAGCGAGAACGCTGTGAAGTTCCGCCACGGCCGTGTCCTGCCGCTGGCCCGCGCCGCCGTCACCGCCGCCGAACGGGCCGCCGTCCCCGTCGCGTTGCACCTCGACCACGTCCAGAGCGACGACCTGCTCCGCGAGGCCGTCGACGCCGGCTTCAGTTCGGTGATGTACGACGCGGCCCGGCTGCCCTACGCCGAGAACCTCGCCGCGACCTGTGCTGCCGCCGACTGGGCGCACTCCCAAGGCCTTTGGATCGAGGCGGAGTTGGGAGAGATCGGCGGCAAGCACGGACAGCCCCCGCTGGACGCCCACGCACCTGGTGCCCGCACCGACCCGGCCGAGGCCCGGGCCTTCGTCGCCGACTCCGGCGTCGACGCGCTCGCGGTGGCCGTCGGCAGTGCCCACGCGATGACCGAACGCACCGCCACCCTCGACCACGACCTCCTCAAGCGCCTCGCCGCCGGCCTGGACGTCCCCCTCGTCCTGCACGGCTCCTCGGGGGTCCGCGACGACGAACTCACCGCTGCCGTCGCGGGCGGCATCGCCAAGGTCAACGTCGGCACCGCGCTCAACACCGCCATGACCCGGGCGATCCGGGAACACCTCGCGGCTCACCCCGAGGCGGTCGACTCCCGCACCTACCTCGGGGTCGGCCGGGACGCCATGGCCGAGGCCACCCGGCGGATCATCCGGATGCTCGGGCCGTGAGAACGGGCTGGTAGAAGCCGACGGCCCCGGGTTCGTGCCACCGCACGTCCACGAAACCGGCCCCGGTCACGAAGTCCTCCACCTGCGCACGGGTCAGCGCCCATGAGGTCGTACGGCGGACCCGTACGGCCCAGTCCCCGTCGGCGGGCACGAGCTGGAAGTGCTCCTGGTCGTAGCGCTCCCCGTCCTCGTGCCAGTGCCACAGCTGAAAGGTGATCATCCGGTCGTCGGGGTCCCCGGAGACCTGCGGGGGCGTCGCGCCGGGCCTGGTCCGGCGGATCTCGTCGTAGTCCCGCACGGTGAGCAGCAGCAGCCCGCCGTCCCGCAGCACCCGCCGCATGCCGCCGAGTGCGGCGGCCATGTCCGGGGCCGTCAGCAGATGGGCCAGGGAGTTGTCGGCGCACACGACTACGTCGAACGCCGATGAGGCGAAGGGCAGTTGCCGCATGTCCGCGGCCGCGGTCGGGACCGGGGCCCCGCGGACCGACGCCTCGGCCGCGGCACGCGCCGCGGCCACGGGACTCAGATCGCTGCCGACGACCCGGTGCCCGGCCACCGCCAGCCCGATCGCCTGCGTCCCGATCCCGCACGAGCAGTCCAGGATCCGGAGCGGACCGGGCCCCACGAGCGCGCCCAGCGCGGCGGCCTGCCGCGCCATGCTCGCGTCCCAGTCCGCGAAGATCCGGTGGTAGTCCGGAGCCAGTGAGTCGTAGAAGTCCCGTGCCGACCTGTCAGTCACTCGACCTTTTTACCGCCTTCAGCACCACGAACTTCGGGTCACTGGCGACGAGTTGGCTGTTCCCGAACAGCTTCCGCAGCTTCACGTGGTACCCGAGGTGCCGGTTCCCGACGACCCACAGCTCACCACCGGGCCGCAGCGCCCTGCGCGCGCCGGCGAACATCCGCCAGGCCGTCGCGTCGGTCGTCGCCTGGTGCGAGTGGAACGGCGGGTTGTTGAGCACCACGTCGACGCTGCCGTCAGGCACCCCCGTCAGCCCGTCCCCGACCCGGAACTCCGCCCGCCCCGGCGCGCCGTTCGCCTTGTACGTGCCCTCCGCCGAGGCCACGGCCTGGAAGGACTCGTCGACGAACAGCACCTCGGCCTCCGGGTTGCCGAGGGCCACCGCAGTGCCGACCACGCCGTTGCCGCAGCCCAGGTCCACGATCCGCTGCGCGCCCCGGCCGGCCGGGAGGTGCTGGAGGAAGAAGCGGGTGCCGATGTCGAGCCTGTCGGCACAGAAGACCCCCGCGTGGTTGACGACGGTACGGCCGGAGACGGCCCCGACACCGTCCGGGAGCGCGTAGCCGTACGGCCACGGGTTGGCGGGCCGTTCGAGCGACGGCTCCGGAGTGCAGAGGATCAGCCGGGCCTTCTTCTCGGCGAGCGAGGTGCGCGTCGGGCCGAGGATCCGCTCGAACAGCTGGAGCGTCGAGGTGTGGATCTCCTTCACCATGCCGGTGCCGACCACGACCGTGCCCGCGTGCACCGCAGGCGCCAGCCGCAGCAACTGGTCCTCCAGCAGGGCCAGGCTCTTCGGCACCCGCACCAGCAGCACGTCGATCCGGTCGGGCGGCGGGTCCTGCGTGGTGAGCAGCCGGACGGTGCCCGGCTCGACGCCGGCGCGCGCGAGGTTCGCCCTGGTCGCCTCCTGGCTGAGGAAGGAGTCGGTGATCTGCACCGGCCGGTGCGCCGCCAGCGCGGTGACCAGCGCGCCCCACCGGTCGCCGACCACCACGACCGTGCCGGACAGCGCCACCCGCTCGGCGGCGAGATGCCTCAGCAGGTACTCGTCGGAGGCGTCCCAGGCACGCAGCCGGTCACGCGGGTCTTCGGGGAAGCGGGTGAGCGCGAGCTCGCCCCAGGGGGTCGTCATACGGTCGTCCATCGTGCGTCCAGGCTAGCGGAGCTGCAGTTCAGGCCCGCTCGGGCAGGATGAAACCATGGATGCCGAGCTGTTCCCCCGAGCGCGCGCACAGATCGCGCCGGGCGCTGTGCACGTCCCGGACTGGCTGGCGCCGGAGCGACAGCGCGAGCTGCTGGAGGCCTGCCGCGAGTGGGCCCGTCCGCCCGCCGGGCTGCGCACGGTGCACACCCCGGGCGGCG
The DNA here is from genome assembly GCF_000383655.1 of Streptomyces sp. 351MFTsu5.1. NCBI lineage: Bacteria > Bacillati > Actinomycetota > Actinomycetes > Kitasatosporales > Streptomycetaceae > Streptomyces > Streptomyces sp. 351MFTsu5.1. The sequence goes on along the minus strand of NZ_KB911782.1, from coordinate 67,195 downwards.
GCACGATGACCGCCCGGCAGGTCTGCCTGGGCTGGCACTGGTACCCGTACGCCTACGCCCGCACGGTCGCCGACGGCGACGGGGCACCGGTGAAGCCCTTCCCGCACTGGCTGGGCGAGCTGGGCCGACGGGCGGTACGGGACGCCCTCGGCACCGGGACGTCCGGACACGACCTCTCAGTGATCGACTTCGACATCGCACTGATCAACTTCTACGACGGCGACGCCCGCATGGGCATGCACCGCGACAGCGACGAGAGGACGGACGCCCCGGTGGTGTCCCTGAGCCTCGGCGACACCTGTGTCTTCCGCTTCGGCAACACCGAGACCCGGACCAAGCCGTACACGGACGTGGAACTGCGCAGCGGCGACCTGTTCGTGTTCGGCGGCCCGTCGCGGCTCGCCTACCACGGCGTGCCCCGTGTGCATCCGGGCACCGCGCCGCCCGAGTTGGGGCTGACCGGGCGGCTCAACATCACGCTGCGGGTCAGCGGCCTGTAGCCCGGGTCGGGAACGGATCATGGGAGACTCGCCCTCATGAGCGGCAAGGCGGACCCCCGGTCGGCGGGGGAGAGGACCACCTCGAGGGCGCGGCTGGAACGGGGGCGCGGCGCGCTCGGGCCCGCACTGGAGCTCGTGCACACCGGGCGCGCGCCCACCCGGGCGGTGCTCACCGCGGAACTCGGGGTCACCCGGGCCACGGCCGGAGCGGTCGCAGCCGAACTGGAGGCGCTCGGGCTGATCCGCGTCGACGCCCGTCCCACCGCTGCCGCCGGTTCCCAGGGCAGGCCCTCGCACCGCCTCGCGGTCGCCGAGGAGGGCCCGGTCGTCCTGGCGGCGCAGGTGCACGCCGACGGTTTCCGGGCCGCGCTGGTCGGCCTGGGCGGCCGTATCGTCGCCACCGCGCCCGCCCGCGAGACCGTCGACGCCGATCCCGCCAAGGTCCTCGGCTCGGTCGTGGAGGCGGGGGCGGATCTCCTGCGCACGACGGGCAGACACTGCGTCGGTGCCGGACTCGCCGTCCCCTCCGCGGTCGCCGAACCCGACGGGCTCGCCCTGAACCCCCTGCACCTGGCCTGGCCCGCGGGCGCCCCCGTGCGCCGTATCTTCACGGAGTGCGTGCGCGCGGCCGGGATCCCCGGACCGGTGTTCACCGGCAACGACGTGAACCTCGCCGCACTCGCAGAGCACCGGCACGGCGCCGGCCGCGGCGCCCGCGACCTCCTGTGCGTGGCGACCGGGCATCGGGGTGTGGGCGGCGCCCTGGTCCTCGACGGCCGTCTCCACACCGGGAGTTCGGGCCTGGCCCTCGAAGTCGGCCACCTCACCGTCAACCCCGAGGGCCGCCCCTGCTACTGCGGCAGCCGCGGCTGCCTCGACGTCGAGGCCGACCCGCTGGCCCTGCTCACGGCCGCGGGACTCGACCCGGGCCCCGAGGTGTCCCTGCTCCAGCAGGCCAACGACCTGGTCCGCGACCACTACGACGACCCCGCCGTCCGTACGGCCGCCGAGACCCTCATCGACCGTCTGGGGCTCGGACTCGCGGGACTGGTGAACATCCTCAACCCGGACCGGGTCATCCTCGGCGGCCTCCACAGCACCCTCCTGGACGCCGATCCCACGCGGCTGCGCGCGGTCGTCGCCGAGCGCAGCCTGTGGGGCCAGAGCGGCGGTGTCCCCATCCTGAGCTGCACCCTCGCCCACAACAGCCTGGTCGGAGCGGCCGAGTTGGCGTGGCAGCCGGTGCTGGACGACCCGCTCGGGGCACTGAGCCGTGACTGAACTGCTGGAGGCGGAGACACTCCGTCTCGTCGAGGTGGCGCCACCGGTGGTCCCGTCCGGGACACGGGCGGTCATGAACCGGGAGTGGGACGAGGCCGTCCTCGCCAACCCGGCCCTCTTCGACGGACCGGTCGTGCTCTGCGCCGGCCTTTCGCGGGACGCCGGGGACGCCCTGCTCGTGTCCTGGTCCCGCACCACCTACCGCTACTTCGCCCTGCGCCGGGTCCCGGGCGCCACCGTCCTGCGGTCCCTCTTCGTGAGCGTGATCCAGCCGACGGACGACGGACGCGTGCTGGTGGGCCGGATGTCCCGTTCCACGGCCGCGCCCGGCCGCTGGCAGTTCCCCGGCGGATCGGTGGAACCCCCCACGGGCGACGAGCAGTTGGACGAGACAGCCCTGCGCCGCCATGCCGCGCTGGAACTGGCCGAGGAGACCGGCGTCGACCTCCCGGCCGCCGCGCTCACCCGCTGTCTGGTCACCTACGGCGACGACGGCCAGGTAGGGGTCCACTACCTGGCGCCACCCCTGCCCGCGCCGGTGCTCCAGGACCGCTTCGACGCCCTCGCGGCCGAGGAGGCGGCACGGGGACGCGACCCGGAGTTCGACCGGATGGTCTTTGTGGGCTCCCCGGCCGAACTGCCCCACCTGGAGGGCCCGCACGTGGTCTACCTGGAACCCTTGGTCCGCTGGACGAGCCGCCGAGTAGGCTCGTGACATGCGGATCTCCGTCTCCTCGGACATGGACGAACCTGTGGCCCGGGCCCTCGTCGACGCACTGCGCGCCCGGGGCCACGAGGTGGTCGCGCACGGCGCTCTCAGCCCCGGCGCCGACCCGCAGTGGGCGGCCTGTTCGGAGGCCGCGGCCCGTGACGTGACCGCGGGGACGGCCGACCAGGCGGTCGTGTGCTGCTGGACCGGCACCGGCGCCTCCATCGCCGCGAACAAGGTGCCCGGGGTACGGGCCGCCCTGTGCACGGACGCCTACACCGCGGACGGCGCCCGCCGCTGGAACGACGCCAACGTCCTCGCCCTCAGCCTCCGCCTGACCTCCGAGCCGCTCCTCAAGGAGATCCTCGACGCCTGGTTCTCCGCCACACCGAGCGAGGACGCCGAGGACCGGGAGAACGTGGCCAGGGTGAGCCGCCTGGACGTCGGCCGGACCTAGCGTTCAGTCTTGTCCCATTGCAACGATATTTCTTCCCTGAGCTGCGGCGACCATGTGTCGGTGCAATAAATCAGTTGCCCGTTCCTTGAACGCAACGTAGCTTTCCACCGTTGGAAAGCGACGGGTGGGAGACGGGGGGCGGGCCTCATGGCCTTCATACGGTTCGTGATGTTCGGAGGGGGCACAGGAGTCCTCGCCGGCTTCGCGGTGACGCTGCTCGCCGGGGTCATGCCCTGGGCCGTCGCCAACGCCGTCGTCACCGTCGCCTCCACCCTGCTGTGCACGGAACTCCACGCCCGGTACACCTTCCGCAAGGGCCGGGGTGCCGGGTGGCGGGAGCACTGGCAGTCCGCCGGCTCGGCCTCCGCCGCGTACCTGGTCACCAGCTGTGCCGTCGGAGCTCTGCACCTGCTGCGGCCGTCCGCGGGCACGGCGATCGAGCAGACGGTCTACCTCGGCGCCTCCGGTCTCGCCGGCGCGGGTCGGTTCCTCGTCCTGCGCCTGTACGTCTTCGCCACCCGGAGCACCCGCCCCCGGCGGCAGCAGGAGACGAGCGCGGTGCCCGTCCTGCTCGCGGCGTGACGCGGGTCAGCGGACGAGCGGGTGGGCCACCTCCAACTCACCGCGCTCGATCAGCCCGCGCACGGACTCGAGCACGGCGTCCTCCGGCTCGTAACGGGGCGCGTAACCGAGGACGGTCCGTGCCTTCTCGATGCTGAAGCACTGACTGCGGTGGAGGTGCTCCCAGCTCGCCTCGGCGTGCTCCGCAGACGTGCTCTCGCGGAACCGCTCCCAGGACACGGGTTCCAATGTCGCGGTCTGGCCGAACCAGCCGGCCGCGATGTGGGCGTATCCGCGGACGTTCAGCGCGGTGGGGGCGACCACGGTGAAGTCCTCACCCGCCGCCGCGTCCCGGCGCTCGATCGCCCGCTCGAAGCCCTGGGCGACGTCGTCGGCGTGCACGTGGTGCATCGACTCGACCCCGCTGCCCGGGATCGGCAGCGGCTTCCCGGCGGAGAGCGTGGCCCAGACGGCCGGGTCGAGGTTGCCCAACGGGCCGATCGGGTGCCAGCCGGGGCCGACGATGTGCCCGGGGTGCAGGGAGGTGGTCACCAGCCCGCCGGATGCGGTCTCCTCCGTCAGCATCCGGGCGATCCGGTCCTTCTGGACGCCGTACTCCCCGACGGGTGGGGTGCCCGTGCTCTCGGAGATCGGCAGCTTGAGGCTCGGGCCGTGCCGCCACACGGTGCCGCAGTGCAGCAGGTGTCCGGCCTCGCCGCGCAGCCGCTCGACCAGCGTGGTGGCCGACTCCAGGGTGAAGCAGACCAGGTCGACGACGACGTCCGGGGCCAACCCCGCCACCCGGGCGCCGAAGGTGCCCGCACCGTCCTCCTGCTGCCGGTCGGCCACGACCTGGCGGACCTGTTCCCATTCGGGGGCCTCGACGTAGGCGCTGCGGGTGCCGCGGCTGACGTTGACCACTTCGTGGCCGGCCCGCACCAGCCGGGGGACGAGGAAGGTGCCGATGTGCCCACTCCCACCGATGACGACGACTCGCATACGTTTCCCATCAGCTCGACTGTTGCCCTGCTCCGCCGTTCCCGCGCGGGACGCCGGTCTGACCAAGATCCGGCCGGTTCAGAAGATTCTCCAGGACGGCACGGTCCCCCTCGCTGCGCAGACTGTCCAGGGGGAGGCGGCGATGCAGCACGAGCAGCAGATCGCTCGCCGGCCCGTACAGGTCGGCGCCGTCCCGCGCGAGCCGTCGGCGCCGCGTGCCCCGGACCCCGTCAGCTCGATCAGCCACGACGCGCCCTCGGCGGCGTGCAGGCCGACCCGGGCCGGCCGGTGCGGCCAGGGCCCGGCGGTGCCGTGGGCGACCTCGATGAAGGCGGCTGTGCCGTCCAGCGCGACCACCTCCGGGACCGGCTGGGGAGTACCCGTGGCCAGTTGGGCGTCGAAGGCGTGCACGGCGCCCTCATGGACCTGATGGCGCGCCACCGCACCACTCGTCATCGGCACACCGGAGCCTGCCCACCAGGTCCAGCAGCCCGACGCGGGACCGACGGCCCGCAGCACGCCGACCAATTCCTCCGTGGCCGCGGCCGAGAGGCCCAGCGGCGCGCAGGGCGGCGGAACGGTCCTCGATCAGGACCAGCAGATCGTCGAAGGCGGGTGTCCGGGACATCCAAAAGTCCTGTCAGCCGACTGTCAGTGGCGGAGGCTAGCCTGCGGGGCATGATCGAGACGACCGAGTTCGACCGCACCTTTCCGGCCGCGCTGGCAGCCGTGGCCCGCGTGGGGTTCGACTACGACGACGGTGAGGGCGTCGACTTCGAGCCGTACGGCGCCTTCGACTCCACCGAGGAGACCACCGACTGGCTGCGCAACTGGACGGGCAACCACGAACTGCACGGTGACGCCTTCCGGGTCTTCGGGCAGGACGGCACCGGAGGCCTCGCCGCCCTGTGGTGCGTGCGGCCTGGGCAACCGCTGGTCGAGCAGCCGGTGGTGTTCCTGGGCTCCGAGGGCGAGCGCGGGGTGGTGGCGGCCAGCCTGTCCGACTTCCTGTGGGTGCTGGCCGACAGCCTCGGTCCGCTGGAGGTCGTCGAGTACGAGCAGTACGAGGGCCGGGCCGACCCCGGGCTGACCGAACTCGCGCAGCGCCACGCGACCACCCCGCGCCGCAGCACCCACGACATCGTCACCGCCGCCCGGGCGGAGTTTCCGACCTTCGCGCAGGACATTGACGCCCTGTGCCGGTGACGGGGCTCAAGGGCCGGCGGGACCACGCCACTCCGCGGCGAAGGCCCGGCCGGGGTTATCGGTGAGGATGCGCCGCACCGCCTCCTCGCCCAGCTCGACCGCGAGCCGCGGACGCACCCTGCGCAGCAGATACGGCATCCCCGGGCCCCCGTTGACCGAGCGGGCGGCCGCGGTCGTCGTGTCGCCGCCGAGGAGCAGCCGGTCCCCGTGTCCCGCCTCGGCGAGGGCCCGCACCGCGTCCGGCATCCGCCAGTCCGTGGCGTGGTGGGTGCGTGAGGGACCGTCGAAGGCGAGAAAGCAGCCCGACGCCGCTGCCTCGCGGTGCACCGTGAGGTCGGGGGAGCGGTTCAGATGGCCGAGGACCACCCGGTGCGGCGGGACCCCCAACTCGCCGCACAGCAGGTCGAGTACATCGAGGGCGCCGGTCCCCAGCTCCAGGTGGACGGCGATCGGCGCGCCGGTCGCGTGATGGGCCTCGGCGGCCGCGGTCATCGTCCAGCGGGCGTGCGCGTCCAGGGCGTGGAAACCGCCCGCCACCTTGATCAGCCCCGCGCGGACGCCCGACGTCCCGATGCCCTCGGTCAGTTCGGCGACGAACACCTCGGCCAGCCTGCCGCGCAGTCCGGCGAGCGTGGCGTCGTCGTAGTGGACGGCCTGGTGCAGCCCGGTGGCGGCGACAATCCGCACCCCGCTCTCCCTCGACAGCGCCGGCAGATCCGCGGCCCGCCGCCCCAGCCCGTACGGCGTCCACTGCACGACGGCGCCACCCCCCTGCGCGGCGAACGCGGCGAGTTCGGCCAGCGCCGCGGACCTGCTCCGCAGCTCCTGGCCGGGAAGGCGGGGGCTGCCGAAGAACAGGTGGTCGTGCGCGTCGCACACGCCGAGCAACCCGCCCGGCACGTCCCCCTCCACCGTCCGGACCGCGCTCACCACTGGCGTCCCCGCGGCAGCCGCGCCCGCCCGGGCGCCGAGACGTGCAGCACCTCGAACACGTCACCGGCCGCCTTGGGAGCCTCGTGAGCCCAGAGCGAGAAGTGCACGAGCTCCCAGCGGGCCGTGTCCACGGCGACGGCAGCGAGGACGGCCCCGTCCTCCCCGGCCAGCCGCTCCGTGTCCGCCACCGCTTCCGCCGTCACCTCGGCCGACTCCACGCCCTCGGGCACCGGTTCACGCCGTCGTACGGCCGACCGGGCGGGGAATCCGACGGCGCCGCCCTCCTCGTACGACAGCCCTGTCCACTGTCGGACCGACGGCCGTCCGAAGTCGTTGCTCAGCCCCTGGAAACCGCCTCCCCAGAGGAAACCGTTCATGCCCTGCACGGTGTTCCAGAGGTAGAAGGGCGCGTACTGGTTGACCGGTGAGCCGTTCACCCCGCGCTCGCGCATCAGGTACGACTTGAGGCCGAGACCCTCCCAGTCGTCGAGCAGATGCCCGACCCGGGCGACCCGGCCGCGGATGACGGCCATGTCGTAGTCGGCCGGCAAGGTGAGCTCGTACTGCATCGCGTGCATCGGTCGCCCCCTCAGGCGGAGTGGTCCTCGGCGGTGACGAGCGCGCCCCAGTCGGTGGTGGTGCCGTCCTCCGCGGCCTCCACGACCGCTAGATGCGTCATGAAGGTGCGCGGCCCGGCACCGTGCCAGTGCCACTCACCCGGGTCGATCCACACGGTGTCGCCCGCGCGGATCGGTTCCACGGCTCCGCCCCTGCGCTGCACCAGCCCCTCGCCCTCCAGGACGTGCAGCACCTGGCCGTGCGGGTGCCGGTGCCAGGCGGTGTGCGCGCCGGGCGCGAAGTGGACGTTGAACATCCGCAGCCGGGAGGGGGCGGCGGGCGCGGCGATCTCGTCGAGCCACACCGTCCCGGTGAAGTTCTCGGCCGGTCCCTGCCGGGTCTCGGGGCGCTGTCGGGTGATCTGCACTGGGTGAAGTCCTTTACCAAGCTTGGGAGTTACGGCGCGTGGGGAGTTACGACGCTTGGGGAGCGACGCCGCTCGGGGGAGCCAGAAGCGAGAGCAGTCCCCGCACGCCCGTGTCGAACACGGCGGGCGAGCCGGAGGCGCGGGCGAGCACATAGCCGCCCTGGACGGTGGCGAGGACGGTCGCCGCGATCTCCTCACCGTCCAGCGAGGCCGCGAACTGCCCCTGCTCCTTGCCCTCTTCGACGATCGCGGCAATGCGTTCACGGATCCGGTCGAGCGTCTCGTCGACGGGCGCGCGCAGGTCGTCGCTGGCGATCACGTCCGGGTCCATCGTGAGCCGGCCGATCGGGCAGCCGCGCAGTACGTCACGCTCGCGCCGCAGGTATGCCTCGATGCGCTCGTACGGTGTGCCCGGTCCGGCGAGCACTCCCTCGGCGGCGGCCAGAAGCTCCTCGGCCGTACGCCGGATCGCGGCCAGCGCGAGGTCGGGCTTGCCCTTGAAGTGGTGGTACATGCTGCCCTGTCCGGCGCCCGCCCGCTCCAGGATGGCCTTGGGGCTGGTGCCCACATAGCCGCGCTCCCACAGCAGCTCGCGCGTGGACTCGATCAGTCGGTCGGGGGTACTCATGGACTCACTGTACATACTAGTAGTTACAGAAATCGAGCGTGTTCGCGTACTCCCTACGAGGTACACCCACAGCCGCTTGCCGTACGACGACCCGACCCCCTCCCCGGAGCCACTCTCGAAGCAGCACCGAACGAGATGGTCAGGAACTCCAGGGAGATGAACCGACATGCAGACACTCGCGAACTGGGACGGCGGCCCCGGGCCGTGGATCCTCTTCTTCCCGCTGATCTGGGCGGCCGTCGTGGTCGGCGCCGTCACCGTGCTGCGCCGCACCGCCTGGCGTGGCCACCGCGGACCGTGGCGCGCCATGGCCGACTCGGGCCCCTCCGACGACTCGCCGCTCGCCCTGCTCGGCCGCCGCTTCGCCTCCGGCGAGATCGACGAGGACGAGTACTGGCGCCGGCTGTCCGTCCTGGACGAGCAGTTCGGCGGCAGGGCAAGCAAGGGCCGCGGGGTGTGACGCCGCCCAGCGGTAGAGGGCGTGACGCCGTCAGCGTGTGCGGCAGCAATGCCACCGCCGCTCGGGCGCCGACTTGAGCCACCGGACGCCGGTGCTCGCCCCCCGCGCCGTCGCCGCGTCGGCGCAGCCGCTCAACCCCGTGTCGGCGCAGACCGTCGACGGAAAGGCGTTCTCACCGCCCGGTCAGCCGGCAACGGCGGACCGGGCGGGAGCGTGTTCGGGCCTGCGGACCTCGACCTCGGCGAACAGGAGCGCGGCCTTCTCCGGTACGGCGACCTTCCGCCGTGGCGGACGCGTGGCCGCGGCGGGCCGTGGCCGAGCGGCGGAGGGTGTGGGCAGCGTGAACCACACGACCTTCCCCGATTCGCCCTCCGGACGGACACCCCAGCTCTCGCTGACCGCGGCGACCATCGCGAGCCCGCGCCCGCACGTGGCGAGCGTCTCGGCGTCCCCGAGGTCGGCCACGACCGGCAGACGCGGGTCGTGGTCGTGCACCGAGACCGTGAGCCGGTCGAGCAGCAGCTCGATCTCCACGGTGCACGTCTTGTCGGGCTGGGCATGCAGGTGGACGTTGGTCAACAGCTCCGTCACACCGAGTGCGGCCCGGTCTATGAGGGGATCCAGATGCCAGTAGCGCAATTGCGCGGAAAGGATTCTGCGGACCTGGCCGATCCGCGACGGCAGAGCCTGAAGCTCCACCGCGCAGTGCCTGCTCGGATGACTGATCACGGCTGCGACTCCCCGACGTGAGGTCCGGAAGAACACGGAGTTCGGATCGATCCAGCAGGATGCCTGAGTGGAAACGGCCGCCTGCCGTCGTGCCCGGCGGGCTGGTTCGCAGCGTAATCGCCGGTAAACCGAGAGTGATGTGAGATCAGCGTGACGCAGGAGGCGCGGTACCGCAACTCGCGGCCGACCGTGCCCTCCCGCACCGTGCGACGGCTCAGCCGCGGCGCCCGGCCGCCCTGCGCACGGCCTCGATGAAACGGCGGGCCGCGGGCGGCCCCGGCTCACCCGGAGGCGGATCGTGCTCGCCCAGAGTGAGCAGGTACCGGTTCCCGTTGAGGTCCGCGAGGGCCCGGTCGTCGGGCGCGAACCACGGCTTCGAGGCCCGCACCGCCTGTACCGGCGCGCTGTCGATCTCGCTGCCGTAACTGGTGAGCAGCTCCAGTCGGCCGTCGCTGATCCGGACCTGACCGGCCCGGGTGAGTGAGCGCAACCTCTTGCCGATCCGGACGCCCGTAGCCGTGAACTCCGGCTCCGCCATGCCGTCCCGCCCCTCTTGCGCGCTTCGGTGTGCCGGCCCGTGCTCCCGCGTGGACCGAGAGCCGGCTCCTGTCGTGATCCAGTGTGCGCCCCCGTTCGGGACCTCGTCCCGCGCGGTGCAGTCTGCCCGCCATGGACGCCGAGCACCAGTGCGCGTGAGGCCCGGGACGGGCGCGCAGGGAGCACTCCCCGAATGCGCCCCCGGGGTCGCACGGGTGACGACCCCAGGGGTGCCTTTGGGGCTCTCAAAGGTGCGTTTATGCAGGTGAGAAGCGTGAGGAAGGTGTCTATGATCGAAGAGTCGGCCGCGCGATCCGCCGTCGGCGCGCAGCGTAAGGAGCCCTGTCGTGAGCACCCCTCAGCAGACCCGGACCGGCGACACACTCGATGTCGACCGCAGTGACCCCGCCTACCGCGGCTGGCTGAAAGAAGCCGTCCGCAAGGTCCAGGCCGACGCCAACCGCTCGGCCGACACCCACCTGCTGCGCTTCCCGCTGCCCGACAGTTGGGGTATCGACCTGTACCTCAAGGACGAGTCGACGCACCCGACGGGCAGCCTGAAACACCGCCTCGCCCGCTCGCTCTTCCTCTACGGCCTCTGCAATGGCTGGATCCGGCCCGGCCGCCCGGTGATCGAGGCGTCCAGCGGTTCGACGGCCGTCTCCGAGGCGTACTTCGCGAAGCTGATCGGCGTGCCCTTCATCGCGGTCATGCCCCGCACGACGAGCGCCGAGAAGATCCGCCTCATCGAGTTCCACGGCGGGCGGTGCCACTTCGTGGACGACTCGCGCACGATGTACGAGGAGTCCGCCCGCCTCGCGGTGGAGACGGGCGGCCACTACATGGACCAGTTCACCTACGCGGAACGGGCCACGGACTGGCGCGGCAACAACAACATCGCCGAATCCATCTTCCGCCAACTGGAGTTGGAGCGTTTTCCGGAGCCGGCCTGGATCGTCGCCACGGCCGGCACCGGCGGCACCTCGGCGACCCTGGCCCGGTACGTCCACTACATGCAGCACGACACCCGCATCTGTGTGGCCGATCCGGAGAACTCCTGCTTCTTCGAGGGCTGGACCACCGGCGATCCGGACGTCACCTGCGACTGCGGTTCGCGGATCGAGGGCATCGGCCGGCCCCGCATGGAGCCGAGCTTCGTGCCCGGCGCGATCGACCGCATGATGAAGGTCCCCGACGCGGCCGGCGTCGCCGCCGTACGGGCTCTGGAACAGGTCATCGGGCGCAAGGCGGGCGGCTCGACCGGTACCGGGCTGTGGAGCGCCCTGAAGATCATCGCCGAGATGGTGGCCGAGGGGCGGCGGGGAAGTGTCGTGACCCTGCTCTGCGACCCCGGCGACCGCTATCTCGACAAGTACTACTCGGACACCTGGCTGACCGAACAGGGCCTGGACATCGAGCCGTACAGCACGGCGATCACCACCCTGCTGAAGACGGGCGTCTGGCCCGACTGAACCACCCCGGCAGTGCCACCAGTGCGCGAGCGCCGATCGCCCCGCTAGTGCGCAGCCGCCCCGCTAGCGCGCGAGCCGCCGGTCCAGCGTCCTGACCGCGTCCCGGAAGGCCCGCCCGAGTCCGGCGCGCCCGAGCTTGGCGACCACCCGGAACGCCCTCGTGCCGTCGGCGGCGAACGTCCAGCGCACCTGGGTGCCCGCCCCCGACGGGGTCAGACGCCATTCCTCGGCGATGGCACGGGCGCCCGGCGCGTTGGCGACGTCGACTCGGTAGGCGTACACCTCGGGACCCTTCGCCGCGATGACCGTCTCCTGGAAGCGTCCGCCGCCCTTGAGGTGGATCTCACGGGTCGAGCCGTCCCCCGTGGAGCGGGCGAGGGTCACCGCGGCGAACCACTCCTCCCACCCGGGGACGTCGTCGGCCAGGGCCCGGTAGACCGCCTCGGGCGGCGCCGACATCTCCTGCACGAACACCATGCGTACCGGCGCGGTCTCGATGAAGTCGAGCCCCACCTCGCGCAGTTGGTGAGCCATGGACGCACCCTCCCGTGGCGATCAGGAGGAGTCACCCTAGCTGACGCTCAGTCAACTGTCTTCAGCCGCAACGGACTCACCGGAATCCCCGGCCACCACCAGCCGACGCAGATGCTCGGAGATCTCCGCACGCGCCGCACGCGGCAGCCCCGCGTCCGTCACCAGCGTGTCGACCTGCTCCAGCGAGGCGAACGAACTCAGGCCCACGGTGCCCCACTTGGTGTGGTCGGCCACGACCACGACCCGCCGCGCCGACTGCACCAGCCGGCGGTTGGTCTCGGCCTCCGCGAGGTTCGGCGTCGACAGACCGGCCTCGACCGATATGCCGTGCACCCCGAGGAAGAGCACGTCGAAGTGGAGCGCCCCGATCGCCTGGTCGGCCACCGGCCCCACCAGCGAGTCCGACGGCGTGCGCACGCCACCGGTCAGCACCACGGTCGCCGCACCCTGCCGGGGACCCGTGGTCCGCTGCGCCGCGTGGAACACGTCGGCCACCCGCACCGAGTTGGTGACGACGGTCAGATCCGGCACGTCGAGCAGATGGTGGGCCAGCGCGTACGTCGTCGTACCGCCCGACAGCGCGATGGCCGTACCCGGCGCGACCAGCTCCGCCGCGGACCGCGCGATGTCCTCCTTCGCGGTCAGCTCCAGACCCGACTTCGCCTCGAACCCCGGCTCGTGCGTGCTCGCCTCGACCACCGGAACCGCGCCGCCGTGCACCTTCTCCAGCACACCCTGGCGGGCCAGAGCGTCGAGATCGCGCCGCACCGTCATGTCCGACACGCCGAGCTTCCGCGTCAGCTCGTTGACGCGTACCCCGCCGCGGCGCCGGACCTCGTCCAGGATCAGGGAGCGCCGCTGCTCCGCGAGGAGGTTCTGATTCTCACTCACGTACGCTCCGGTCCTTTCGCCTGAGGCCGTCCGACACGCCCTGCGCACCCACTCCGACAAGGACATTCTGCCCGTCCCCCGGTGCGCGGACGTCCCATACTCGCACGGCCCCCCGGCGACAGCGCCACCGACCGCCCCCTCGCGCGCAGGTCACCGGATGTACACGCAGGGCCGCGCTGTCACCCCGATCGGGGAGATTCCGTGACGAGGGGTGTGCGAAACGCGCCCGGCGGCGATCCTTGTGCCCGCACGGACAGATGCCGACGGCGCGTCACGGGGGAAGTGCGAACAGTGGAACGTGTCCCGATCAAGGGCACCGACGGCTCGGCCGTCCGGCCCGAGGACTCCGGCACCGCTCTGGAGCTCCTGGTCCACGGGGTGGGCGGTACCACGCCGGACAAGATGCTCGACGACCCGCGCACGGTGCGGATCACCGGGGACGACGTCGCGGCCGTGTTCCGGCGCGCCGACGACGTCGACGCCGAGAGCAGACCGGGATCCGGCCGCACCGGCCCGGTCCCCGAGGCGTACGTCTGGTGCAACCTCACCTCCGGCAACGGCACCCGCGCCCTGTGGCTGCTGTTGCTGCCGTTCATGGTCGTCAACCTCGCCCACTGGATGCGCCCCACCGCGCGGCACCGCAGAAGGACCGTGCGGTTCTACGGCCTGCTGGTGCGACTCGCCGGCCTGACCCTGACCGTGCTGCTGGTCGCCGCCGCCTGCGAGGTCGCCCTCGACCTCGCCGCCTGGCAGTGCGCGGGCACCCGGGCCTGCGCCGAGTCCCACTCCTGGCTCGGTTTCCTGTCTCCCGAGGTGTCCGACGACGGCTGGTGGAGCCGGCCAGGCCGCCGCCTCGCCCTCGCCGCCCTCGTCCCGGCCACCCTCACCGGCCTCCTCTGGTACCTGTCCCACCGCACCTGGAGCGCCTACGAGTCCCAGCAACCCCTGTCCCACGAGGGCGAGGGCGAGGAGGACGACGGCCGCACCGCGCTCGGCCGGCCCGGCTTCTGGTACGGCCGCCGCCTGGTCGCCCGCCTGCGTGCCGCGCACACCGCGGCCGGACTCCTGACGATCGCCGCCGCGGTCAGCTCGACGGCCGCCCGCTTCGACCGCGCGCCGGGCGGCCCCGCACCGCTGGACACCCTCGGCCGGCTCCTTCAGCTGAGCCTCGTCGCCGGCGGCGCGGCGGTCGTGTGGGTGGTGTGCCGCCGCGGTCGCAGCGAGAGGCACCTCGACCGGCAGCTCGACGAACAGCTGGTACGACGCCTGCCCCTCACCGCCCTCGTCCTGCTCGGCCTCGCCGCGGTGTACGCCGGCTGGGAGCGGCCGGGATGGCGGTCCCAGGGGCGGCTGGCCGGGGACGCCACCTTCGGCGGCATCACCTTCGTCCAGGGTCTCCTCGTCATCGCCCTGGCCGTCGTCGCCCATCTGCTGTACCGCACGCACCCCGACCCGCGCGCCGCGATGCGGGGCCTGGCCGGACCCGCCGTCGCGATGCTGGCCTGCGCCCTGGGCGGCGTCATGTCCGGAGGCGTCTCGCAGCGCGTCGCGGACTGGCTGGACGGCACCGGCGCCACCATCCCCGGCCCACCGGTCCTGCTGACCTGGCAGGCGTCCGTGATCCCGCTGGTCCTGCTCGTGCTCCTCGGACACCTGGCCTGGCTGGCCCGGCGGACCTGGCGCTCGAGCCGGGACCGACTGGCCACCGTGGAGAGCGAGTACCCGGACGAGCCGAAGGACGCGGCCCGCACCCGCCGCATCGCCAGGACCCGCGCGATGGCGGCCCTGACGGACCGCGGGCCGCGCCTGCTCGGTGTGACGGCCGCGAGCACCCTGCTCCTCGGCGCCGGAGCGCTCGTGGGCGCCCTGACCACCCGCAGAACCCCGGCCAAGGCCGCCGAGGGGGCGTACGCCATCGTCGAGAGCGCCGCCGAGACCGCGCAGGCACTCGGATCCTGGCTGATCGGCCTCGGCTTCCTGCTGTTCGTCACCTGGGGCCGACGCGCCTACAAGGACCCCTCCGCCCGCCGCACCATCGGCATCCTCTGGGACGTCGGCACCTTCTGGCCGCGTGCCGCCCACCCCTTCGCCCCGCCCTGCTACGCCGAGCGTGCGGTGCCCGACCTGACCTGGCGCATCGCGACCTGGACCCGGACCACCCGCGGCCGACTGGTCATCTCGGGACATTCCCAGGGCAGCGTCCTCGCGGCCGCCGCGGCCTGGCAGCTGGAGCCGTCGGTCCGGGCGCGGGTCGCCCTGCTGACCTACGGCTCCCCGCTCGAGCGCCTCTACGGCCGCTGGTTCCCGGCCCACTTCGGCCCGGCCGCCCTCACCGCCCTGCACCACGACGTGGACTGCTGGCGCAACCTCCACCGGCTCACCGACCCCATCGGCGGCCCGGTCCGGCTGCCCGGCGACTGCGGCCCCGAGGTGGACCGCGAACCCCTCAAGGACCCCCTGGTCTACGGCCGCACCGATCTGCACCCGCTGCCCGCGCCCATCCTCGGCCACTCCGACTACCAGGCCGACCCCGCGTTCGCCGAGGAACGGGCGAAACTGCTGAGCCGGCTCCAGCCGGACCTGCCGGGCCCGCGGCTTCAGGACGAGCCGGGCGCGCTGGCTCAGGACGAGCCGAGCCCGAGGGCTCAGGACGAGTCGGGCAGATCCTCGGCGTAGAGCAGCGTCAGATCGTCCGTGGTCGGGTCGGCCACCTGCGCGACCCGGCTCGCGTGCCGCTCGACCATCGCCTCGAACGTCTGCCGCGCGGTACGGCCGTTGCCGAACGCGGGCCCCTTGGGCATGACCGTGAAGTACTTCAGCAGGGCCTCGGGGGCGCCCGGCGCCAGCCGGTACTCGTGCTCCTCGGCCTGCTGCTCCACGATGCTGAGCAGTTCGTCCGGGTCGTAGTCGCTGAAGGTGATGGTCCGTGAGAACCGGGACGCCACACCCGGGTTGACCGACAGGAACCGCTCCATCTCGGCGGTGTAGCCAGCGACGATCACCACGACCGCGTCGCGGTGGTCCTCCATCAGCTTCACCAGCGTGTCGATGGCCTCCTTGCCGAAGTCCCGGCCCGAGTCCTCCGGCGACAGCGCGTACGCCTCGTCGATGAACAGGACTCCGCCGCGGGCCCGGTCGAAGGCCTCCTGGGTGCGGATCGCCGTGGAGCCGATGTGCTCGCCCACCAGGTCGACACGGGACACCTCGACCAGATGGCCCTTCTCCAGGACCCCGAGGGACGCGAGGATCTCGCCGTAGAGCCGGGCGACCGTCGTCTTGCCGGTGCCGGGAGAGCCGGTGAAGACCAGGTGGCGCTTGACGGAGGCCGCCTTGAGGCCCGCCTGCTGCCGGCGCCGGCCCACCTCGATCATGTCGGTGAGCGCCCGCACCTCACGCTTGACACTGTCCAGGCCCACCAGCGCGTCGAGTTCACCGAGGACGGCCTTGGAAGTGCGCGCGGGCTTCTCCGGTTCCGCGGGAGTGACCAACGGCTCCTGCTCGGTGATCCGCTGCTCGGGAACCGCGCCGAGCAGCCCGGGGGAGCGGGACTCGGTCAGTACGGCGGTCTCCCGTGCCGTGGGCGCGGTGAGGCCGCCGCTCTCGTCGCTGGTGCAGTCCTCGACGACGGGCCCCGAACCGGCCGCCGCGTCGGGGGCGTCGGCGAACTCGTAGCCCCCGCGCGCGCATCGCTCCGTACGGCACTTGCGCAGGGTCGAGCGGCTGCCGTCTATCACGTGGAAGCCGTAGCCGCCGCTGCCGGTCACCCGGCAGTTGAGGAAGCTGCCGCGACCGCCCGCCGACACGTAGAAGCCGGCCTCCGCGGGGGAGTCGACCGTACAGCGCTCGATCGTCGGGTCGGCGCCCTTGGTGACGATCACGCCGGTCTGGGTGCCGTCCACGGTGCAGTTGTTGAGGGTGCCGCCGCTGCCGTGGTCACGGAACCAGGCGCCGGTGGCCGCGTCCCGGATCCGGCAGTCGTCGAGCTGGGCGGTGGCGCCGTCGCTCACGGACACGGCCGTGTTGCGGACCTGGGAGATGTCGCTGTCGACGACGTCCGCGCGCGAGCCGCGGTCCAGGACGAACAGCGCGTCCGGCACGTCGTGCACCCGGCAGGAGTCCAGGACCGCGGTGGCGCCGTCGCTGACCCAGACGGCCGGGTAGTCGCCGGTGCTGTCGAAGATCTCGCACTGGTTGGCGTCCACGCGGGTGCCCGGGTCCCACACCGACAGGCCGTTGCGCCCGAACTGGCGGACCGTGGTGCGGGTCAGGGTCAGGACCGAGCGGGAGCGCAGGTCGACCGCGTTCTCCGGGATGTCGTGGATACGGCAGTCGGCCAGGGTCAGCACCGCGTCGGTGTCGAGGGTGACCCCGTCGGCGGTCGTGCGGTGCACATCGCAGTCGGTGAGGTGGGCGGTGGCCCGACCGGTGATCTGGACCCCGCTGCCGCGGACCTCGTAGACCTCACAACCCACGGCCTCCAGCGCGGAGTTCTCACCGGTGGCCGCCAGGCCGGCGCCCGAGGTGTGGTGCACCCGGCAGCGCTCCAGACGGGGGTGGGCGCCGCCGCGCACCGAGACACCGGACTGGCCGGCCGCCACGATCTCGCACTCCTCGAAGACCCCGCCCGCGCCCTCGAGCACGGCGATGCCGATGCCCGCCGGGTTGTCGACGGTGCAGCGCCGCACGGTCGGCCGGGCCCCGCCGCGCACCTCTATGCCGGCCGCGGAGCGGGTGACGACCCTGATGTCGGAGAGCTCCGGGGTGCCCTCCTCGACGAGCACCGCCGGTGCGGCCGCGTCCTGGCCCTCCACGTGCAGGTCCTGGACCACCGCCGAGGCACACACGGTCAACGGCACGCCGTCCACGGGCGCGATGCGCACGGACCCCGGCAAGCCCTCCGGGCCGCGCAGGGTCACCGCCCGCTGGAGCACGAGGTTCTCCCGGTAGGTGCCGGGTGCGACGGTGAGGACGTCGCCCTCGGCCGCGGCCTCCAGGGCGGCGGCGAGCGACGCGTACTCACCCGTGCGGCGCCGCCACCGCGATGTACCGGTGTGCGTCACCTGGACCGTGCCCTGTGCCATGGCGTTGCTGTGCCCCCACCTCGTAGTACGCGGGTTTGTGCTGCCGAAGAGGTTCGGCCGGTCCACCGTAGCGTGCGCGCGGGTGGTGGGTTGACCAGAGCCGTAAGGCCGTCAACTGCCGGTGCCGGTCCGGCCCCAGTCCGGGCCCGCGCTGTCCCAGGCCCGGTCCCAGTCGGCGTACCGGCGACGGACCATGCGCCACACGGCCAGCCGCCGCCCGCCCTCGATCAGCCCCGCCACCAGAAGGGCCGCGCCGATGCCGGCGAGCACGGCATGGGTGGTGGCGGTCGCAGCGTCCAGCGGGCGGGCCGCTATCTGCCCGTCTTGATCCGTCCAGATGTCGAAGTGGTCGCCGCGGTGCGGGGTCTGGAGGGCGGCCAGGACGGAGCCCTGGTGGGTCGTGCCGTCCGGCGCGGTCCAGTCGGCCAGCACCTGGCTTCTCAGATCGCGCCCCGAGGCCGTCTCCGGGTCGGCGTCGAGCGGGGAGCGGTCCAGCTTGCGGATCACCGTCGCCGTCACCAGCTGCCGGGACTCACTCTGCTCCCGCACCGCCCGCTGGAGCGCACCCTGAGCCACCCCGCCGACGAACGCGCCGGCCACCGGGGCGACGACCAGGATCAGCAGCAGGGCCACGAGACACAGCCAGGCCTCGGCCAGGTCGGTCCTGCGGCGCAGCGGGTTGTGCCGCCACCGCCAGAGTCCGCCGATCGCTCGCACCGTCCGCACCCCCTTCCCGCTCCGTGATAACCCCCGGCAGAGGGGTTCACGCGTGGCACCGGCCGAAGAGAGAGCCAAATCACCTGCGGCCGGGTCCTTTCATGAACTCCTCATGAAAGCTCCAACGCGCGGGCCCCCGAGCCGGGTTCCCGGCGATCGCACCCAGGTGGATCTTTGACGCAACCTTGTCCGCGACCGCCCCCCATCGCCGTGGCCGGGGCGACCGCTGCGACCGCCCCGGCAGGTCACCCGGACTTACGGTCGAGGATCCTGACGGGGTCGCCGACCCGGATCGTGCCGCGGGACTCGGGCACGAGGTTCTGGCCGAAGACCAGCTTGCTGCCGAAGCGCCGGTGGCGGCCGAGCGTGTGCAGAGGCTCCTTGCCGCGCACCGCGCTGGACTGGTCGGTCGTGGTCACCACGCACCGGCCGCACATCTTGGCCACCCGGAAGGCGACGTCGCCGATCGCGATCCTCGACCAGTCGTCCTCGGCCCAGGCGTCGGTGCCGCCCACGACGACGTTCGGCCGGAACCGGTTCATGGGCAGCGGACCCTCGGCGGCGTGCCGGCCCTCGGCGATCAGGGAGTTGAGGGCGTCGAGGGAGGCCGTGGAGGTGAGCAGCAGCGGATACCCGTCGGCGAACGAAACCGTCTCACCCGGCAGTGCGTACTCGGGGTCGACGGCGCGGCGGGTGGCCGGGTCGTCCAGGTGCACGAGGCGCGCCGGGACGCCCAGGTACTCGCTGCACCAGGTGTGCGCGGCCGCGTCGGCGGGCACTCCCTCGACCTTCTCTCCGAGGAGGTCCAGCGTGATGGTCGTGCACGGATCGGGCACGGACACGGTCAACGGCTCGCTGCCGGGCGCCGACAGCACGATGCCGCCGCCGGGCAGCAGCTCGGCGGCGGCCAGTGCGAGGCGTGGCTGCTGTCGCTGTGTGACGACCCTTCCCCCGTCGTCGACCAACGCCCACCGCCGGTCTCCGGCCAGCCCCCAGGGCTCCACCTCGGCCTCTAGGGGCGCAGGACCCCGGAACGCCTTGACCGGATGGACGTGGATCGACAGCAGCTCAGCATTCCCCATGGAGCCATCGTGCCAGGTGGCAGCGTCAGCCCGGGAGGGGGATCAGTACCCGCGGTACTGCTGGTTGTTGTACGGATCCTGGTAGGGAGCCGCCTGGGCGGGGCGCGGGGCCGCGGGGCGCATCGCCTCGTAGCCCGTGCTCATGCCCATGCCGGGCGCGGCCGGGCGGGGCTGCTGCTGCGGCCCCGGATAACCGCGCGGCGCGGCGGCCTGCTGCGGGATGTACGCGGCGGGCGCCTGCTGGAGCGGCGAGGGCTGCTGCGCCTGCGGATAGCCGTAGGCGGACTGGGAGGGGCCCGCGGGCAGGGCGGGCAGGGCGGACGGCAGCGCCGGCAGGTGGCTGACCGGGACGTCGTACGCGGCAGGGACCCGGATCGGGGCGATCTGCGGGGTGCCCCGCTCGGCCACGAGCGAGTCGTAGATCGGAGTGTCCGGGAAGGAGGCGGAGTAGTAGCCGCCGCCATAAGTGGAGCGGGGGGAGGTCATGGCACATAAGTTAAGCCCACGATGTGCTGGTTGGGGAGACCGATAAGAGGGTTGTTTTCCGTGTCGGCAGTGACCCTGGATCCCCAATGCGAGCGAACTCGGCAAAATAGGACGCCAATCCGGGTC
The DNA here is from genome assembly GCF_000383655.1 of Streptomyces sp. 351MFTsu5.1. NCBI lineage: Bacteria > Bacillati > Actinomycetota > Actinomycetes > Kitasatosporales > Streptomycetaceae > Streptomyces > Streptomyces sp. 351MFTsu5.1. Next base: position 46,821 of record NZ_KB911782.1, on the reverse strand, counting down.
GAGGTCGTGTAAAGGCCGAGTTCCGAGGGGGTTACCGATGGTTGACCGGCGATCTTGCTGTGCGCGGGACAGGCGCTCGCTGTCATGGCGGAATAGGTTGGGCGGGTAGAACACCGGCGGCCGCCGGGGCGTCCTGGCCTGCCGACACCTGAGGGGGCGAACATGTCAATGTCGAAAGGCTCGAACGTTCCGGTGCCCACGACGGCACTGCGCGTCGAATTGGGCTGGCGTTCCGGACCGGGGGTCCCCGACGCGGATGCCTCGGCCCTGCTCCTGGTCGGCGGAAAGGTCCGTTCCGACGCCGACTTCGTCTTCTACAACCAGCCCGAGCACGCTTCGGGCGCGGTCCGTCACGAGGGCAAGCGGACCGACGGCGGCCGGGTCACGGACACCCTGCTCGTCGACCTCGCGCGCGTGGAGCCCTCGGTCGAGACCGTGGTGCTCGCCGCCTCCGCGGACGGCGGGACCTTCGCACGGGTCCCGGAGCTGTACATCGAGGTCCGCGACGCCGTGCAGGGCACCGTCGCCGCACGGTTCGACAGTGCGGACGCCACCGTCGAAACCGCTTTCGTGCTGGGGGAGTTCTACCGTCGGCAGGGAGCCTGGAAGTTCCGAGCCGTGGGTCAGGGCTACGACAGCGGACTGGAAGGACTCGCAACGGACTTCGGGATCACCGTGGACGAGCCCCAGCGCACCGCGCCCGTGGACGAGCGCCGCCACACCGCGGCCCCGACGAGCCCACCCGCACCGGCCACCCCGCCGCCCCCGCCCGCCGCACCGCCGGTCCGCCTCTCCAAGGTCACGCTCACCAAGGCGGCCCCCTCGGTCTCCCTCACCAAACAGGGCGGCACCTCGGGCGCGATGCGGGTGAACCTCAACTGGCAGGTGCACAAACAGTTCTCCGGCTGGGGCAGCAAGCGCGGCCGCGCGGTGGCCATGCACGCCGACCTCGACCTGGACCTGTGCGCCCTGTACGAACTCGCCGACGGCCGCAAAGGAGTCGTACAGGCGCTGGGCAACGCCTATGGAGCCCTGCACCAGCCGCCGTACATCCATCTCGACGGAGACGACCGCACCGGGGCGACGGCGAGTGGCGAGAACCTCACCGTGAATCTCGACCACCAGAAGGACTTCCGGCGCATTCTCGTGTTCGTCACCATCTACGAGGGCGCGCGCTCCTTCGCCGACCTGCACGCCACCGTGACGCTCCAGCCGCAGCACGGCGCCCCGATCGACTTCTCCCTCGACGAGTGCACGGTGCCCTCGACGGTCTGCGCGCTGGCCCTGATCACCAACACCGGTCAGGACCTCGTCGTCCAGCGCGAGGCCCGCTACCTGGTGCCGGACCGGGGAGTGAGCCCGCAGCGCACCGTGGACCAGGCCTACGGCTGGGGCATGAACTGGACACCGGGCCGCAAATGAGGCCCTGACCCCCTTACCTCTCCTCACCGACCACGGCGTCCGGGCGGGCGTAGGTACGGCCCTTCCAGGCCGCGCCGCGCCCCCGGTAGTGCTGCACCGCCGAGTCGACCGTCATGAGGAGGTAGAGAAACGCCGTGAACGGCAGGAGGGGCGCGAGCCAGAGCGGCTGCCGGTAGTAGCGGAGCATCGGGACGTACGTCCCGGTCATGACCAGCCAGGCGAGTCCGCCGAGCAGCACGGTCGCGGCGCCGCCGGTCGCGAGACCGACGACGACGGCGAGCGGCGGGACCAGGTAGACCAACGCCAGTCCGAGGACCGTGCCCAGCAGGACCAGGGGGTGGTGGCGGAGCTGGGCGTAGGCGCTGCGCGACACCATCCGCCACAGGTCGTGCAGACGGGGGTAGGGGCGCACGCTGTCCACCCGCTCGGCCAGACCCAGCCAGATGTGTCCGCCGCCGCCCTTGACCGCCCTCGCGAGAGCCACGTCGTCGATGACGGCGTGCCGGATGGCGTCCGGGATCCGCGCCCGCTCGGCGGTCTCGGCACGCAGCAGGACACAGCCGCCCGCCGCGGCCGCCGTCCGCGCGCCCCTCCTGCCGATCCGCCGGAACGGATACAGCTGCGCGAAGAAGTAGACGAACGCCGGCACCACCAGCCGCTCCCACAGACTCTCCACCCGCAGTCTGGCCATCTGCGAGACCACGTCGAAGCCCCCGGCGTGCGCGGCGGCGACCAGCCGGCGCAGGCTGTCCGGCTCGTGCGCGATGTCGGCGTCCGTCAGCAGCAGGTACTCGGGGCCACGCGCGCGTGCCAAGGCGATGCCATGGCGAACGGCCCACAGCTTGCCGGTCCACCCGGCGGGCGGCTCACCAGGAGACGACACGGTCAGCGGCAGCCCGCCCGCGCGGCGCGCCAGTTCCCGGGCCAGGTCCCCGGTGCCGTCCGAGCTGCCGTCGTCGACCAGGAAGACGTCCACGTGCCCCGGATAGTCCTGCGCGAGGAGGGACGGAAGGCTCGCGGGCAGCACCTCCGCCTCGTCGCGGGCCGGGACCACCACGCCCACCGACGGCCAGTGCGCCGGGTCCCGCTCCGGCGGCAGCCGTACGTCCGTGCGCCAGAAGCAGCCCTGGAAGAGCAGCAGCCACAGCCATGCGGCGAGGGATAGGGCGGCGGTCCACACGATGGCGCTCACGCGCGCAGTCTGCCCCACGGCAGAGGCCGCCAAGGGCTCATCGTCTATCGTGGCCGGGTGAAGATCGCGCTCTTGGACTCCGGAATCGGTCTGCTCGCGGCCACCGCCGCGGTACGGCGACTGCGCCCCAACGCCGATCTCGTGCTCTCCCTCGACCCCGACGGCATGCCCTGGGGACCGCGGACCCCCGAGGACATCGTCGGGCGCGCGCTGGGCCTCGCCGAAGCGGCCGCCGCACACGGTCCCGACGCCCTGATCATCGGCTGCAACACCGCCACCGTGCACGCCCTGACCGCCCTGCGCGCCCGCCTCGAACCGGATCTGCCGGTCATCGGCACCGTCCCGGCGATCAAGCCCGCCGCGGCCGGCGGCGGCCCCTTCGCCATCTGGGCGACGCCCGCCACCACCGGCAGCCCCTACCAGCGCGGCCTGATCGCTGACTTCGCCGACGGCGTGCCCGCCACCGAGGTGCCCTGCCACGGCCTCGCCGAGGCGGTGGAACACGCCGACGAGGCGGCGATCGACGCCGCCGTCGCCGCGGCCGCCGCCCTCACCCCCGAGGACGTGACGACCGTCGTCCTGGGCTGCACCCACTACGAACTCGTCGCCGAGCGCATCCGGGCCGCCGTACAGCGTCCCGGCCGCCCGCCGCTCGTCCTGCACGGCTCCGCCGGGGCGGTCGCCGCCCAGGCGCTGCGCCGGCTCGGCGAGCAGCCGGCGCCCGAGGCGGCGCCCACCGGCACCCTCACCGTGCTGCTGAGCGGCCGGGAGGGCACCGTGCTGCCCGCGCCCGCCCTGGCCTACGAGGAAGGCCGGCTGCTGCGTACGGCCACGCCCGCCCGCTGAGCGCACCGAACGGCCGGAAAGCCACAGTCGGAGTGGTCACTCTCCGCGACGAACTACCCGCGGGGCGAAACCTGAGTAATCTCGTAGGCATGAGGGACCACCCCCACGGCGAGCAGACCTCGCACCACGCCGACGTCTGGACCGGTCGCGCGTCCAACCGGATCCAGTGGCTGCTCGCGCTCGGCGGCGCGGCGATCGTGGCGCTCGGCGTCGAGCTCGCCGTCGACTCGGCGTGGACCTCCGGTGTCGCCCCTCTGGTCATGTCCGTGGTCGGCTGCATCGCGGCCGGGCTCCTCGTCCTCTTCCTGACGCTCGCCTTCGTCCATGTCGCCCTCAGGGTCGACACGGACTCGCTGGAGGTGCGCTGCGGCCACATCGGCGTGCCGCGCCGCCGGATCCCGCTGGCGCATGTCACCGGCGCCGAGTTCGTCCCGCACGTCACCCCGCGCCAGTGGGGCGGCTGGGGCTACCGCTGGCGGCCCGACAAGGGCACCGCGGTCGTCGTACGGCGTGGCGAGGGCGTGGTGCTCCAGCTGTGGGACGGCCACACGTTCACCGTCACCGTGGACGACGCCGAGGCCGCCGTGCGCATCATCCGGGACCGGCTGCGGCCCGGGAGCGCGGCCCCGCGACGCTGAGGGCGGACCCCTCCGTCATCGCGCAGTCGGCTCCTCGGCCAGCGGGTGGGCCGTCGCCAGGCCCGCCAGGAGGCCCGCACCCACCGACACCATGGTGAAACTGAGCGCGTTGCCGACCGCGGCGATCCCCGCCAGCGCCGTCAGGGCCGCGCCCGCCGTCAGGACGATCGGGGTCGAGCGCCGCGAGCGCCACAGCGCGTACAGCAGCCAGCAGAAGGCCGCCGCCAGCAGCACCACCCCGACCACGCCCTGCTCGGCGGCCATCTGGAGCGGCGCCGAATGCGGTTTCCCGTCGGGCAGCAGCGAGTGGGCCGCCGTGCCGCTCAGCTCCCCGAAGCGCCCGGGTCCCACACCGAGGGCCGTGTTCTCCCGGGCCATGCGCAGGGCGTCGTGCCACAGGTCGATCCGTTGCGGGGTGAGCTGCCCGCGCAGCGACTCGGTGAGCCCGTCCGGCACCGCGCTCCCGGCGACCGCCCAGGTCAGTCCGGTCACCGAGACCGCGGCCAGGACGAGACCGACGAGGCCAGGACCCCGGTGGTCCATCCTGCTCGCCGCGAGCGAGCACAACACCACGGCCAGACAGGTCACCAGCCCGGCCACCGAACCCAGAACCGCCGAGGTCACCGCGATGCCGACGGCCAGCAGCCGCAGAAGGAGCCTCAGGCCGGGCGATCCGGTGGTCCAGGCGGCACAGCACGCCGCGCCGGCGGCCAGGGTCAGCAGGGCGGCCGTGGCGCCCGCGTGACCGAGCGGCGCGACGATCTCGGGGCCCGGTGCGAGATGGGGGAGCCCCACCGCGAGGCCGAACGCGGTCGCCGCGGCGGCACAGGGGGCGGCGACCGGCAGCAGCGCCCCCGAGATCCGGCCCGCGGCATAGCCCGCGGACACGGCCAGCAGCGCGAGCAGTACACCCTCCGGACGGCCGTCGTGCACGGCCGCGGTGATCAGCGACCAGGCGGCACAAGCCCCGAGGACCAGCACGCCCACCCCGTCGGAAGCGTTGCGTCTGTCGCCGTCCTCCGCAGCACCGGCCACAGACGTCATCCCTGTGGAACCCACCCCGCCCCCCGAACCCCGGTCCCCCGACCTGTGGCCCGCCGCCCGGACACCGCGCGACGAGGACTGAGGCACACCGTAACGGCTGATGGTCGATTTGTGGACGAGTTGCGCCGGGTTGCCCGGCAGCGGCACGGTTCGAGCGGTCCGGCGCCGCCGCGATCACCAGGCGGACCGCGCTGTCGATGCCAAGGTCGACCGCCGTACACTCCCGGAGTGACCGTCACCGCAACCTCCGTGGACGAGTCGGACCAGCTGGAACCGCCGTCCGCGCCCGCCTCCCGCTGGGCCGCCCGGCTCCGCCGTCTCCTCCCGGCCGCCGCCGCGGCGCTCTCCGGAGTGCTGCTCTACGTCAGTTTCCCGCCCCGCACCCTGTGGTGGCTGGCCCTGCCCGCCTTCGCCGTCTTCGGCTGGGTGCTGCGCGGCCGTGGCTGGAAGGCGGCCTTCGGTCTCGGTTACCTCTTCGGACTGGGCTTCCTGCTGCCACTGCTGGTGTGGACCGGCGTCGAGGTCGGCCCGGGCCCCTGGCTGGCGCTGGTCGCGATCGAGGCGATCTTCGTCGCGCTGGTCGGTGTCGGCGTGGCCGCGGTCTCCAAACTGCCCGGCGCCCCGGTGTGGGCGGCCGCCGTGTGGATCGCCGGCGAGGCGGCACGCGCGCGTGTGCCGTTCCACGGCTTTCCCTGGGGCAAGATCGCGTTCGGACAGGCCGACGGCGTTTTCCTGCCGCTCGCCGCGGTGGGCGGCACACCCGTGCTGGGCTTCGCCGTCGTGCTGTGCGGCTTCGGCCTGTACGACGTCGTCCGGCTGGTCGTGGAGCGGCGGGGGACCGGGGCCCTACGGCGTCCGGCTGCCGCCGTGGCCCTGCTGAGCGTGGTCGTACCGGTGGCCGGGGCACTCGCCGCGCGGGGCCTGGTGAGCGACAAGGCCGAGGACGGCACCGTGACCGTCGCGGCCATCCAGGGCAACGTGCCGCGCGCGGGCCTCGAGTTCAACGCCCAGCGCAGGGCCGTGCTCGACTACCACGCGCGCGAGACGGAACGGCTGGCCGCCGAGGTGAAGGCCGGCAAGGTCGCGAAGCCGGACATCGTGCTCTGGCCGGAGAACTCCTCCGACGTCGACCCCTACACCGACGCGGACGCGGCGGCGACCATCGAGAAGGCCGCCCAGGCCATCGACGCGCCGATCTCTGTCGGCGGAGTCGTCGAGCGGGGCGGCAAGCTCTACAACGAGCAGATCCTCTGGGACCCGGTCAAGGGCCCCACCGACACCTACGACAAGCGGCAGATCCAGCCGTTCGGCGAGTACCTCCCGCTGCGCTCGCTCGTCGGGGCGATCAACAAGAACTGGACCTCCATGGTCCGCCAGGACTTCAGCCGCGGCACCAAGCCGGGCGTGTTCCAGATGGCCAACGCCAAGGTCGGCCTGGTCACCTGCTACGAGGCCGCCTTCGACTGGGCCGTGCGCTCCGAGGTCACCGACGGCGCCCAGCTGATCTCCGTGCCCAGCAACAACGCGACCTTCGACCGCAGCGAGATGACCTACCAGCAGCTCGCGATGTCCCGGGTCCGCGCGGTGGAGCACAGCAGGACCGTCACGGTGCCGGTGACCAGCGGCGTCAGCGCGATCATCATGCCGGACGGAAGGATCACCCAGAGGACGGGCATGTTCGTCCCCGCCTCGCTGGTGCAGAAGGTGCCGCTGAGGTCGTCGGAGACCCCGGCCACCCTGATGGGCACCCTGCCCGAGATGCTCCTGGTCCTGGTCGCCGCCGGCGGACTCGGCTGGGCGGTCAGCGCGGGGCTGCGGGGTCGTCGCACCGGGGACGTGTAGGGCGTACGACCGCGGCAGGCGCTGTCCGCGGGTGCGGTAGGTGCGGTAGGTGTGGTGGGCGCGGCGGGTGACCGGGCGCCCGCCGGTCCCCGTCCGGGAGATCACCGACCTGTCACCGGCGGCGGTTAGGGTCGGCCCATGGCTACCCCAGATTTCATCCGCACCCTCCGGAAGTCCATCGGTCACGACCTGCTCTGGCTCCCCGGCGTGAGCGCCATCGTCTTCGACGACGAGGGCAGAGTGCTGCTCAACCGCCGCTCGGACACCGGCAAGTGGTCGATGCTCGGCGGTATCCCGGAGCCGGGGGAGCAGCCCGCGGACTGTGCCGTGCGGGAGGTCGAGGAGGAGACGGGCGTCCTCTGTGTCGTCGAACGGGTCGTCCTGGTCCAGGCCCTCAATCCCGTGACGTACGTCAACGGTGACATCTGCCAGTACATGGACATCTCGTTCCGCTGTCGCGCCGTCGGCGGTGAGGCGCGGGTCAACGACGACGAGTCGCTCGAGGTGGGATGGTTCCCGCTGGACGCCCTGCCCGACCTCAACGCGTTCGGGATGCAGCGGATCAAGCAGGCGTCGATGGACGCCCCCACATGGTTCGAAACCACGAGTTCCGAGTGAATTGTGGGGTGTGACCACATGTGGTGGCGAGGGGATCCTGCCTAGGGTCGGACCATGACCGCCAGCAGTGCCCTCCCGGTACCCGCCCCCCACGCCGCCGCGCTCGATCTCGGCGGCCGCACCGCCCTCGTCACCGGCGCCGCCGGCGGCATCGGCCGCGCCTGCGCGCTGCGGCTCGCGGCCGCCGGGGCCAAGGTGAGAGCGGTCGACCGCGACGCCGCCGGTCTGGAGGCGCTCGCCGAGCAGGCCGTGGGACTGGGCGGGACGGTCGAGCCGCATGTCCTCGACCTCACCGACCTGGACGCCGCCGAGCACGCGGCCGCGGGCACCGACGTCCTGGTCAACAACGCCGGCATCCAACTGGTCCGTCCCCTCGAGGATTTCCCGCCCGAGGTGTTCCACACGGTCCTCACCGTGATGCTGGAGGCGCCGTTCCGCCTGATCCGCGGCGCGCTGCCGCACATGTACGGGCAGGGCTGGGGGCGGATCGTCAACGTGTCCTCGGTGCACGGTCTGCGTGCCTCGGCCTACAAAGCCGCCTACGTGGCCGCCAAACACGGCCTGGAGGGTCTCTCCAAGACCGCCGCCCTCGAAGGTGCCCCCCACGGGGTGACCTCGAACTGTGTGAACCCCGCCTATGTGCGCACCCCACTGGTCGAACGACAGATCGCCGACCAGGCCCGGGCGCACGGCATCCCCGAGGAGCGCGTGGTGTCCGAGGTGCTGCTCCAGGACAGCGCGCTCAAGCGGCTCATCGAACCCGAGGAGGTCGCCGAGGCCGTGGCGTACCTGTGCGGCCCGCACGCGTCCTTCGTCACCGGCACCTCGCTCGTCCTGGACGGCGGCTGGACCGCGCACTGACCGGCACCGGACCGGAGTTTTCCACAGGCCTGACGGGGTGAGCGTGCGATGAGCAATCCTGTGGGCATGTCCAGCGATCACACCCGGCTCGGCGGGCACCCGCAGCCCGGCGCTCACACGCACTCCGCCGAGCAGTACGCCGCCAGTGCCGAGGCACCCTTCCTCGCCCTGTTGGCCAGAGGCGCGTCCGCCGACGCCTACGAGCAGCCGGTGCTGATCGCCCGCGCCGAGGGCAGGCCCGCCGAGTGGATCGCCGCGCTCGAGGCGGCCAGGACGGTCGCCCTGTGCGTGCGCTCCGAACTGGAGGGCAGGCGCCGGCGCGAGGCCGAACTGTCCGCCCTGTTCGAGACCGCCCACGACCTGGCAGGGCTCCGGGACCTGGACGCGGTGCTGCGGGCCATCGTGCAACGCGCGCGGTCCCTGCTCGGCACGGACGTGGCGTACCTGAGCCTGCACGACCCGGCGCGCGGCGACACCTACATGAGGGTCACCGAGGGCTCGGTCGCCGCCCGCTTCCAGCAGCTGCGGCTCGGGATGGGCGAGGGCCTCGGCGGACTCGTCGCCCAGACGGCCCGCCCCTACGTCACCGACGACTACTTCAAGGACGAGCGCTTCCGGCACACCCTGGCCATCGACTCGGGCGTACGGGACGAGGGCCTGGTCGCGATCCTCGGGGTGCCGCTGACCCTGGGGCACCGCGTCATCGGGGTGCTGTTCGCGGCGGACCGCAGGGCCCGGGTCTTCGAGCGGGAGCAGATCGCCCTGCTCGGCTCCTTCGCCGCCCTCGCCGCGGCCGCCATCGACACCGCGAACCTCCTCACCGAGACCCGCTCGGCCCTCACCGAGCTGGAGCGGGCCAACGAGATCATCCGCGACCGCAGCGGGGTCATCGAGCGCGCCTCCGACGTCCACGACCGGCTCGCCGAACTGGTCCTGCGCGGCGGCGGGGTGCACGACGTGGCGGCGGCCGTCTCCGAGATCCTCGACGGCACGGTGGAGTTCACCGAGCTCGCACCCGCCGAGCCACTGGAGACCTCCCGGGCCGAAGGCCATGCCGTACGGCACCGGGACGACTGGATCGCCGCTGTCGCCGCCGGCGGCGAACTCCTCGGCGCGCTCGTGCTGCGCGGCCACCCCGGGCTCGATCCGGTGGACCAGCGCACCCTGGAGCGCGCCGCGATGGTCACCTCCTTGCTGCTGCTCGCCAGACGGTCCGCCGCGGAGGCCGAACAGCGGGTGCGCGGCGAGCTGCTGGACGACCTGCTCGACGCCCGGGACCGCGATCCGCGGCTGCTGCGGGAACGGGCCGCGCGTCTGGGGGCCGACCTCGACGCCACCCATGTCGTGCTGGCGGCGCGGCTCGACGCTCCCGCGGCCGACGCCGACCAGGAGGCGGCCGCCCGCAGGCGCCTGTGGTCCGCGGCCTCCCACCTCGCCGCGACCCGGCACGGCCTGGCTGCCGCCCGCGACGGCGGGACCGTCCTGCTGCTGCCCCTGACCGACAAGGACACCGCCACCGAACTGGCCCGCCGCACCGCCGGGCACCTCGGCACCGCCGTCCACGAGGCGGTCACCGTGGGCGCCTCCGCGCCGGTGCGCGACCTCGCCGTCCACCCGGACGCCGTGGCCGCCGCCTACGAGGAGGGCCGCCGCTGCCTCGACGCCCTGCGGCTCCTCGGCCGCTCGGGGGACGGGGCGGCGGCCGAGGACTTCGGCTTCCTCGGGCTGCTCCTGGCCGGCGACCGGGACATCGCGGGCTTCGTCGAGCGGACCATCGGCCGGGTCGTCGCGTACGACGAGCGACGGGGCACCGACCTCCTGCGCACCATGGACGCCTACTTCGCCAGCGGGATGAGCCCGGCCCGCACGAAGGACGACCTGCACGTCCACGTGAACACCGTCGCCCAGCGTCTGGAGCGCGTGGGCCGGCTGCTCGGTGAGGACTGGCAGAGCCCCGCCCGCGCTCTGGAGATCCAACTCGCCCTGCGCCTGCACCGCTTGTCGGCGTCCGTACGGAACTGACCCCCGCGCGCGTGGCGTACGGGGGCCGGTCCGGTTCGGGACAGCGGGAGGGCTCAGACGGTCCTGGCGTCTGCGGCGGGGGAGTGGGCCGCGGGCCCGGTCTCGGCGGCCGGGACGGTGGCCGGTTCGACGTCGGCCAGGTCCCGGTGGCGGGTCTCCTGGGCGACGCCGACGGCCACGACGGTCAGGACGGCCGCGGCGATGACGTAGAGGGCGATCGGGGTGGAGGTGCCGTAGTCGGCGAGGAGAGCGGTGGCGATGAGCGGGGCGGGGGCGCCGGCCGCTACGGAGGCGAACTGCGCGCCGATGGAGGCGCCGGAGTACCGCATGCGGGTCGCGAACATCTCGGAGAAGAAGGCGGCCTGGGGTGCGTACATGGCTCCGTGCAGGACGAGCCCGACGGTCACCGCGAGGACCAGGTTGCCGAAGCCGCCGGTGTCGACGAGCGAGAAGAAGGGGAACATCCACGCGCCCACGCCGACCGCGCCGAGCAGGTACACCGGGCGTCGGCCGACACGGTCGGACAGGGCTCCCCAGGCGGGGATCACCGCGAAGTGCACGGCGGAGGCGATGAGCACCGAGTTCAGGGCGGTCTGCTTCGAGACACCGGCCGAGGTGGTGGCGTAGACGAGGATGAACGCGGTGATGACGTAGTAGCTGATGTTCTCCGCCATGCGCGCGCCCATCGCGACCAGCACATCGCGCCAGTGGTGCCGCAGCACGGAGACGATCGGCAGCTTCTCGGCCGCACCGTCCCGCGCCGCCTTGCGGGCCTCCGCCTGCGCCAACGCCTCCTTGAACACGGGCGATTCGTCGACGGAGAGCCGGATCCACAGCCCGACGACCACCAGGACTCCGGAGAGCAGGAAGGGGATACGCCAGCCCCAGCTGCCGAACGCGGCGTCCGGCAGGACGGCGGTCAGCAGCGACAGCACACCCGTAGCGAGGAGTTGCCCGGCCGGTGCCCCGGTCTGTGGCCAGGAGGCCCAGAAGCCACGCCGGCGCGCGTCGCCGTGCTCGGACACCAGGAGTACGGCGCCGCCCCACTCGCCGCCCAGCGCGAAGCCCTGGACCAGGCGGAGCACGGTCAGCAGTACGGGGGCGGCGGTGCCGACGGTCGCGTGTGTGGGCAGCAGGCCGATCGCGAAGGTCGCTCCACCCATCAGGAGCAGGCTCAGCACCAGCAGCTTCTTGCGGCCCAGCCGGTCGCCGTAGTGCCCGAACACCAGCGCGCCGAGCGGGCGGGCGGCGAATCCGACGGCGTACGTCAGGAAGGAGAGCAGCGTGCCGACGAGCGGATCGGAGTCCGGGAAGAAGAGCTTGTTGAAGACGAGGGCGGCCGCGGAGCCGTAGAGGAAGAAGTCGTACCACTCGATGGTGGTGCCGATGAGGCTGGCGGCGACGATGCGCTTCAGGTTGTTCGGCGTCGGGGGAGCGGATGCTGCGGAGGCCATGTGCGCCACTTCCTCGTGTGCGGTGGGGACGGGTAGGTGTCCGGACACCGTAGGAATGCGCAAGTCAAGGGCACATGTGGCGGGGCAACATAGTTCGGGCTTTGGCTATCCGCGGGGTCACCATGCCGGTCGAAGTGCCCATGACGGCTCTGCGTGCAGGGGTGATGTCGGACATAGTCTCTGATGTCCCTCGGTCAGCATGTGCCACAGCAGCAATTCCCAATTCCCCAACGAATCAGGGGTTGTTACGATCATCCGGCTCACGCGGCGAGAAATATGGCGCCGCTCCAATCGTGTATGACCAACACGGGAGATATGCCATGCGTTTGAGCCGGACGTTCGCGTCCCTCGGTGTGACCGCTACCGCCACCGCGGGTCTGGTGCTCGGAGTGGCCCCGCAGTCGAATGCCGACGCGGGACTCACCTGTCCTGATTCCCAGACCTACTGCATGCGGTTCCACTACAACACCGGCTTTGCCGGTTCCCGCACCGTGTTCCGCGGCTTCGACCATTACAGCCTGAACGGCTACACGTTCCTCGGTGACGGCGCCGGAAAGGGCCAGGCCGTCAAGAACAACGCCGCCTCCGCGGTCAACATGGCCCCGTACAACCTGGTGATCTACTTCAACAGCAACCTCCAGGGCGCCTGTGACTCTCTGCCCGAGTTCGGGACGGCGTACCAGCTGAAGAACACGTACAACAACAACGCCTCCTTCGGGTACGGCCGCGCCGACAACACCTGCTACAAGTTCTGACCCGCGTGCGACGCCTGGCACCCATGTGCCTGGCCCTGGCCGCCGCCCTGCTCGGCTGCTCCTCAGAGAGCGGTCCGGGCGCGGGCGGCGCCCCGGCCGGGCCCTCCGAGACGCCCGTCACATCCAAGGGTTCGGCGGCGAAGTCGCAGGTCACATACGGCGATCGGCTGCCCGTCGCCCGCTACAGCTACACCGCTGGCGAGTCCGCCGTCATCGAGTCCGCGCAGCAGATCCTGACCAAGCGCTGTCTGCGCACCTACGGGATCACGTACGAGCCCGCGAAGCGGGAGGCCGAGACCTCCACGTCCGCCGACCGCCGCTACGGGCTGTCCAGCGCGAGCGAGGCCGCTCGCCTCGGATACCACCCCGACATCGGCCCCCTGCCCGCGGGCCCGGACCTTCCCGAGGACGCCCTGCGGGTGTTCTACGGAAACCGGGGCGCAGAACCGGGCGCCGCGGAGAAGGTCGTCTACAAAGGAAGAGAAGTGCCGACGAACGGCTGCTTCGGACAGTCGGTGGCGCAACTCGCCAAGAAGTACGACGCCCCGGAAGCGGCGGACATCGCCCGCGGCATCTCCACGCAGAGCTATAAGGATTCGCTGACCGAACCGAAAGTGAAGGAGGTATTCCGGAACTGGTCCGCCTGTATGCGGAGTTCAGGATTCCGATACGCGTCTCCGCTCGAACCGGCCAACAACAGGGAATTCCAGCGCGAGGACATCTCCGCGAAGGAGAAAGAGACCGCGCGCGCGGATGTGCGCTGCAAGGAGAAGACCGACCTGCTCGACATCTGGTTCACGGCCGAATCCGCCCTGCAGAAAGCGGAAATCGACAAGAACTCCGAGACCCTCAACAAGCTCCTCACGGCCCACCGGAAGAAGACAGAGGCGGCACGCAGGATCGTGGCGGAGGGCTAGGGGCCTTCGCGGGGCCGGCCGTAGCGCACCGTTCGCCACGGAGGAGCGACCGCCGGGCCGGACCGCACCGGTCCCGGCGGTCTCGTTGTCGACCCCGGATCCGTCCGTGCACCTCAGTGCTGTCAACGGCAGGTGTTGTGGTGGGCGATGTCGAGGACGAAGCGCTCGGGGCGGTGCAGTTGCTTCGTCGTGTAGGAGGGCTTGCTGTTGAACGCGGCCCCGAAGGTGACGACTCCCTCGAAGTCGCCGGTCAGGGCGAAGCCCTTGAGCTTCGGCAGATTCAGCTTGATCAGGCGCGGGCCCTTGTAGACGTTCCTGCCCGCGTCGTCGTGCGCTGCGGCGGGGGAGAGCTTGATCTCCAGGAAGTACTTCCCGGCCAGCGGGACCTTCTTCCCCGAGCTGTCGTAGCGGAGCTCCTTGACACGCGTGACGGTGGCCGGCGGCAGTTTGCCCTTCACGTCGACGACGACCCTGTCGAAGGAGCAGTGACCGCCGATCCTGGCGTTGACCACGAGACTCGTGGCCGGTGCCGAGGACGTGGCGGCGGCAGGGGTCGACGCCGCGGCGCCGGCCAGCAGGAGTGCGCTCGCGGTGGTGGCCGTGAGGCGATGGCGGGTATGCATGATGCCCCCCTATGAGACGTCGGGGACTGATGGTTACTGTACGAGACATATGTGAGGGTCATACGGTTGCACGCTTCGGCGAACGAGTGTGCGCGTCTGTGGCCCGGAAGAGTTGGTGGCCGGAACGGACTCGGTGCGTGCGGACTCAGTGCACCGGGATGATGTCGGGGGCGCCGAGCCGTACCGCGTCGGCGGTCTGGTCGTCCGGCTGCTGCTGGGCCTCGCGTTCGGCGGCCACTCGCTTCAGGTAGTGGTTGACCTCACGGTCCCGGTGCGCCTGGTCCCAGCCCAGCTGAGGTGCCATCAGTTCCGCGACGGTCTGCGCCGCGTCCACCCCTCGGTCCCAGGACTCGATCGAGATCCGGGTACGCCGGGCGAGCACGTCCTCCAGGTGGCGGGCCCCCTCATGGGTCACCGCGTACACCGCCTCGACCCGCAGGTAGTCGTCGGAGCTCGGCAGCGGCTCGCCCAGCGAGGAGTCGGCGGCGACCAGGGCGAGCAGCTCGTGCACCAGGGAGCCGTAGCGGTTCAACAGGTGCTCGATGCGGGCGACATGCAGCCCGGAGCGCTCGGCGAGGATGTGGCGGGAGTTCCAGAGGGCCGGATAGCCGTCGGCGCCGAGCAGCGGAACGCGGTGCGTGACGCAGTCGGGCACTTTCTCGTCCAGGCCGCGGGCCGCCTCGTCGACCGCGTCCTTGGCCATCACCCGATAGGTCGTGTACTTGCCGCCGGCCACCACGACGAGACCGGGCACCGGGTGTGCGACCAGGTGCTCACGGGACAGTTTGCTGGTTTCCGCGGCCTCGCCGGACAGGAGGGGACGCAGACCGGCGTAGACACCCTCGACGTCCTCCGGAACCAGAGGCGTGGTCAGGACGCTGTTGACGTGGTCCAGCAGGTAGGTGACGTCCTTGGAGCTGAGGGCGGGATGGGCCTTGTCGAGTGTCCAGTCGGTGTCGGTGGTCCCGATGATCCAGTGCCGTCCCCAGGGGATGACGAACAGCACGCTCTTCTCGGTGCGGAGGATGAGCCCGGTGCGGGAGTTGATCCGGTCGCGGGGGACCAGCAGGTGTACGCCCTTGGAGGCGCGGACGTGGAACTGGCCCCGAGTACCGGCGAGGGACTGGGTGTCGTCGGTCCATACGCCGGTCGCGTTGATGACCTGCTTGGCCCGCACCTCTGTGTCGTCGCCCGTCTCCAGGTCCGTGACCACGGCACCCACCACCCGCTCGCCCTGCCGCAGGAAGCGGCTGACCCGGGTGCGGTTGGCGGCCAGCGCTCCGTAGGCGGCGGCCGTGCGGACGAGGAACAGGGTGTGCCGGGCGTCGTCGACCTGGGCGTCCCAGTACTGGATCGCGCCGACCAGGGCGTCGGAGCGCAGCGCGGGTGCCTCGTGCAGGGCTCGGCGCTTGAGCAGATGGCGGTGGTGGGGCAGACCTCTGGAGGTACCGGAGGCCATGGCCATGGTGTCGTAGAGCAGCACGCCGGCGCCGACGTAGGGGCGCTCCCGGATCCGGTGTCGCAGCGGGTAGAGGAACGGCACCGGACGCACCAGATGAGGAGCCAGGACCCGAAGCAGGAGTCCGCGTTCCTTCAGGGCCTCGGCGACGAGCCGGAAGTCCAGCATCTCCAGGTAGCGCAGGCCGCCGTGGATGAGCTTGCTGGAGCGGCTGGACGTGCCCGAGGCCCAGTCCCGGGCTTCGACGAGGCCGACTCGCAGGCCACGGGTGGCCGCGTCCAGGGCGGCGCCGGCGCCGACCACGCCGCCCCCGACGACGAGGACGTCGAGCTCGTTCTCTCCCAGCCGGACGAGAGCCTCCGCGCGTGCGCCGGGCGAGAGGGCCACCGGGTTCGCCATGCTCTTCTCCTCGTGCAGCGGGTGCGGGTGGCGCACGCGGCCCGGGCGGCCCTCTCGGGGAGTTCCCGGCCGGAACCTATTCGACCTTGGCCCAGTCGAGCGTGCGCTCCACCGCCTTCTTCCAGCCCGCGTATCCCTCCGCGCGCTGTTCCTCGGACCACTGGGGCTCCCAGCGCTTGGACTCCTGCCAGTGGGTGCGCAGTTCGTCCGTGTCCTGCCAGAAACCGGTGGCCAGACCGGCGGCGTAGGCGGCGCCGAGCGCCGTGGTCTCGGCCACGACCGGGCGGCTGACCGGAACGCCGAGGACGTCGGCCTGGATCTGCATGCACAGGTCGTTGGCCGTCACGCCGCCGTCGACCTTGAGCACGTCGAGGTGGACGCCGGAGTCCTGCTCCATGGCTTCCACCACGTCGCGGCTCTGGTAGCAGATGGCTTCCAGGGCGGCCCGTGCCAGGTGGCCGTTGTCGTTGTACCGGGCGAGGCCGACGATCGCGCCGCGGGCGTCGGAACGCCAGTACGGGGCGAACAGGCCGGAGAAGGCGGGGACGAAGTAGATCCCGCCGTTGTCGTCGACGGTGAGCGCCAGACGTTCGCTCTCGGCGGCATCGCTGATGATCTTCAACTGGTCCCGGAGCCATTGAATCGCGGAGCCGGTGACGGCGATGGAGCCTTCGAGGGCGTAGATCGCCGGGCTGTCCCCGAACTGGTACGCCACGGTGGTCAGCAGGCCGTGCTGGGACCGCACCAGTTCCGTGCCGGTGTTGAGCACCAGGAAGTTGCCGGTGCCGTAGGTGTTCTTGGCTTCGCCGGGCGCGTAGCAGACCTGCCCGACGGTGGCCGCCTGCTGGTCGCCGAGCACGCCGGTGATCGGGATGGCCGCCCGCAGCGGGCGGGACGTACGGGTCTGTCCGAACGCCTCCCGGTGGGAGGACGGATTGATGGTCGGCAGCATCGCCCGGGGAACGCCGAAGAAGCCCAGCAGTTCGTCGTCCCAGTCGAGGGTCTCCAGGTCCATCAGCATGGTGCGGCTGGCATTGGTCACGTCGGTGGCGTGGACGCCGCCGTCGGGGCCGCCGGTGAGATTCCACAGCACCCATGCGTCGGTGTTGCCGAAGAGGGCATGGCCCTGCTCGGCCGCCTCGCGCACCCCGTCGACGTTCTCCAGGATCCACTGGATCTTGCCGCCGGAGAAGTACGTGGCCGGCGGCAGTCCCGCCTTGCGGCGGATCACGTCGCCCTGGCCCGAGCGGTCCAGCGCTGCCGCGATGGAGTCGGTACGGGTGTCCTGCCAGACGATGGCGTTGTAGTAGGGGCGGCCGTTGCGCGGGTCCCAGACGACGGTCGTCTCCCGTTGGTTGGTGATACCGATGGCCGCCAGGTCCTCCGGAGCGAGGTTTCCGTGCCGGAGCGCGTTCTGGATCACGGAGTTGGTGCGTTCCCAGATCTCCACTGGGTCGTGTTCGACCCACCCCGAGCGCGGGAGGATCTGTGAGTGTTCGAGCTGGTGCCGCGCCACCTCGTTGCCGGCATGGTCGAAGATCATGAAACGGGTGCTGGTGGTCCCTTGGTCCACCGCGCCGACGAAGTCCGCCATGGGATGCCGCCTCTCCTTGGGCTCTCCCGGGGCAGCCGGATCCCGGCAACCCCGGGAGCCGGTCAGTTCTCGTCCGGGGCCGGGATCCGTCCGGGGGGTTCGGGCTCAGCGGTCGGCAGGAACCGGCCGATGAAGACCTTGTAGAGGCCCGCTCCCAGCAGACCTCCGATCAGCGGACCGATGATCGGCACCCAGAAGTAGAAGTTCCCGTACTGATCTCGCCACGCTCCGCCGTACCCGGTGAGGAAGCTGGCCAGCCGGGGACCGAAGTCGCGTGCCGGGTTGATCGCGTACCCCGCGTTGGTGCCCCAGGCCATACCGATGGCAACGACGATCAGACCGACGATGAACGGCGCCAGGTTGGCGCCGGGGGGCGTGTTGAGCAGGTCCGTGACCGCCAGGATCAGCAGCAGCAGGATTGCGGTGCCGATGATCTGGTCGCGGAAGGCGCCCCATTCGTGGACCGGCAGGTTCGGGTTGCCGTTGGCGGGCAGGGTGGAGAACACGCCCTGCGTCTTGATGGTGTGGGTGGGGTCCGCTTTCGCCAGCGCCTCGGTGTAGTTCCACCGGACGAGCAGGGCTGCCACGAAGGCGCCGGCTGTCTGGGCCAGCGCGTAGGGAGCCACTTTGCTCCACGGGAACCCCTTGAACGTCGCCAGCGCGAGGGTTACCGCGGGATTGAGGTGCGCACCGCTCAGCCTCGCCGCGACGTACACACCGAGGGTGACGCCGAGGCCCCAGGCCCAGGCGATGCTGTCGTGGTTTCCGAGGCCGCCCGCGGGATTCGTGAGGGCCCCGCCGGCGACCACCTGAGCCACCACGCCACAACCGAAGAGGATGAGGATCATCGTGCCGGCGAATTCCGCTGAAAGCTCGCCGACCAGTCCTGATCTCTTGAGTCGCTCAGCCATGGGTGCCCGCTTCCCGCCGGCCCGAAGGTCGGCTGTCGACTGCCCCGAGCCTCCAAAAATCATTGTATGACCGGCTGCGGATATGCGCGTGCGGGGCGGCAGAGCATGCCGCAGCCCGCCCCGGCCTGCGCACGTCAGCGCGCACGCATCGCGGTTGTCCACGGGGTGGCGGCACACTGGTCCTGGGGCGTGCGATCGCAAACGCGTCCGCCTGTCCGGCGATGCCTGAGCGCCGTGAGGACCCTGAACTCTGTGGGGACCCTGAACTCCGTGAGGACAGGGGCAGAGGCTCGGCCGCCGGTTCCACCCGGGAGGTGCCATGAAGATGCTGATCAACAGTCCGGAGACCGTGGTCGCCGATGCCCTGTCCGGGTTGGCCGCCGCCCACCCGGACCTGGACGTGGACGTGGAGCGGCGGGTGGTCGTTCGCCGGGACGCGCGGGAGAGCGGCCGGGTCGGGCTGGTGTCCGGCGGCGGTTCCGGGCACGAGCCGCTGCACGCCGGGTTCGTCGGGTACGGGATGCTGTCGGCCGCGTGTCCGGGGGAGGTGTTCACCTCGCCCGTCCCGGAACAGATGCTGCGCGCGGCAACCGCCGTCGAGGCCGGGCAGGGCGTGCTGTTCGTCGTCAAGAACTACACCGGGGACGTGCTGAACTTCCAGATGGCCGCCGAGCTCGCCGAGGAGGACGGCGTCCGGGTCGAGAGTGTCCTGGTCAACGATGACGTCGCCGTCACCGACAGCACGTACACGGCCGGGCGGCGGGGCACCGGGGCAACCCTGTTCGTGGAGAAGATCGCCGGGGCGGCCGCCGAGGAGGGCGCACCTCTGGAGCGGGTGGCCGAGATCGCCCGGCGCGTCAACGAGCTCTCGCGCAGCTTCGGCGTGGCGCTCAGCGCTTGCAGCACTCCCGCCTCAGGAGGCCCGACCTTCGACCTGCCGGACGGGGAGATGGAGCTCGGGGTCGGGATCCACGGCGAGCCGGGCCGGGAGCGGCACGCGATGATGCCGTCCCGGGAGATCGCGGAGGTCGCGGTGGGCGCCGTACTCGAGGAGCTGGGGGAGATGCCTCCGGCCGACGGGCCGGTACTGGCCCTGGTCAACGGGATGGGAGCGACGCCCCTGCTGGAGCTGTACGGCTTCCACGCCGAGGTGGCCCGGCTGCTGGAGGCCCGGAGCGTGCCGGTGGCGCGGGCGCTCGTGGGCAACTACGTCACGTCGCTGGACATGGCCGGCTGCTCGGTGACCCTCTGCCGGGCCGACGAGGAGATGCTGCGGCTGTGGGACGCCCCCGTGCAGACGGCCGCGCTGCGCTGGGGCCGCTGAGCTGGTGGTGGAGGGGAAGTGCCCCCGCTGCTGCGGAGGCCGTGTGCGCCGCTTCCTTCGGTGTGTGATGTCCGCACACCGAAGGAATGCGCACGTCAAGGCTGTTGCGGTGCGCGGAGTACCAGCAGGGTGATCTCGCTCGGCGCGAAGACCCGGAACGGCGGGCCCCAGAAGCCGGTGCCGCGGCTGGTGTAGAGCAGGGTGCGGACACCGTGCCGGGTGAGCCCGGCGAGGGCCGGCTGGTCGAGGCGGACCAGGTGGTGGAAGGGCCAGATCTGCCCACCGTGGGTGTGGCCGGAGAGCTGGAGGTCGATTCCGGCGGCCGCCGCCCGGTCGACGAACTTGGGCTGGTGGGCCAGGAGCAGCACGGGCAGCTCGGGGTCGGCGCCGTCCAGGGCTCCGGCGAGGTGGGCGCGGTGACCCGCCAGGCCGGAGGACTCGGCGGTGACGTCGTCCACGCCCGCGACCACGAGGGTGTCGCCGCCGCGTTCGAGCAGCAGATGGCGGTTGCGCAACGGCTCCCAGCCCAGCTCGTCCATCAGGTCGACCCACCCCTGGGCCTCGCTGTAGTACTCGTGGTTGCCGGTGACGTAGACCCGTGCCTCGGTGGCTCGTACGGTCGCGAGCGGGGTGGCCTGGGCGCGGCGGCGTTCGGCCGTGCCGTCCGCGATGTCCCCGGTGTGGCAGACCAGGTCGGCCTCCAGGGTGTTCACCGTCTCGCACACCCGGGCCGACCAGCGGGCACGGTCGAGGGGGCCGTAGTGGGTGTCGGTGATGAGCACGACACGCAGACCGTCCAGCCCGGACCCCAGTCGCGGGAGTGGTACGTCGAGCCGGCGCACCCGGGGCACACGGCGGGCCTCGGCGTACCCCCAGGCGAGCAGCGCGGCGGACACGGCGAGGACGGCCCACGTGACGATCCGGGCCCGGTCCTCGCTCTCGCCGACGCCGGCCACGGTCAGGGCGAGCCGCACCAGGATGCCGAGCAGGACGGACCAGGTGAACAGCACCCAACTGCTGCCCAGCAGGGTGTCACCGATGATCGCCGCCCGGTCCTGCTGGCGCCGGCCGTGGCCGCGCATCATCGCGAGCGGCATGGCGGCGAGCCCGAGGACGAACAGGGCGGTGCCGGCCAGGGTGACGGGCAACGGCCAGTGCTGGCCGGTGTACAGGAGCACCCAGCAGGGCACGGCCCACAGCAGGACGGGGGCGATCAGGGGGAGGTAGCGCATCAGGCGGAGCAGTCGGCTCTGCCGGGGCGCTTGCGCCTCACCCTCCGCGGGCCGGGCGTTCTTGGTGTCGGTCACGCTGCTCCTCCCTGACCGGGCTGCCGTCCCGCGCACTGTAGCCGGTCGCCTGGGGGCGGCCGCGCGACGCTCGTGCCGGCGGCCCCTTTGGGCAAAGCAGGCAGCAGCCCTTCGGGGCGACCCGGGCTGCGGCCCTTCCGGGCGACGCCGGCAGCGCCCCCTTTTGGGGCAACGCCGACAGTCCCTCTGGCGTTCCCGACAACACGGGGTGCCGCACGGGCAGCCGCGGATACCCTCGCCCCCGTGATGGAGCGCTGGAATGGACACGTAACGCGTCATCCGGTCTGCGGCGCCGTGGAGTTGACGCTCGCCTGGCATGTGGTGCTCCTGCTCTTCGCCAAGGTGCTCCTGCCTCCACTGGCTCCGGCATGGTTCCCCGGCCTGGGCGCCACCGTGATCAACGCGATCTGCCTCGCCGGCGTCTGGTGCGTGCTGTGGCGGTGGGGATGGCTGCGGGTGTCCGGCACCACCACGTTCGGCCGCCGGCGGCGCTGGTGGCTGGCGCTGCCGATGCTGCTGATCGCCGGTTCGTACGCGCTCGCCGGGCTCGACGGCCGTACGACAGTCGTCGTCAGCTCCCTGGTGTCGCTGCTGTGGGTCGGTCTCAACGAGGAGGTCTACAGCCGTGGTCTCGTCCAGCAGACCCTCACCCCGCTCGGCCCACTGCGTGCGGCCACCGGTGTCGCTGTCCTCTTCGGCCTCGGGCACGTCCAGAACCACCTCTTCTTCGGCGCCGCGTCGGACGACACCCTGTGGCAGATGCTGTCCGCCGCGCTGTTCGGCTTCACCTGCGCGGGACTGCGTTTCGCGATCGGGTCCGTCTGGCCGATGGTGGTCGTCCACGCGCTCGACGACTTCTTCCAGATCCGCTCCCCGGGCGTGGCCCCGGACTGGTGGCAGGTGAGCGTGTACGTCTTTCAGGCCGGGTACGGCTGGTTGCTGCTGCGCCGTTACGCCGCCCGGGACCGGCTTCCGCCGCGGAACGCCGCCGGGGGCGACGACCCGCGCCCCGAGGCAGCCGGGGCAATGGACTGACCGGCGCCGGAGCACCTGGTCTCTGGTTGATGCGTTTCAATCTATCAGGAGTGGGAGATTCGCACGCTCCGGCCGGGCCGTCAAGACCAGCGATGCCGATCGACCAGTTCAACCGACCGCGGGCGGGTTCCCGGTCGAGTCGCTCCGGCGCGTGCCGATCCCGCAGGCGTCCGTGCACGGGCGGGCACGGGCGGGCACCACCCAGCTCTCGGCTCCCGGGTGACCAGCTGATATTGCTCGATCTCCGCCCCGGCGCAGGCACCGCCGGAACGCCGGTCTTGGAGCGTTTCAACACGCGTCATGTATTCTGCGCCTTGTCGGCGACAGCCTGGTCACTGTGGGTGCCGTGCGGTCCCGGGTTGGAACGAGACCGGAGGTCGAGGAGCGCTGTGGCAACCGCCCGCCCGCGAGCAGTTCAGGGGCATGCCAGTCCGAGCATGCAGGACGTCGCCGACGCCGCCGGCGTCTCGGTCGGCACGGTCTCCAACGTGCTGAACCACCCGGCGAAGGTGAGCCCCGCGACGGCGGAACGCGTCCGCGAGGCCATCGGGCGACTGGGCTTCGTGCGCAACGACGCCGCCCGGTCGCTGGTGTCCGGCTCGACCAAGAGCATCGGCATGGTCCTCGCCGACATCGAGAACTCCCTGTTCATCGACATGGCGCATGGCGCTCAGGACGCCGCCCGGGCGGTCGGCCAGAACCTCCTGCTGGCCAACACCGCGTGCGACATGCGCCTCCAGGACGACTATCTCGACCTCTTCGACGAGTCCCGGGTGACCGGCGTGCTGCTGGCGCCGATGGAGGACTCCACGGCCGGCATCGCGCGCATCCGCTCGCACGGCCGCCAGGTAGTGCTGCTCAACTACGCGCCGCGGCCCGGCACTTGCTGTTCGGTGCTGGTCAACAACGAGCACGTGGGATATCTGGCGGCCCGCCATCTCATCGACACCGGGCGCACCCGGCTGGCGTACGTGGTTGCGCACGACGACTACCAGCCGGTGCGCGACCGGCGCAGGGGAGTGCGCGCGGCAGTCGAGGAGGCGGGGCCCGGCGTCACCCTGGAGGAGATCGACAGCGTCGGTCTGACCACGTCCCACGGGCATGTGGTGGGGGCCGAACTCGCCCGCCGGGCGCCCGAGGAACTGCCCGATGGCCTGGTCGTCGTCACGGACGAGCTGGCCAACGCCATCATCCATCAGCTGCACACCTTGGCGGGGATCCGGGTGCCCGACCAGGTGGCGGTCGTCGGCTGCGAGAACAACCGTGCGGCGGGTGCCGCGGCGGTGCCGCTGACCGCGGTGGACATGCCGGGCCGGATGATGGGGCAGGAGGCGATCCGGCTGCTGATGGACGAGGTGGCCTCGGGCAAGCAGCACCGGCACGCCACGGTGGTGTTGGAGCCGGAACTGATCGTGCGGTCCAGCGCACCGAACTGACAACAGCTCGGAGCTGATCGTGCGTTCCAGCGCGCCGAACTGACAATAGCTGGGGTCGCTGCGCAGATCCGGGTGCCCGAGCTCATCGTGCGGTCCAGCGCGCCGAACTGAGGGTCGTCGGGGTCGCCGTGCCCATGGGGACGCTAGCTGGTCGTGCGGGCCGGCACCCGGAACCGGCGGTCCGGGAGCTGCCGAGCCGCACCGGGTTCCGTAGCCCCCTCAACCGCCTGGCCAGTACTTTCCGCGCCCCCGTCGACCATGGCCCCCACCGTCGACGGCACCCACCTCCCGGGGGGCGCGGTTCAGAAACGTCCCCGACAAATCCTTGACACACGCCGAAGCGGGTCATAGGTTCCCGGCATCTCCCAATTGAAGCGTTTCAACGCTCTGTGTGCCGAGGAGCACCCGTGCACAACACCCTCAGAACCGCCCTCAGGTCCCGCCGTATCGCCCTCGTCGCCACGGCGGCCACCTCGGCCCTGCTGCTGAGCGCCTGCGGTGGCGGAAGCGGCGCGGGCAGCGCCGCCAAGGAGTTCAGCCTCACCATCAACGACGACAACCACATCGTCCAGCAGGAGCTCACCACCCTGGGCAAGGGCGCCTGCGCGGCGCAGAACAAGGCCCTGCCGCTGAAGATCCAGACGCTCCCGATAGGCAACGTCGACCAGAAGGTGCAGCTCCTCGCCGGACAGAACGCGCTGCCGGTGCAGTTCGCGGCGGGCGGCACGCCCCAGCTCACCAAGACGCTGGACAAGGCGGGCCAGGTCCTCGACCTGGAGAAGACGCTCAAGGACCTCGGCGTCTGGGACGACCTTCAGCCCGCCGCGATCAAGACCGTCGAGAACCTGTACGGCAAGTTCAACGTCATGCCCTACCAGTTCAACATCGAGGGCATCTGGTACAACAAGAAGCTCTTCGCGGACCAGCACGTGGCGACCCCGACCACGTACGACCAACTGGTCGCGGCCGCCGCGAAGTTCAAGGGCGCCGGCGTCACCCCCTTCGCCGCCGACGGCAAGGACGGCTGGCCCCTCACCCGGCTCATCAGCGGCTATCTCTACCGCGAACTCGGCCCGGACGCCCTCCAGTCGGTCGCCGACGGCAAGGCCAAGCTGACCGACCCCGCCTATGTGAAGGCCGCGCAGGCCGTCGCCGACCTCGGCAAGGCCGGCTACTTCGGCAAGGGCGTCGGCTCGATCGACTACGACACCGCCACCCAGCAGTTCCTCACCGGCAAGGCCGCCATGTTCTACATGGGCAGCTGGGCGCTCGGCGACTTCAACGACAAGACCAAGAACAAGATCGGCGCGGACAACGTCGGCTTCATGCCGTTCCCGGCCGTCGCGGGCGGCAAGGGCAGCGCGGACCAGATCCCGGCCAACGTCGGCCTCCCCGTCGCCGTCTCCGCGAAGTCCTACGACGCCAAGGTGGGCGACTGGCTCACCTGCATCACCAAGAACTACGGCGCCGCCTCCCTGAAGGACCAGGGCACCGTCTCCGGCTTCAAGCCCAACGGCGACACCGGCACGCTCCCGCCGCTCACGCAGACCGTGCAGGACACCATCTCCAAGACCACGACCAGCACCCTGTGGTTCGAGGCCCTGTTCAACACGAAGGCGACGGAGACCAGCCAGACCAACGCCGCGCCGCTCGTCACCGGCTCCCTCTCGGCCAAGAACTTCATGCAGAAGGTCCAGACCGACCTCGACAACGGCTGACCCCGCCGCACCGCCGTCCGCACCGAACCCTTCGTGAGAGAGCCGTCATGCGTTCAGTTCTGGGAGACCGCCGCGCCATCGCCGTCCTGCTCGGCCCGGCGCTGCTGGTCTACACCCTGGTGATGCTGGTACCGATGGGCTGGTCCCTCGGGTACACCTTCTTCAGGGGCAACGTCATCGAGGGCTTCACCTTCGGCGGGGTCGGCAACTTCGAGAAGCTGTGGCATGACCCGCAGGCCCACTCGGCACTGTGGTTCACCTTCAAGTACGCGCTCGCCGTCAGCGCCGGGCAGGTCCTCTGCGGGTACCTGCTCGCGCTTCTCTACGTGTTCGTGCTGCGCAGGTCCTCCGCGGTTGTGCGCACCCTGGTGTTCTTCCCGGTGATCCTGCCGACCGTCGCCGTGGCCCTGATGTTCCAGAAGCTCTTCGCCGTCGCCCCGCAGAACGGCCTGGCCAACATCGCCCTCGAAGGACTGGGGGTGCACCACGGCGACTGGTTCGCGAGCGCCGGCGGCTCCTTCGTCGTCCTCGTCGTCATGGACGTATGGCGCTCCATGGGCTTCTACGGCGTCCTCATCTTCGCCGGGCTCCTCGACATCCCCGAGGAGACGCTGGAGTCGGCGCGGCTGGACGGTGCCACCGGCTGGCGGCTGATCCGGCACATCGTCCTGCCGCTGTCCGCGCCCGTGCTGCTGTCCTCGGTGGTGTTCAGCATCAACGGCACCCTCAAGGTCTTCGACTCGGTCCTCGCCCTGACCAACGGCGGTCCGGGCAGCGGGACGACCCCCCTGACCCTCTACATGTTCCGCACCGCCTTCTCCTACGGCGACTACGGCTACGGCAGCACCATCGCCTCGCTGCTGACCGTCGTCTGCCTCGGCGTCACCCTCGTCGTCTTCCGCTTCTCGCGCCGCGACCTGACCAAGGGCTGAACCCCCATGACCGACACCCTCACGGCCCCGCCGCGGGAACTCCTGCCCGTCCCACGGCCGGCCGCTGTCCGCAAGCGCGGGTACGCCCGGCGCCTGACCCGCAACCTCCTCGTCGCCCTGCTGGTGCTCGTCGAGGTGACGCCCCTGCTGTGGCTGCTGCTCAGCTCGTTCAAGACCCAGGCGGAGTTCGTCAACGACCCCGCCTGGTCGCTGCCCGGGAAGTGGGACTTCCAGAACTACGCCGATGCGTGGACGACCGGCCATGTCGCCCTGTACCTCCGCAACAGCCTTCTGGCCACCGTGCCCTCGCTCGCGCTGATCATCCTGCTCGGCACCGCCGCCGGATTCGCCCTGGAGGTCATGATCTGGCGCGGCCGCCACCAGGTGCTCCTCGTCTTCCTGGTGGGCATCATGGTGCCGAGCCAGATGATCCTGCTCCCGTTGTTCCGGGTGTACTTCCAGAGCGGCCTGTCCGGCACCCTGTGGCCGCTGATCATCACCTACACCGCGGTCGGCCTCCCGCTCACCGTCTTCATGATGGCCACCTACTTCCGGGCGGTCCCGCGCGAGATGTTCGAGGCCGCCACCCTCGACGGCGCCGGCATGCTCACGGCCTTCTGGCGGATCGGGTTCCCCGTCGTGCGCAACGCCGTCTTCACGGTCGCGCTCGTGCAGTTCTTCTTCATCTGGAACGACCTTCTGGTGTCCCTCACCTTCACCACCAACGACGACCTGCGCACCGTCCAGGTGGGCCTGCTCAACTTCACCGGCCAGTACGGGGAGACGTCCTTCGGCCCGCTGTTCGCGGCGATCAGCATCAACGTCGTCGGCGCCCTGGTCCTCTACCTGCTCATCAACCAGCGCATCATCAAGGGCCTGACGGCCGGGGCGGTGA
Source organism: Streptomyces sp. 351MFTsu5.1 (assembly GCF_000383655.1). NCBI lineage: Bacteria > Bacillati > Actinomycetota > Actinomycetes > Kitasatosporales > Streptomycetaceae > Streptomyces > Streptomyces sp. 351MFTsu5.1. The sequence goes on along the minus strand of NZ_KB911782.1, from coordinate 19,577 downwards.
AGGGATGACCCCCGAGCCCATACCCGCGACGGCCGCGCCGACCGCGGAGCACCACCGGGAGCCGTTCGGCATCGGCGAGTCCTCGCCGCGGCTCTCCTGGAAGACCACCGCGCCGACCGGGTGGACCCAGCACGCCTACCAGATCGAGGCGACGCGCGCCGACGGGACGTACCGCACGGACTGGGTGACCTCTTCCGACTCGGTGCTGGTCCCGTGGCCGCTGCCGCCCCTGAGCTCCCGGGAGGCCTGTGCGGTCCGGGTGCGGGTCCGGGGCGCCGACCAGGTGGCCGGCGACTGGAGCTCGCTCCTGCACATCGAGACGGGACTGCTGGCACCCGGCGACTGGACGGCCCGGGCGGTCTCACCGCGGGGGAGCGACAGCGACCGGCGTCCGCCCCTGCTGCGCAAGGAGTTCACCGCGGCCGCGGACATCGAGCGCGCCCGGCTGTACGTCACCGCGCACGGCCTCTACGAGATCGAGATCAACGGCCGACGGGTGGGCGACCACGCCCTCGCACCCGGGTGGACCAGCTACCACCACCGACTGCGCTACCAGACCCACGACGTCACCGAGCATCTGCGCGCAGGTGCCAACGCCATCGGCGCCTGGCTGTCCGACGGCTGGTACCGGGGCCGCCTCGGCTTCGGCGGCGGCCACGCCGACCTCTACGGCGACCGGGTCGCCCTCCTCGCCCAGCTGGAGATCGTCCACCGCGACGGAAGCGTCACCGTCGTCGGCACCGACCCCTCCTGGCGGGCCTGCCAGGGCCCGATCCTGTCGGCGGGGCTGCTCGACGGCGAGACCTACGACGCCCGGCAGGAGCTGCCCGGCTGGTCGAGCCCCGGGTTCGACGACGGCGACTGGTCGCCGGTGGACGTGGTCTCCCGGGACCCGGCGACCCTGGTCGCGCCCACCGGCCCACCCGTGCGCTGCACCGAGGAGATCCGCCCGGTGCTGGTGACCGCCCTGGACGACGACCGGCTGCTGGTGGACTTCGGACAGAACCTCGTCGGCCGGGTCCGCATCACGGTCTCCGGGCCGGCCGGGCACACGGTCGTCATCCGCCACGCCGAAGTGCTCCAGGACGGCGAACTGTGCGTCCGCCCCCTGCGCGGCGCCACGTCCACGGACCGCTACACCCTGCGCGGCGGCGGCCCCGAGACCTGGGAGCCCCGCTTCACCCTCCACGGATTCCGGTACGCCGAGATCACCGGCTGGCGCGGCGGCGGCTTCCCCGGGCGCGACATCGTCGCCCGCGTCCACCACACCGACATGGCGCGCACCGGCTGGTTCGCCTGCTCCAACGACCAGGTCAACCGCCTGCACCAGAACGTGGTGTGGAGCCTGCGCGGCAACTTCGTCGACCTCCCCACCGACTGCCCCCAGCGTGACGAGCGGCTCGGCTGGACCGGCGACATCCAGATCTTCGCGCCCACCGCCGCCTTCCTGTACGACTGCCACGGCATGCTCGGTTCCTGGCTGCGGGACGTCGCCGTGGAACAGCACGACGACGGGACCGTCCCGTGGTACGTCCCCGAGATCCCCGGCGGCGAGCAGTGGACCCCCGCCAGACCGGGCGCCGGCTGGGGCGACGTCGTGGCGCTGACCCCCTGGGACCTGTACCGGGCGTCCGGTGACACCGGACTGCTCGCCGCCCAGTACGACAGCGCGCGGCGCTGGGTCGACCTCGTCACCCGGCTCGCCGACCCGTCGGGGCTGTGGAACCGGGGCTACCAACTCGGCGACTGGCTCGACCCGTTCGCACCCCCGGACGACCCCGGTGCCGGCCGCACCGACCGTCACCTCATCGCCACGGCGTACTACGCGTGGTCCGCGCGTCATGTGGCGTGGACCGCCGGTGTCCTCGGCCGCCCCGACGAAGGGGACCGCTACGGGGACCTCGCGGACCGGGTCCGGCGGGCGTTCGTCGACGCGTACGTGCTGCCCGGCGGCCGGATGACCAGCGACACCCAGACCGCCTACGCCGTCGCCCTCCAGTTCGACCTCCTCCCGGACACGGAGGCCAGGGCCGCCGCCGGACGCCGGCTGGCCGAGCTGGTCGCCGAGGGCGGCCACACCATCCAGACCGGCTTCATCGGCACCCCGCTGGTGGCGCCCGCGCTGAGCGCCACCCGCCACGACGACGCCGCGTACGCCCTGCTCCTCCAGCAGGAGTGCCCGTCCTGGCTCTACGCGCTCAAGCACGACGCCACCACCGTCTGGGAACGCTGGGACAGCATGCTGCCCGACGGCAGCGTCAACCCGGGCGAGATGACCTCGTTCAACCACTACGCCCTCGGCGCCGTGGCCGAGTGGCTGCACGGCACGGTCGCCGGACTGGGCGCGAGCGAACCCGGCTACCGCGGCATCGTCTTCCGGCCCCGGCCGGGCGGCGGCATCACCTGGGCGCACGCCGCCCACGAGTCGCCGTACGGGCGCGTCGAGATCCGCTGGGACCTCGACGAGAGCGGACTCACCGTGCGGGCGACCGTGCCGACCGGCACCACGGCACGCGTCGACTGGCCCGACGGAGGCGTGACCGTCCTGCCGACCGGCACCACCACCGTCCGGCGGGCGAACCACGGTTGCGACGCCGGCTGACACACCCACCCCCCGGCCAACCACGCAGCGGCACAAAGGAGTTTCGCATGCACAGACCCCCGACATCCGGCGAGAGGCGCACCCGCGCGGGGCGTTCCGTCCTCGCCGCGCTCATGGTCGCCCTGATGGCCGTCCTCGGCCTGGTGACCGCCGGTCCGGCCCAGGCGCTCAGCGGTGACCTGCGGATGCACGACCCGAGCGTCATCAAGGTCGGCAGCTGCTACTACGGCTTCTCCACCGGGTTCGAGAACGACCCGCTCAACCCCAGCGGGTCCATCACGATCCGCAAGACCTGCGGCGGCACCGCGGCCTCCGGCTGGACCAAGGTCGGCAACGTGTGGTCGTCCACCCCGTCCTGGATCACCGCCAAGCTGGGCTCGACCCCGCCCAACATCTGGGCCCCGGACATCAAGTACTTCAACGGCAGCTACCACCTGTACTACGCCGGTTCGCTCTGGGGCTCCAACTACGCGGTGATGGGCGTCGCCACGGCCACGAACATCGAGGGCCCGTGGACCGACCAGGGCATGGTCACGGACGTCAACTACCCGATCGACCCCAACGTCGACTGGGGCCCCGACGGCCGGCTCTACATCTCCTGGGGCTCCTGGACCGGCAGTGGCACCTACATGCACGTTCTGGACCAGACCACCGGCAAGCTTTCCACCACCGACAACAACCTCTGGCACATCGCCGTCGGCATCGAGAACCCGACGATCATCCTCAACGGCGGCTACTACTACCTCTTCGGCTCCAAGGGCCTGTGCTGCAGCGGCGTCAACAGCACCTACTACACGGTGGTCGGCCGCTCCACCAGCATCACCGGCCCCTATCTCGACCAGAACGGCACGGACATGGCCTCGGGCGGCGGCACCACCGTCCTCACCGGCGCCTATCCCAGGGTGGCCGCGGGCGGTGCCGACGCCTACGACGACGGCACGTCCAAGTTCCTCGCCTACCACTACTACGACGGTGACAACTCCGGTCAGGAGACCCTGGACATCCGCCAGGTGACCTTCGCGGGCGGCTGGCCGGTCCTCGCCGCTCCGCTCGGCACCGCGAACAACCACCTGCTCAACCGCAACAGCGGCAAGTGCGCGGACGTGTGGTACCTGAGCACGGCGGACGGGGCCTCGGTGAACTCCGGCAACTGCAACTCCGGTGCCAACCAGCAGTGGGTGCCCACCGCGGTGGGCTCCAACTACGAGCTGGTGAACGTCAACAGCGGCAAGTGCCTCCAGATCTCCGGCGGTTCGACGGCCGACGGGGCGGTGGCCGTCCAGTCGACGTGTACCGGCGCTCCCCAGCAGCTGTGGACGAGGACGGCCGTGATCGGCGGCTACGTCACCTTCGCCAACGTCAACAGCGGCAAGTGCCTGGAAGTCGCCGGGGCGTCCACCTCCAATGGAGCCGCCCTCGACCAGGCGAGCTGCACCGCGGGCGCCAACCAGCAGTGGATGGTGGTCTGACGCCGTAAGGCCCCTTGGCAGCGAGCCCTGTTCTCCCCTGAACGGAGAGCAGGGCTCGCGTGCGTCAGGGAACGACCCGTGTGCCCCCGTCGTCGCCGCGCAGTGAATGGATCATGCTCTTCAGGGCCCCGAACGCGGCCGCCTGCTCGGCTCCGGTCAGCCCGGACAGCATCCTCGCCTCGACGGAGCGCACGGCCGCGCTCGCCTTCTCGAGACTTCGCCGGCCGCTCGGCGTGAGCCGGGTGGGCAGCACCTTCCCCACCGGAGCCTCGGCGGGCCTGGTCACGAAGCCGTCCCGCTCCAGGGCCTGGAGCAGCACGTTCATCGTCTGCCGTGTCACGAACGCGCCCCGCGCGAGCTCCGAGTTCGACAAGCCCGGTCGCTGCGCCAGCAGTTCGAGGCAGGAGTAGTGCGTCACGCTCATCCCGAGCGGCCGCAGCACCTCCTCCATCGCCGTGCGCAGGGCGCTCGACGCTTCCTTGAGCAGATAGCCCAGTGACGTCTCCAGGTCGACGCCGACACCTTCTTGACTCATGTCAGGATTCTGACATAGCTTGCCGCGTGTCAGAAAACTGACACGAAAGAAGGAGTGTCACCATGCCCGCCACCGGCCCCGACTTCATCTCGCTGCAAGTGCGCGACCTCGACGCCTCGCAGGCGTTCTACGAGCGGTACCTCGGCCTCGTCCGCTCGCCGGCAGGGCCTCCGCACGCCGTCGTCTTCGACACGAAGCCGATCGCCTTCGCTCTCCGTGACCTCGTCCCGGGCACCGACCTCGACTCCGTCGGCGGGCCCGGCATCGGCGTGGCCCTCTGGCTGCACGCCACCGACGTCCAGGGCATCCATGACGCGCTCGTCGCCGACGGGCGCGCCATCGTCTCCGCTCCGGTCGACGGCCCCTTCGGCCGCACCTTCACCTTCGCCGACCCCGACGGCTACCAGATCACGCTCCACGACCGCACCTGAGGGACCGGGCGCACGCGGGAGTTCAGCCCTCCCGTGGCCCGCCGCGGTCGGCGCGCTGTCCGCCCCGGGCGAAGAAGTCGGCCAGCGGCAGACTCGCGGCGCCGACCGTCACCGCGTCCGGGCCGAGTTCGCCCAGGTCGATGGAGACCCGCTCGGCGGGATGGCGCAGGGCGTGCGCGTCGGCATACCGGCGTACGGCGGGCAGCAGGCGCGGTCCGACCTGGAGGCCCGCCCAGCCGCCGATGAGGATGCGTTCGGGCTGGAAGAGGTTGATCAGGTCGGACAGTCCGGCGCCGACGTACTCGGCGGTCTCCTCCAGTACGGCGAGCGCCGCCGGGTCGGCTTCTCGGCCCCCCTCGTCCCCGCCGTCCGTGTCCGGGTAGGCGGCCCGCAGCATCGCCGTCAGGGCGCTCTCCTCGTCGACGCCCCGCGGTGGACGTCCCCCTTCCTCCCGCCATCGCTCCAGCATCGACTCGGCGCCCGCGTACGCCTCCAGGCAGCCCCGTGCCCCACAGCGGCAGCGGCGGCCCCTGACCTGGACGGTGAGGTGCCCCCACTCCAGCGGGCGGCCGTACTCCATGTCCTCGGTGACGAGACAGGCGCCGACGCCCGAGCCGAACAGGACCACGACCGCGTTGCGGCAGCCCCGGCCCGCTCCGAACCACAGCTCGGCCTGGCCGAGGGTGCGGGCCCCGTTGTCGATGAAGTACGTGACGGAGTCCGGGAGTTCGCCGCTCGCACGCAGCAGGGCTTCCAGCGGCACGGCGTCCCAGCCGATCGTCTGACCATGGACCACGGCGCCCTGCCCGGGAGTGCGGGCCACGATGCCGGGGACCCCGATCCCGACGCCCAGCAACTGCTCCGGGGTGATGCCGGTCGCGGCTAGGACCTCGGCGACACCGTCACGGATGTGCCCGACGACGACCTCGACGTCGTAGCCGTGATGCTCCAGGGGCCTTTCCGTGCGGGCCAGTTCGGTCAGGGCGAGGTCGAAGAGCTCCACGCGCACGCGGGTCTCGCCGACATCGACGCCGATCATGTGCCCGCCGCCGGGCGCGACGCGCAGCAGGGTGCGGGGGCGGCCGCCGTCGGACTCGACGGTGCCGGCCTCCTCGACCAGGTCGTCCGCGATCAGGTCCGCGACCACGTTGCTGATGGAGCCGGCGCTGAGGCCGGTGGCCGGGGCCAGCGCGAAGCGGCTCATGGGGCCGTCGAAATACAACCGTTGTAGTACGGCGGTGCGGTTGCCCCGTCGCAGGTCGCGCACCGTCCGCCCGTTCCGCACCGCCATGTGAACCCTTCCGGATCGGCCCCGACCTGCAAGATACCCCGGCCCGAGCCCTTGACGCGCGTTTCCTTCGCGTCTTAAATCACGCCATAAATTAACTCCTGGGTGGCGTTCGGGAAGTGAACGCACCCAAGGGTCTCCTCTGGAAGGGACGCCAGATGCGCAGAACCAGGGTCGCGGCCGCCGGAGCCGTCACCGCCTCGCTGCTGACGCTCGTGACCGCCTGCGGCGGCGGATCGTCGACGAGCGACGGGTCCAACGACTCGCCGAAGACCCTCACCTACTGGGCCTCCAACCAGGGCGCCAGCATCGAGGTCGACAAGAAGGTCCTCCAGCCCGAACTCGACAGGTTCCAGAAGCAGACCGGTATCAAGGTCAAGGTGGAGGTCGTCCCCTGGTCCGACCTGCTCAACCGCATCCTCACCGCGACCACCTCGGGGCAGGGCCCCGACGTCCTCAACATCGGCAACACCTGGAGCGCCTCCCTCCAGGCCACCGGCGCCCTGCTGCCCTGGAACGCCAAGAACTACGCCGCGATCGGCGGCAAGGACCGTTTCGTCGACTCCGCGCTCGGCTCCACCGGCGCCCAGGGCCAGGACCCGGCCGCCGTCCCGCTCTACTCCATGGCCTACGCCCTCTACTACAACAAGCAGCTCTTCGCCGACGCCGGCATCAGCAAGCCCCCGGCCACCTGGGACGAGCTGATCGCCGACGGCAAGAAGATCCAGGCCAAGGGCAAGTCCGCGCTCGGCGCCGAGGGCGCGAACCTGTCGGAGAACATCCACCACGTCTTCGTCTTCGCCCAGCAGCACGGCGGCGCGTTCTTCACCCCCGACGGCAAGCCCGACTTCACCAACGACAAGGTCGTGGCCGCGGTCAAGCAGTACGTCGACCTCATGGCCAAGGACAAGGTCATCCCGACCGGCGACGCCGAGTACGCCCAGAACCAGTCCGTGAGCGACTTCGCCAAGGGCAACCAGGCCATGCTGCTGTGGCAGTCCGCCTCCGCCAACCTCGAGTCCCAGGGCATGAGCGCGGACAAGTACGGCATCGCACCGGTGCCCGTGCAGTCCGGCACGCCCGGCACCGGCACCCAGGTCAACTCGGCCGTCATGGGCATCAACCTGGCCGTCTTCAAGAACACCGACAACATCGACGGCGCCAAGAAGTTCGTGAAGTTCATGACCAGCGACGCCGAGCAGAAGATCCTCAACACCGCCTACAGCTCCATCCCGCCGGTCAAGACCGTGCAGTCGGACGCCACCTTCAGCTCGGGCGCCAACAAGGTCCTCAAGGACACCCTCGCCACCAGCGCCGCCGCGCTGCCGCAGGTCGCCGACGAGTCACAGTTCGAGACCGCCGTGGGAACCGCCGTCAAGGACCTGTTCGCCGACGCGGCCGCCGGGCGCGCGGTCACCACCGACTCGGTGAAGGCGGCGCTGGAGAAGGCCCAGCAGCAGATGCCGACGAAGTGAGCACGATGACCACCACCGCTCCCGTGGAGCAGTCCGTGGGCAAGACCCCTTCCGGGGCGGCGCATCCTCATCCCCGCCGCCGCCCCGGAAGGATCCGCCGCATCGGACTGCCCTACCTGCTCCTGCTGCCCGCCCTGCTCCTGGAACTCCTGGTCCACCTGGTGCCGATGGTCATCGGCACGGTGATGAGCTTCAAGGAGCTCACCCAGTTCTACATCCGCGACTGGGGCGCCGCGCCCTGGTCAGGGCTCGACAACTACAAGGTGTCGGTGGACTTCGACGCCCCCGTCGGCGAGGCCCTGCTGCACTCGTTCCTCGTCACCGTCGCCTTCACGCTGCTGTCGGTCGGCCTGTGCTGGCTGATCGGCACGGCGGCGGCCGTCTTCATGCAGGACACCTTCCGCGGCCGGGGCCTGCTGCGCGCCCTGTTCCTGGTGCCGTACGCGCTGCCGGTCTACGCGGCCGTCATCACCTGGGTGTTCATGTTCCAGCACGACAACGGCCTGGTGAACCACGTCCTGCACGACCAGCTGCACCTCACCGGCAAGCCGTCGTTCTGGCTCATCGGCGACAACAGCTTCTGGGCGCTGCTGACGGTGTCGGTGTGGAAGGGCTGGCCGTTCGCCTTCCTCATCGTGATGGCCGGACTCCAGAACATCCCCGGTGAGCTGTACGAGGCGGCGGCGCTGGACGGGGCCGGCCTGTGGCAGCAGATCCGCCGCATCACCCTGCCGTCCCTGCGCCCGGTCAACCAGGTCCTGCTCCTGGTGCTGTTCCTGTGGACCTTCAACGACTTCAACACGCCGTACGTCCTGTTCGGCAGGTCGGCCCCGGAGGCCGCGGACCTCATCTCGGTCCACATCTACCAAGCCTCCTTCGTCACCTGGAACTTCGGCACCGGCTCGGCCATGTCGGTCCTCCTGCTGCTGTTCCTGCTCGTGGTGACCGGCGTGTACCTCCTGCTGACCACCCGGGGAAGGAAGCCGGCCGATGTCTAGCCCCAACTCGCCCATGGCGCCGCCGCGTTCGTTCCTGTGGTCCCGGCGGATCTTCCTCACCCTGCTCACCGGCTTCGTGCTGCTGCCGGTGTACGTCATGGTCTCCAGCTCGCTGAAGCCGCTCGCGGACGTCACCGGGCAGTTCCACTGGCTGCCGAGCGAGTTGACCATCCGGCCGTACATCGACATCTGGTCGACGATCCCGCTCGCCCGCTACTTCGTGAACTCCCTGATCGTGGCGGGCGCGGCGACCGTCTGCTCGGTCGTCATCGCGGTCTTCGCCGCCTACGCGGTGAGCCGCTACGACTTCCGGGGCAAGCGCGTCTTCACGGTCACCGTGCTGTCCACGCAGATGTTCCCTGGCATCCTCTTCCTGCTGCCGCTGTTCCTGATCTACGTCAACATCGGCAACGCCACCGGGATCGCCCTGTTCGGCTCGCGCGGCGGACTGATCCTGACGTACCTCACCTTCTCGCTCCCGTTCTCCATCTGGATGCTGATCGGATACCTCGACTCGGTGCCGCGCGACCTGGACGAGGCGGCCCTGGTCGACGGCTGCGGGCCGCTCGGGGCGCTCTTCCGGGTCGTCGTGCCCGCCGCGATCCCCGGGATCGTCGCGGTCGCCGTCTACGCCTTCATGACCGCGTGGGGAGAAGTGCTCTTCGCCTCCGTCATGACCAACGACACGACCCGCACCCTCGCCGTCGGCCTCCAGGGCTACTCCACGCTCAACAACGTCTACTGGAACCAGATCATGGCCGCCTCGCTGGTCGTCAGCGTCCCCGTGGTCGCCGGGTTCCTCCTGCTCCAGCGCTATCTCGTCGCCGGGCTGACGGCGGGCGCCGTCAAGTGACCCACCCCGAAAGGACTTTCGTGACCATCGACCTCGCCGCACTCCCGCGCGACTTCCTGTGGGGCACGGCCACGGCCGCCTACCAGATCGAGGGAGCCGTCACCGAGGACGGCCGCTCACCCTCGATCTGGGACACCTTCTCGCACACGCCGGGCAAGGTCGCGGGCGGCGACACCGGCGACGTCGCCTGCGACCACTACCACCGCTGGCGCGAGGACATCGACCTCATGCGCCGACTCGGCACCAACGCCTACCGGTTGTCCGTCGCCTGGCCGCGCGTCGTGCCCGGCGGCGACGGCCCGGTCAACGCCAAGGGCCTCGACTTCTACGACGAGTTGATCGACGGCCTCCTCGCCGCCGGCATCACCCCGTCCGTCACCCTCTACCACTGGGACCTGCCCCAGGTCCTCCAGGACCGCGGCGGCTGGCCCTCCCGCGACACCGCCGAGCACTTCGCCGCGTACGCCTCGGTCGTGGCCGCACGACTGGGCGACCGGGTGAACCACTGGACCACGCTCAACGAGCCCCTGTGCTCGGCGTGGATCGGCCACCTGGAGGGCAAGATGGCCCCCGGCCTGACCGACCTCACCGCCGCGGTCCGCGCCTCCTACCACCTGCTCCTCGGCCACGGCCTGGCCACCCGGGCGATCCGCGCGGCGGCCCCCGGCGCCCAGGTCGGCATCGTCAACAACCTCTCGACGATCCACCCCGCCACCGACCGGCCCGAGGACGTCGAGGCCGCCCGCCGCATGGACGGCCACACCAACCGCTGGTGGCTCGACCCGATCCACGGCCGCGGCTTCCCCGACGACATGCGCGAGGTCTACGGCGTCGAACTCCCGGAGCAGCCGGGCGACTCGGCGACGATCGCCCAGCCCCTGGACTGGCTGGGCCTGAACTACTACATGCCGGTTACCGTTGCCGACGACCCCACCGGCCCGGCACCCCGGGCCCGCGAGATCGCCCGCCCGGGTGTCCCGCGCACCGGCATGGGCTGGGAGATCGACGCGAGCGGCATCGAGACCCTGCTGCTCCGCCTGACGCACGAGTACGGCGCCCGCAGGCTGTACGTCACCGAGAACGGCTCCGCCTACCCCGACGTCGTACGCCCCGACGGCACGGTCGACGACCCGCAGCGCCAGGAGTACCTGATCGACCACCTCGCCGCCTGCGCCTCCGCCGCCCGCAAGGGAGCCCCGCTGGCCGGGTACTTCGCCTGGTCCCTGCTGGACAACTTCGAGTGGGCGTACGGCTACGACAAGCGGTTCGGGCTCGTCCACGTCGACTACCGGACCCAGAAGCGCACCATCAAGGGGACCGGTCACCGGTACGCCGACGTCATCCGCGCGCACGCGGAGAGCGGACGCAGGGCCGCCTGACCTCGCCCCAGCGTCGATGTAACGGCTGCTACATTCACGCGTGTGACGACTGTCGACAGCGCGGGCCGCTGGCTCGTGCTCGTGATCAAGCTGGACGCGGAGCCCTCCCGGCACCGCGTGGCGGTCTGGCGCGAGCTGCGGAAGATCGGTGCGCTCTCGCTCGGCCAGGGCATCTGGGCCGTACCGGACGTGCCGGTCTTCGGCGACGGCATCGAGCGGGCGCTCGCGCTGACCGAGAAGGCCGGCGGACAGGCGATGACGCTCACCGCGTCGGGGCGCGGGCCACAGGACGCGGCCCGGCTCCGCGAGCTGTTCGGCGCGGCCCGGTCGGCCGACTGGGCGGAGTTCCTGGCGGACTGCGGCAAGTTCGAGGAGGAGCTGGCCAAGGAGATCCGCATCGCCAAGTTCACCCTCGCCGAACTGGAGGAAGAGGAGCAGTCGCTGGAACGGCTGCGACGCTGGCACCGCGACCTGACCGCCCGGGACGTCTTCGGTACCCCGGAGGCGGCCCGGGCCGGCGAACGTCTCAGGCAGTGCACGGCCGCCTGCGAGGACTACGCGGAGCGGGTCTTCGCGGCCCTCCACGAGACCCCGTCCGACCAGCGATGAACTCCACGGAGGCACCCCGGCAGGCGGCCCCGGCCCGCGCGATGTGGCCCCTCTACGCGGCAGGCTTCACCACCGCCTTCGGCGCCCACGGCATCGCCGCGAACCTCGGCGGCTTCTCCGACGACGCCGTCACCTCGCTCCTCGTGCTGGGCGGCCTCCTCGCCCTGTACGACGGCGCCGAGGTCGTCCTGAAGCCGCTGTTCGGCTCCCTCGCCGACCGGATCGGCGCCCGCCCGGTGCTGCTCGGCGGCCTCGTCGCCTTCGCCGCCGCCTCCGCGCTGTACGTCGTCGCGGACAGCCCGGGCCGGCTCTGGGCGGCCCGCCTCGGCCAGGGTGCCGCGGCCTCGGCCTTCTCCCCGTCCGCCTCCGCCCTGGTGGCCCGCCTCAACCCGACCGCCGGGCACGGCCGCGCCTTCGGCAGCTACGGGTTCTGCAAGTCCGTCGGTTACACCCTCGGCCCGCTGCTCGGCGGGGTCCTGGTGTGGGCCGGGGGACTGCGGCTGCTGTTCGCGGTGCTGGCGGTGCTGGGCGCGGCCGTGGCCGTCTGGGCCGCCGTCGCGGTACCCGTCGTACCCCCGCTGCCCAAGGCCCGGCAGACCGTGCTGGATCTGGCGCGGCGCCTCGCGGACCCCGTCTTCCTCGCCCCGACCGCTGCCCTGGCCGGGGCGACCGCCGCCCTGTCCGTCGGCGTCGGCTTCCTGCCCGTCTCGGGCCGGGCCGCGGGCCTCGGCACGGTCGCCACCGGTGCCGCCGTGTCCGTGCTCGCCGCCTGCGCGGCCGTCGTCCAGCCCAGGGCCGGGCGCGCGCTCGACGAGGGGCGCCTGACGGCCCGCTCCGGCCTGCTCGCGGGTCTCCTCGTCACCGCGGCCGGCCTGGCCTGCGCGAGGCTGCCGGGCCTGGCAGGCGTCCTGTGCGCGGCCGCCCTGATCGGCGCCGGAACCGGACTGATCACCCCGCTCGGCTTCGCCACGCTGGCCTCGTCGACCCCGCCGGAGCGGCTGGGCCAGACCATGGGTTCCGCCGAACTCGGCCGCGAACTCGGCGACGCGGGCGGCCCGTTGCTCGTCGCCGCCGTCGCAACGGCCACGACCCTCACCTACGGCTACGCGGTCCTGGCCGTGCTGCTCGCGGTTGGGCCCCTTGTCCTGCTCGTGCACCGCCCCGGGAAGCGGTGAGCCCCGGCGTGGCCTGATTCGCACGGCTCCGGGTATCTGACGGCACTGACGGCGGTGGTCGCGGGGGAGTGGTCCCCGGGCCCCGCAGCGGTACCAGCTCCGGCGAGGACGGCTCGGCGGGGCGGCGATAGGGTGTTCGTACGAATGATCGAAGCGGGTGGTCGTGGTGGAGTGGCGGGAATTCGCCGAGTCGATGGCCCAGCTCGCCCGGAACCTGCTGGCGCAGGACTCGGTGCAGGGCACACTGGACGAGATCGCGGCCTCGGCGGTGAGACTGGTGGACGGCTGCGACGCGGCCGGGATCCTCGCACTGCGCAAGGGCCGGGCGGTCACGCTGTCCTCCTGCGGGGACGTCGTCGAGGCGTCCGACCGGCTCCAGGGTGAGCTGGCCGAGGGGCCCTGCTTCGATCTCGCGCAGCGCCCGGACGGTGAGCGGGTGTACCGGATCGCGGACCTGCGTGAACCCCAGCCGAGCTGGCCCCGGTTCGCCGTGGCCGCGCGGGAGCTGGGCATCGGCAGCATGACCGGAGTGCTGCTCTACACCCACGACGAGGACTTCGGCGCGCTGAACCTCTACTCCCGCCGCCCCGGAGCCTTCGGCAAGGACATCGAGACCGCCGGCTGGCTGCTCGCCTCGCACGCCGCCGTGGCCGTGGCCGATGCGCGCACCATCGACCAGCTCGAGGACGCCATGAAGTCCCGGCACGCCATCGGCGAAGCCATGGGCATCCTGATGGAGCGGCATGGGCTGAGCGAGGACGACGCGTTCAACGTGCTGCGTCGTATCTCCCAGCACCACAACATCAAGCTGCGCGACGTGGCCCAGCGGGTGCGGAAGGACCGGCCGGACCAGACCTGACCCCCCCTGTTGAACATGTTCAAAAACGGCGGTTAGGCTGTGGCGAGCCACGCTGAGGGGGATCTCATGAAGTTTGTGCTGCCCGGCGGCACCGGACAGGTGGGCACGGTCCTCGACCGCGCCCTGACGGCCGCCGGCCACGAGGTCACGGTGCTGACCCGACGACCCACCCGCCCGCACCACCTCGCCTGGGACGGCGTCACCCTCGGCCGCTGGGCCGAGGCGATCGACGGCAGCGATGTCGTGATCAACCTGGCCGGGCGCAGCGTGTCCTGCCGCTACACCGCCGAGAACCTGCGGGCCATGATGGACTCCCGGGTGGACTCGGCACGTGTGGTCGGCGAGGCCGTCGCCGCGGCCGCACGGCCGCCGCGGGTGTGGTTGCAGATGAGCACGGCGACGATCTACGCCCACCGCTTCGACGCCGCCCAGGACGAGACCACCGGCGTGATCGGCGGCTCCGAGTCCGGGGTGCCGGACTACTGGGCCCACAGCGTGGAGATCGCGAAGAACTGGGAGCGGGCGCAGACCGAGGCGCCGACACCCGCGACCCGCAAGCTCGCCCTGCGCGCGGCGATGGTCATGAGCCCCGACCGCGGTGGTGTGTTCGACGTCCTGTCGCGACTGGTCCGGCTCGGACTCGGCGGCCCGGTGGCCGGCGGCGCGCAGTACGTCTCCTGGATCCACGCCGAGGACTTCGTCCGCGCGGTGGACTTCCTGATCGCCCGCGAGGACCTCTCGGGACCGGTGAACCTCGCCTCGCCCGGCCCGCTGCCGCACCGCGACTTCATGCGGGCGCTCCGCTCGGCCTGGGGCGTCCCGGCAGGGCTGCCCGCGACCCGCTGGATGGCCGAACTGGGCGCGTTCGCACTGCGCTCGGACACCGAACTGCTCCTCAAGAGCCGCCGGGTGACACCGGGCCGACTGCGGGCGGCGGGCTTCACCTTCGAACACCCGGAGTGGGACACGGCCGCGAAGGATCTCGTACGGCGATCCAGGCCGACCCGCGCCACTGGCAACCGGCCCCGCACCGCGACCAGCCGCACCGCTTAGCCGACCGCCCCGAGTGGTCGGCCGCGTGGCGCGATCGGCCCCCGGACCGGGACCGCTGAACGGCACGGCGACCGGGAGTCGACTGTCGGGCCGATGGCCGCCGACGGCACGGCGACCTTGGCCGGGGCAGGGACGGCCGCCGAACCGGACCCCGATCCGAAGCCGCCGGTCGGCCGGGCCGACCTGGACCGAACGGGTGCCCGGCGGCCCGGCTCAGCCCTTTCGGGCCCCGGCATGCCCGGCGGGCCGGGCCCGGCTTTCGGCGGCTCGGCGTCGGCGACCTGGGGGCAGGCCTCCAGCGTCCCGGGACGTCCGGCATGCCCGGGCCGGCTTTCCCTGCCTCGGCACCGGCGACCCGGCGGAGTGGCCCCCCCAGCACCCCCAGCACCCCCGGGACCCCAGGACTCCCGACGGGCCGGTTTCAGGACCCCAGCGCCCCCAGTACCACCGACCTGGCCTCCTCCTGCACCTGGCGCAGATGGTCCGGGCCGAGGAAGGACTCGCCGTAGATCTTGTAGACGTCCTCCGTGCCCGAGGGACGGGCCGCGAACCAGGCGTTGGCGGTGGCGACCTTGATGCCGCCGAGGGCGGCGCCGTTGCCCGGAGCCTCCGTGAGGACCGTGGTCACCGGCTCCCCGGCGAGGGTGTCGGCGGTGACCTGTCGCGGGGACAGCTTGGCCAGCAGGGCCTTCTCCTCACGGGAGGCCGGGGCGTCCACGCGCGCGTACGCGGGCGCGCCGAAGCGGTCGGTGAGCCCGGCGTAGTGCTGCGAGGGGGTCTTCCCGGTCACCGCCGTGATCTCGGAGGCGAGCAGCGCCAGGATGATGCCGTCCTTGTCGGTGGTCCACACCGAGCCGTCCCGGCGCAGGAAGGACGCACCGGCCGACTCCTCACCGCCGAAGCCGAGGGTGCCGTCCGACAGACCGTCCACGAACCACTTGAACCCGACGGGGACTTCGACCAGCGGCCGGCCGACGTCCGCCGCGACCCGGTCGATCATGCTCGACGACACCAGCGTCTTGCCGATCCCGGCGCCCGCGGGCCACTGCTCCCGGTGCGAGAACAGGTAGGAGATGGCCACGGCCAGATAGTGGTTGGGGTTCATCAGACCCGCGTCCGGTGTCACGATGCCGTGCCGGTCGGCGTCCGCGTCGTTGCCGGTGGCGATGTCGAAGCGGTCGCGCTGCTCGATCAGCGAGGCCATGGCGTACGGCGACGAGCAGTCCATGCGGATCTTGCCGTCCCAGTCCAGCGTCATGAACCGCCAGGTGGGATCCGTGAGCGGGTTCACCACCGTGAGGTCGAGCCGGTGCTGTTCGGCGATCCGGCCCCAGTAGGCCACCGAAGCGCCGCCCAGCGGATCGGCGCCGACGCGCACCCCGGCGGACCGGATCGCCTCCAGGTCCAGCACGGCCGGCAGATCGGCCACATAGGTGCCGAGGAAGTCGTAGCGGCCGGTGCCGGGCGCGGCGAGGGCACGGCTGTAGGGGATACGCCGTACGTCCTTCAGACCGCCGGTGATGATCTCGTTGGCGCGGTCCTGGATCCAGGAGGTCGCCTCCGAACCGGCCGGACCGCCGCTGGGCGGGTTGTACTTGAAACCGCCGTCGGCGGGCGCGTTGTGCGAGGGCGTGACCACCACCCCGTCCGCGAGCCCGGAGGTGCGCGAGCGGTTGTGGGTCAGGATGGCGTGCGACACCGCCGGGGTGGGCGTGTAGCCGTCGGCCTCGTCGATGAGCACGGTCACGTCGTTGGCCGCGAAGACCTCCAGCGCCGTGATCCGCGCCGGCTCCGACAGGGCGTGCGTGTCGGCGCCGAGGAAGAGTGGACCATCGGTGCCCTGGGCGGCCCGGTACTCGCAGATGGCCTGACTGGTGGCCGCGATGTGGTCCTCGTTGAACGCCACCGCGAAGGACGAACCGCGGTGCCCCGAGGTGCCGAACGCCACCCGCTGCCCCGGCTCCGCCGGGTCCGGGTGCAGTGCGTAGTACGCCGTGACCAGACGGGCCACATCGATGAGGTCCTCGGGTCCGGCGACCTGTCCCGCTCGCGCGTTCTGCATTTACCCGCTCCTCCGCAAGGGTCGACCGTTGGGTACGGCCCTCATTCTCCCCTGCCGGGCCCGTCGGGGCGCCCCCGGCCTCAGGGGCCGATCAGGCACCGACGGACCCGGTCCGGGGAGAGAGGAGCCGTCGCGACCTCCCCAGGTGTGACGGCCCCTCCCCGGTAGGCATGACCCTGTTACCCCGAAGATCCGCACTCATGCCCGGTCGGAACGCACCACTTCACGGCCGGTTGCGCGGCTCGCGGACGACCGCCACACCCCCTGGCGGGACGGTGACCCAACCGCTGACGTCCTTGCCCGTGAGCAGCTCGACGCCCTCGGCCGGGATCTCGGCGCCGCTCCCGGCGTGGTCGATCAGGAACAGGTACTCGGCGTCGGCGCCGGTGCGCCGGACCGCCTCCACACCGGCCGGCACACCGGCCAGCACCGGCTGCACCCCGGCCTCCCCGCAGATGCGGGCGAGCAGGGCGGCGAAGGTCGCGGGGTCGGGCCGCGTGGCCAGGTACCAGGCGACGCCCTCGCCGTAGGGGTGCCGGGTGACCGCCGGGACCCCGGCCAGGGGGCCCGAGGTGTACGACGTGACGGTCTCCGCTCCGGCGAGCGCGACCCGCTCCGACCACAGGGACGCCGTGCCGCCGTCGCTGAGGCTGAGGGACTCGCCGGGCAGCAGCGGGAAGAGCTCGTCCGTGCGCACCCCGAGGGCCTCCCGGAAGGCGCCCGGATAACCACCCAGCCGCACATGGCAGTTGGCGTCCACGGCACCGCTGTGGAAACCGACGGCCAGGGTGCCGCCGCGCTCGGCGAAGCCGGTCAGGTTGGCCGCGCCCGCGTCGTCGACCAGGTAGAGACTCGGCGCGAGCACGAGACGGTACCCGGACAGGTCGGCGTCGGGGCGTACGAAGTCCACGGCCACACCGGCCTGCCACAGCGGCCGGTACCAGTCCCGCACCAGATCGACGAAGCGCAGTTCGCCGCTGGGCTGGGACTCCGCCTCGACGGCCCAGTGCGCGTTCCAGTCCCACACCACCGCGACCCGGGCCTCCGTCGTGCTGCCCCGCACCTCGGCCAAGGCGCCCAGATCAGAGCCGAGTCGGACCACGTCCCGCCAGATCTGGCTGTCGGTGCCGGCGTGCGGCAGCATCGCCGAGTGCCACTGCTCGGCGCCCGCCTTGGCGGCCCGCCACTGGAAGTAGGCGATGCCGTCGGCGCCCCGGGCGACATGGGCGAGTGCGTTGCGGCGCAACTCCCCTGCTGTCTTGGCCCTGTTGACGGGCTGCCAGTTCACGGCGCCCGTCGAGTGCTCCATCAGCAGCCACGGGCCGCCGGACAGCGAGCGGACCAGGTCACCGCTGAGCGCGATGTCGACCTCCGACTCGGGGTCGGTCGAGCGCAGGTAGTGGTCGTTGGAGACGATGTCCAACTCCGGTGCCCAGCGCCAGTAGTCCAGCGCCTCGAAGGAGAAGTTCACCATGAAGTTGGTGGTGGCGGGGATCTGCGGAGCCAGCTCGCGCAGCAGGTCCCGTTCCGCCGTGTACAGCGACAGCAGTTCGTCGGAGCAGAAGCGCCGCCAGTCGAGTCGGTGGGTGGGGTTGGGGACGGCTCCGGTGGTGCGGGGCGGGATGATCTCGTCCCAGTCGTAGTACCACTGGCTCCAGAAGGTGGTGCCCCAGGCGTCGTTGAGGGCGTCCAGGTCGCCGTAGCGCTCCCGCAGCCAGCGGCGGAAGGCCTGGGCCGAGGTGTCGCAGTAGCACTCCGCGTTGTGGCAGCCGTACTCGTTGTGGATGTGCCACATGACCACGGCCGGGTGGTCGCCGTAGCGCTCGCCGAGCGCGCGGGCGGTCCGCAAAGCCGCCTCACGGTAGGCGGGGCTGGAGGGGCAGAAGGTCTGACGGCTGCCGTACGACAGCTGCCGGCCGTCCCGGTCGACGGGCAGGGCCTGGGGGTGCCTGCGGAAGAACCAGGCGGGCGGGGCGGCCGTCGGGGTCGCGAGGTCCGCGGCGATGCCGTGGTCGTGCAGCAGGGCGAGGATCCGGTCCAGGCGCGAGAAGTCGAACTCACCCTCCCGGGGCTCCAGCAGCGCCCAGGAGAAGATGTTGACGCTGACCATGTTCACGCCCGCCTCACGCATGAGACGGACGTCTTCGGCCCAGACCTCCTCGGGCCACTGCTCGGGGTTGTAGTCGCCGCCGTAGGCGATACCGGGAAGGCGAAGACCGCGTGCGGTAGTCAATGCAGGAGTCGCTTTCGAACGGGGTGGTGGTCAGCCCTTGTTGGCGCCGAGGGTCAGTCCGCTGACGAACTGGCGTTGGAGGACGAAGTAGACGATGAGGGTGGGGATGGCGGTGAGGAGGGCTCCGGCGGCGACGAGGTTGGGGTCGGTGAAGTACTGGCCGGAGAGGTTGTTCAGGGCGGAGGTGATGGGCATGTTCTCGCCGGTGGAGATCAGCACGATCGCCCAGAAGAAGTCGTTGTAGATCCAGATGGAGAGCAGGGTGCCCAGGGCGGCCATCGCGGGTTTGCACAGGGGCAGGACGATCTGCCAGTACATCCGCCAGACCGAGGCGCCGTCGACGAGGGCGGCTTCGGTGAGTTCGTGGGGCAGCATGCGCATGTAGTTGGACAGGACGAAGGCGCAGAAGCCGGACTGGAAGGCGATGTGGATGAGGACCAGGCCGAGGGCGGAGTCGTAGAGCTTGCCGGACATGGTGATGCCGGGCAGGTCGATGAGGAGGTAGAGGCGGTACAGAGGGGTGATGATGACCTGTTGGGGCAGCAGGTTGCCGGCG